>UQSB01000085.1 GCA_900543505.1 uncultured Collinsella sp. | reverse complement strand
GACATCAAGAGCGTCGACGACCTGGCCGACAAGAACGTCGCCGTCCAGTCCGGCTCCAACGGCCCCGCCATCCTGGAGGAGTTCGCCCCCAAGGCCAGCCAGCAGGAGTTCAAGACCGACGAGGAGGCCCGCCAGGCACTCCAGCAGGGCCGCGTTGACGCCTACGTCATCGATAACAACATGCAGCAGAGCGCCCTGGTCCGCGAGCCCGGTAAGTACAAGATCGCCGGCAAGCCCTTCGGCAGCAAGGAGCCCTATGGTATCGGCCTGCCGCTCGATTCCGACGGCGTCGCCTTTGTCAACGACTTCCTTAAGAAGATCGAGGACGACGGCACCTGGACCGAGCTGTGGCAGATCTGCATTGGCGACCGTACGGGCGACACCAATGTTCCCGAGCTGCCCGAGATCGGCGCCTAGGCAGCGAGCCTAGTAACGGCCGCTACGAAACCATACGGAAACGCACGATGCGCTTTATTGCGCTAAACTGTTTCCTCACTGAGTTGTCGGGGCTTCCGTACACACGGGAGCCCCTTTCCTTACCGGCGGGAGGTCCGCATGAGTCTCTCCGAGCTCTGGTCGCTCTATGGCCAGAACTATATCGACGCGCTGCTAGCAACCTGGGGCATGACGCTTGAGTCGTTTGCCATCGCCATGGTGCTGGCCGTCGCCGTCACCGTGATGCGCGTGTCGCCGCTCAAGCCGCTGCGCGTCTTTGGCGACCTGTATGTCCAGGTCTTCCGTAACATCCCCGGCATCGCGCTGCTCATTATCGTCGTCTACGCGCTGCCGCCGCTCAAGGTCGTCCTGCCCTACCGCACCTGCGTCATCGTCGCCACAGTGCTCTTGGGTTCTGCCTTTGGCTCCGAGAACTTTATGAGCGGCATCAACACCGTCGGTGTCGGCCAGGTGGAAGCCGCCCGCTCGCTGGGCATGAGCTTCAGCCGTATCCTCGCCAAGATCGTGATTCCGCAGGCGCTGCGCTCGAGCGTGCTGCCCATGACCAACCTCTTTATCGCCGTCATGCTCACCACCGCGCTCGGCAGTCAGGTGCCGCTTAAACCGCAGGAGCTCACCGGCGTGGTGAGCTACATCAACACGCGCTCGCTCGGCGGCGTCGCCGCGTTCTTTATCTCGGCGCTCGGCTACCTGGGCACGGCCTTTGTGGTGAGCCACATTGGCAACTATATCGATAAGAAGGTGAGGATCCTCCGATGAGCAAGCACTCCACCTCCGCGCTCACCATGCGCGATGCGCTCTACGAGGCTCCCGGCCCCAAGATGCGCGCCAAGATTCGCGTCGGCACCGCCATCTCACTTGTTGTCGTGGCCGCGCTCATCGCTCTGGTACTGCAGCGCTTTTATGTGACCGGCCAGCTTTCGGTCCATTACTGGTACTTCTTTACGCACCTCACCACCTGGAAGTTTTTGCTTGCCGGCTTTGAGGGCACCGTTAAGGTCGCGCTCACCGCCGGCGCCATCGCACTGGTGCTGGGCTTGGCCCTCATGCTCGGCCGTACCAGCGACATCAAGCCGCTGCAGCTGGTCTGCCGCGTGCTCACCGATTTCTTCCGTGGCGTGCCGAGCCTGCTGTTCATCTACTTCTTCTTTTTGGTGCTGCCTCAGTACAAGATTTCACTGCCGTCGTTTTGGATGCTCACGCTTCCCGTCGCGCTCGCTGCAGCCGGCGTACTTGCCGAGATCTTCCGCGCCGGCGTCAACGCCGTGCCGCGTGGTCAGGTCGAGGCAGCCCAGGCGCTCGGTCTCTCCAAGGCCAAAATCACCTTTAAAATCGTATTGCCCCAGGCGATTCGGTTTATCATTCCGTCGTTGATTTCGCAGCTCGTGGTCGTCGTCAAAGACACCACCGTCGCCTATGTGGTGAGCTACCCCGACCTCATGCAAAATGCCCGCGTGCTCATTACCAACTACGACGCCCTCGTGTCGGTCTACCTAGTTATCGCGGTCATCTACATCCTCATCAACGTCGCGATCAACAAGGCCGCTGTCTACGTTTCGCACAAGACCGGCGCGACGATCATCCGCTAACGCTTTTACCATTTCGAGTCATAAGGAGCCGAGCACCATGGCACAGAGCACTTCTTCTACCGGCAATCAGCCGCTGATCGAGCTCAGGCACGTCGATAAGCACTACGGCGACCTGCACGTTCTCAACGACATCAATCTCTCGGTCGACCGCGGCGAAGTCGTCGTGGTGATCGGCCCCTCGGGCTCGGGCAAGTCGACCATGTGCCGCACCATCAATCGCCTGGAAACCATCGACTCGGGCGAGATCCTCATCGAGGGCGAGC
>UQSB01000084.1 GCA_900543505.1 uncultured Collinsella sp. | reverse complement strand
CGCCGCCTGCATGGCGGCCTGCGCCTGCGCGCTCGCCGCGGATGCGCCCGCCAATACGGCGAAGGCGCCCCAGTCGACCGTCTCGCCCTCCGCATCCTGCTATCTCGCCCGGCCCGACGTCGTCGAATTTCTGGGCCAGATCTCGGAAAAGCACGGAATTCCGCTCGAGTGGCTCAAGGACGAGGTGGCCGTCGCCCGCTACTCGGAAACGGCCGAGCGCCTGATGACGCCCAAGCCCGGCATCAGAAAGCCCGGCTCCGACGTCGTCAAGTCGCCCTTCAGGAACTACCTCGCCTACGCACGCGGCTTCCTCACGCAGGAACGCATCCTGCGCGGGCGCGAGTTCATCGAGCGCAACGCCGCCATCTTCGACGAAATTGAAATGAAGAGCGGCGTCTCCCGCTACGTCATCACCGCCGTCATCGGCGTCGAGACCTTCTACGGCCGCAACATGGGCCGCTACCGCGTGCTCGACAGCCTGATGACGCTCTCCTTCGACTACACGCGCCGCGCCGCCTTCTTCAAGGAGGAGCTCGCGCACTTCCTCGAGTTCTGCTGGCGTCAGGAAGTCCAGCCCGTCACCGTGCTCGGTAGCTTCGCGGGCGCCATCGGCTACGGTCAGTTCATGCCGAGCTCGCTCGACCGCTGGGGCGCCGACGGCGACAAGGACGGCAGGATCGACATGGTCGAGAGCGAACCCGACGCCATCGCCTCCGTCGCCAGATTCCTCACAGCCCACGGCTGGGTCGCGGGCCGCGGACTCCTCTACCCCGTCAGGGCCGACGCCGAGATCTTCGACGCGACGGGCTCGGGCGGCATCGCCGCACACGCCACCGTCGAGGGACTGCGCAAGGCGGGCGTCGACACGGGAGAGCACTTCCCGCTCCTCGACGACGAGCCCGTCCTACTCGTCGACCTGCCGCAGCTCGACGAAAAGGGCCGGCGCACCACGAAGTGGTACATCGGCACCCGCAACTTCTCCTCGGTCCTGCGTTACAACCGCAGCTACTTCTATGCGGCCGCCGTCGCCATGCTCGCCAACCGCATCGCGGGCATCGACGAGCCCTGACGCCTCCTGCGCGCACCCGCTCGCGCCCGAGGCGAAGCATTTGCTATATTTCCCTCGATGATTTTTCCATCTCCTTTCCGGAGGCCCTTCATGTCTTTTGTCTTTGCCCCGCCCCAGCAGGCCGTCGTGCCCGTTCAGGACGAAACCTACTCCTACTTCCCGATCCGCCGCGTCTTCGGCATCGCCAGGAACTACGCCGAACCGGGCGCCGCGACGAAAGACACGCCCTTCTACTTCATGAAGGACTGCTACACGGTGGTCCCCGTGGCCGACGGCGAATGCGCCCGAATCCCGATGCCGCCGCAGAGTCAGGTGCTCAAGCACGAGATCGAGCTCGTCGCCTGCCTCGGCAAGGGCGGCCGCAACCTCACGCTCGAGGCCACCTACAGCAAGCCGTCTGCCGAGCTCATCAACCTGTGGAACCATCAGGTCGAGATGAGCACCCAGTACACGGCACGCGCCGAGCTGATCTCCGAGCACGAGCCGCATCGCGCCGTCATGCTCGTCATGGCAGACCGACTCAACGCCACCGTCCGTCGCATCACCGACACCATGTACCACAGCGCCGATGAGTTCCTGGAGGACCTGCGCGTCGTCCAGCGCTCACTGGCCGCCTGCGGTGCCGTCCGTGCTGCCTACGGCCCGGTCCAGACCATCATCTGGCAGGTCGAGTCCTTCGGCTTCCATATGGTCGAGATGGAGTTCCGTCAGCACTCTGTGGTGCACGCCCGCGCCCTCAAGGATATCCACGAGAACGGTATCCATGGCGACCTGCAGCCCATGACACGTGAGGTCATCGATACCTTCCGTGCTATCGGCTCCATCCAGAAGCGCTACGGCAAGAAGATGGCGCACCGCTACATCATCTCGTTTACCAAGAGCGCCCAGCATGTGGCCGACGTCTTTGAGCTTGCCCACCTGTCCTTTGCACACGAGGAGGATGTCCCCGAGCTCGACGTGATCCCGCTGTTCGAGCAGCTCGAGGACCTCGAGGGCTGCGTCGACGTGCTCGACCAGATGCTTGCGCTGCCCGTGGTGCAAAAGCGCCTTGCCCAGACCGACCGCCGCATGGAGGTCATGCTGGGCTACTCCGACTCCTCCAAGGATGCCGGTCCTACCACGGCCATGCTCGCGCTGCACTCCGCGCAGGAGCGCATCGCCAAGTGGGCAGAGAAGAACGATATCGACCTGGTGCTCATGCACGGTCGCGGCGGCGCCGTGGGCCGTGGCGGCGGCCCGGCCAACAAGGCCGTGCTGGCTCAGCCCAAGGGTTCGGTCAACTGCTTCTTTAAGCTCACCGAGCAGGGCGAGGTCATCTTTGCCCGTTACGGCAACCGCACGCTGGCCCAGCGCCATGTTGAGTCCGTTGCCGCCGCAACGCTTTTGCAGTCGGCCCCGAGTGTCGAGAAGACTAACACCGAGACCACGCAGAAGTTCTGGGATATGGCCGAGAAGCTTAACGCCGCAAGCCATGAGCGCTATCTGGACCTGCTGAACACCGAGGACTTTACACCGTGGTTCTCGACCGTGACGCCGCTGACCGAGGTCGGTCTGCTGCCGATCGGGTCGCGCCCGGCCAAGCGCGGTCTGGGTGCCAAGTCGCTCGACGACCTGCGTACCATTCCGTGGATCTTCAGCTGGAGCCAGGCGCGCATCAATCTGGCCGCTTGGTACGGCCTGGGTACTGCCTGCGAGCAGCTTGGCGACCTTGATCAGCTCAAGGCTGCCTACCAGGAGTGGCCGTTCTTCCGCACCTTTATCGACAACATCGAGATGTCGATCGCCAAGACCGACCAGCGCATTGCCAAGATGTACCTGCACCTGGGCGATCGCCAGGATCTGTCCGAGAAGGTCTTCACCGAGATGCAGCTTACCCGTAAGTGGGTCCTTGCCATCGTCGGTGACGAGTGGCCGCTACAGCGCCGCCGCGTGCTTGGCTGCGCTGTCCGCGTGCGCAACCCCTATGTCGACGCCCTGTCCATCGCACAGGTCCGCGCCCTTCGCGAGGTGCGTATGAACCAGGACGAGATGGCCGAGGAGAAGAAGGCCGAGTACATGAGCCTGATTCTTTCGACTGTGACCGGCGTCTCGGCAGGATTGCAAAACACGGGGTAATCGATAGCCCTGTAGTCGCCGTCCGGACCCGCCGCATGTTTACTTCCCGGCGCGTCCTCGGACATGCAAGAAGCCCTCGCTGCGCACTTCGTGCGGCGAGGGCTTCT
>UQSB01000083.1 GCA_900543505.1 uncultured Collinsella sp. | reverse complement strand
GGCCCGTGCCGACGCCGATGCACGCATTGCCGCGGCCGAGCTCGAGGCGGGGGAGCGCATCGAGCAGGAGGTCGCCGCCGTCCGTGCCGCTTGCGAGCGCGAGGTCGAAGCTGCTCGCGCGGAGATGCAGCAGCGCCTGGACGCGCTGGCGCAAGAGCTGGAGCGGGCCGAGCGCAACCGTGAGCGTGCCGAGCGCCGCGCCGAGGGCAACAGCCTGTCGCGCTATCTGCTGGCTCGCTTGCGCGGCGAGGCTGGCGAGGGTGTGGCCACCGCGCCTGACGAGGATGGCGCTTCTGCGGCGGATGCCACCGAGGCCGAGGTCGCTGCCGACCCCGAGACTTCCGCAAAGGACGACGGCAAGTGATGAAGCACGTGCTCCGCGTGATCAACGTGTTAGCGACCGTGGTGATCCTCGTCGCCTTTGTGGTGCTGCTGCGCACGGTGTTCACGCCCGCCGGCGAGATCCCCACCATCATGGGCTACGGCTTTATGCGTACGCTGACCGGCTCGATGGAGCCGGCGATTCCCGTGCACTCGTTTATCGTCGTCGATACCGACAACAGCCAGGCCTACCAGGTGGGCGATATCATCACCTTCCATTCGTCCGATGACGTGCTGGAGGGTTCGCTCAACACGCACCGCATCGTATCCGTGGAGGCCGCGTCCGACGGCTCGCCGGTCTACCACACCAAGGGTGACGCCAATCCGGTCGAGGACGCCGCACCCGTGCCCGCCGCCGACGTGGTGGGCCGCGTGGTCTTTGTCTCGGCAGGCCTGGGCGTTGTGGTGTCGCTGCTCACCAATCCGCTGCTGTTCTTTCCGTTTATCGTGGTGCCGCTGATCGTGCTGCTGGTGCTCGAAATTCGCCATATGGTCAAGACCGCGCAAGAGGTGGCGCGCGCTGAAGACGAGGCTGCCTTGCGCGCGGCCGTGGAGCAGATTCGCGAAAAGCGCCGCCGCGAGCAGGAGAGCCAGGACGGCGCCAAGGAGCAGGTCGACGGTGAGGATGCCCAGGGAAGCGCGGAGGCCGACCCCGGCGCCCCAGACGATTCCAACCGCTCGGCATAGCTCTTCGGTGCCTTTCGTCCCTGCAATTTGGATGCTCGTAGATGTTCCGAATCGCCCGCATTTCCGTATCAATATTCGTGCTACAGTTTGAGCGCTTTGTTGCCAATTGATTTCTGGGGAGTGGAATGGAACAGGAGCGCACAGCGCAGCGTGCACGTAAAAAGGCTTCGGTGCCGATGACGGCGGCGGCCGATTTTGTCGTGCCCGAGGGAACTGACGAGCTGAGCCGCAGCACCCGCCGCGCATGGCGCGACCGCCTCAACGATGCCCAGACGCGCAAGATGGCCCTGGGCACGCTCGCCGCGTTTGCCGGCGGTACGTTTTGGGGTTTTTCTGGCACCAGTGCCAGCTACCTCTTTGACGTGTGCCATATCGAGACATTTTGGCTGATGAGCGTGCGCCAAGTTATCGCTGGCCTGCTCTTTATGTTCGTCGTGCTCAGAAAAGATCGCGACCGCCTGGTCAGGCTGTGGACCACCCCTGCCGATCGCAAGCAGCTCATCCTATTTACGATCTTTGGCCTGCTGTTCAACCAGCTTTGCTATCTGTCAGCCGTGCGCCTGACCAACGCGGGCACCGCGACCGTCTTCCAGTGCCTGCAGCTGGTGGTCGTCATGGGGTATGCCTGCGTCACCGCGCATCGACTGCCGCGCACGCGCGAGGCTCTTGGCATTTTGCTCGCATTGGGCGGAACGTTTTTGATCGCCACGGGCGGCGACCCCAGTACGCTCAGCATCTCGCCGATGGGCCTGCTCGCGGGCCTTTTGTGCGCAGTGGGCGGTGCCTGCATAGCAATCATCCCTGCCGGAATCCTCAACAAATACGGTAGCCCGGTCGTCACGGGCTCGGCCATGCTTTCGGCGGGAATCGTGATGAGTATCTTTACCCAGCCGTGGGCGCATATGCCGGTGCTCGGCCCCTCGGGTGTCGGCGCGCTCGCGATATTTATTGTGGTGGGGTCGTTCTTCGCCTATATGTTCTACATGCAGGGCGTTAAGGAGATTGGCTCGGTGCGCGCGAGCCTCCTTGGAACCATGGAGCCGGTTTCGGCCACCATCACCAGCGCCCTTATGCTGGGAACGGTGTTTTTGCCCACCGACCTGGCGGGCTTTGCCATGATTATCGCGATGGTGTTTTTGACGGTGTAGCTGGCGCCGCCGCCAGGACGGAAAAGGTGTTGTGCCGCATTTTCGCCAATTGATGTCCGTGTCTGGAGTTTAGCTGTCGATGCTCAAAATGCCATAAACTAGTAACGTTATGGACTTTTTCATTGCGACTCAATTGCGAGGATTTCTTTATGGCTGGTAATCACTTTAAGGGCAGCGATAGCGGCCGTCCTGCAGTTCCGCCGCGTCCGAACGGGGCTGGTAAGGCCGGCACGCCGGGCGGCGCTGGACAGGGCGGTTCCGGTAAGCGCGTGTCCCCGGGCGAGACGGCGATGTTTACCGCTCTGTACGAGCAGTCTCAAAAGGCAAAAAAGACCGGCCGTGCAAGAGGGAATGTCTTTGCGGGCGGTGCAACCTCCGCGTCGCAGCCGAGCGGGGCTCCTTCGGTACCTGCGAACAACGCAGGTGCTGCCAACGCCGCAAATGCCGCCGGCAACGTTAATGCCGGCAAGGCCGCCAACAATACTCCCTCTGCCGGTGGCGCGGGGCTTACGGGTAACCTTGGTACGATTTACACCGGTGCCTCCGAGACTGGCACGTTCGCCCGCCTGGATGATAGCGGTGCCGAGTTTGCGGGCTCGGGTTCCAAGGAAGATTATTACGATTTTGGCTTGAACTACGGTAGCGACGCTTCGTCGAGTTCGACCTCTGACGGTCTGGTCCGTCATCGCCATCGCAAGGGCGAGCGCAAAAAGCGTCACACCGGCGCCATTGTTGCCGCTGTGGTCGCGGTGCTTCTCGTTGCGCTTGGCGCAAGCGGCTTTATGCTGCTTAACTCGGCAAAGACCGTAAAGAGCGAAGCGAAGGAGGCTGTCGAGATCGTCGGTGGCCTTAAGGACAAGGTCACGTCGGGCGATTTTTCGACGCTGCCTGACGACGCGAAGAAGATCGATGAGCTCTGCGACAGCATGAAGGCGGAGACCTCGAGCCCGCTGTGGACGGCGGCTTCGTTTATTCCGGTGTATGGCGGCGACATCAATGCGGCCCGCACCATGATCGACGCCCTGTCCGATGTCTCGAGCAACGCGCTGGTTCCCATGGCCGACAACCTTTCGCAGGCCACGCCCGGCAAGTTGTTTCAGGACGGCATGATTAACGTGTCCGCGCTGCAGGCCGTTGCCGATTCGCTTTCCGATAGCTCAAAGGTGTTCAAGAGCGCCAACGAGAAGGTCCAGGGCATTGGCGATACTCATATTTCCCAGGTGACCGAGCTGGTCGATAAGGCCAAGGACGGCTTTGCCACCCTCAACGGCGCGGTTGACGCGGCGGAGAAGGTCGCCCCCGTCCTTCCGCAGATGCTCGGCGCCAACGGCCAGACGCGCAACTACCTTATGTACGCCATGAACAACGTCGAGATTCGTGCCTGCGGCGGCTTTGGCGGTTCGCAGGGCCTGATTTCGGTCACCGACGGCCAGATGTCGATTGGCGAGTTTGTTCCATGTATTGCGCTTGGCAAAGACGAGGCGGTTGAGAGCGTCGACGAAGAGGACGAGGCACTGTTTGGCGACCACAGTAACCTGTACAACTCTGGTAACGCGTATTCGCCCGATTGGCCCCGCAACTCGCAGCGTGTCGCCGCGCTGTGGAAGTCCCAGTATGGGCAGGACGTTGACGGCGTCGTGGGTATCGACCCGGTGTTCCTACAGTATCTGCTGGGCCTCGTCGGTAATGTCTCGCTGCCCGACGGAACGGTTGTCGACGGCACCAACGCCGCAAAGGTCCTCATGCACGATGTGTACTGGAACTATCCGGTCGAGGAGTCTGACGGCATCTTTGCATCCGTCGCCAGCGCTGCCTTCGACAAGATCCTTGGCGGTATCGGCGATGTCGATGTTACGAAGCTTGTCAGCGCCGTTGAGCGCGGTGCCGAAGAGGGCCGCCTGATCGCGTGGATGAAAAACGATGACGAGCAGAACGCTATCAAGGAGATGAACATCGACGCCTCGCTGCCCGATCCGGATGACCCGAGTGAAGATCCCGTTGCTGGTGTCTACT
>UQSB01000082.1 GCA_900543505.1 uncultured Collinsella sp. | reverse complement strand
CCCCAATGACTACCCACAAAGCGAGAGTGGATCTCGTCATTTTGCGGCACTTGGGGACGTTCCTTTTCTGCCGGCAGTTAGGGACACTCCCTGTACAAAAACCGCCCCGTCCTCTGTAGAGGACGGGGCGGTTTGTCTTTTAGGCTTGTGCAGCCAGGCTTATGCAAAGCGGGCGACGAGCTCCTGGAGCACGTCGGTCATCTTGACGAGCGAACTGACCGGGACGAATTCGTTGACGCCGTGGTAGCAATAGCCGCCGGTGGAAAGGTTGGGGCAGGGCAGACCGCGGAACGACAGCTGCGCGCCGTCGGTGCCGCCGCGAATCGGCAGCACTTGGGGCTCAACGCCGCAGGCAAGGTAGGCTTCCTTGGCAACATCAATAAGCTCGGGAAAGTCACAAACGATCTCGGCCATATTTCGATACTGCTGCTTAATCTCGACTGTCACGCGCTCCTCACCCAGACGCTGGTTGAGCATCGAGGCGGCGGCATCAATAAGGTCGAGTTTCTGCTGGAACTTGGCGGCGTCATGGTCGCGGACGATATAGCGCGCTGTGGCGTGATCGACGGTCGCAGATACACCCTCAAGGTGATAAAAGCCCTCGTAGCCTTCCGTATACTCCGGACGCTGCACGTAGGGGAGCAACGCGTTGAAGTCGCAGAACAGATTGCCTGCGTTGACCATACGGCCCTTAGCGTCGCCCGGGTGGATGGACTGGCCCTCAAAGCAGACAGTCGCCTCGGCGGCGTTAAAGCACTCCCACTCCAGCTCGCCGATGGGGCCGCCGTCGACCGTGTAGGCGTACTTGCAGCCAAAGGTATCGATATCCAGCAGCTCGGCTCCGTGGCCGATCTCCTCGTCAGGGCAGAAGCAAATGCCGAGTGCGGGATGGGGCAGAGAAGGGTCCTGAGCGATACGCGCGACAAGTGACATGATCTCGGCGACGCCTGCCTTGTCGTCCGCGCCCAGCAGCGTGGTGCCATCGCTGCAGACCAGGTCCTCACCCGCGAGGTCATTCAGGGCGGGAAGCTTGGCGGTACTCATGGCAACGGGCTTACCGTCAACCGTGCCGCAGACCAGGTCGCCGCCTTCGTAGTGTACGATGTGCGGCTTCACGCCGGCGCCCGGTGCAACTTCGGTGGTGTCGAGATGGGCGATCAGGCCCAGGGCGGGCTTGTCCTCAGCGCCCGCACTTGCGGGGATATGCGCGCAAACATAGGCGTGCTCGGTCACGTGGGCATCTTCCGCACCAAGCTCGCGCAGCTCTTCAGCCAGCACGTTGGCAAGGTCAAACTGAACGGTGCTCGAAGGTACCTGGTCGCAGTTTGCATCCTCGGACTGCGTGTTGATCTGGACGTAGCGCAAAAAGCGTTCGAGGACATCGGGGTTCGTGGTGGTGTTTTCCATAAAGACCGCTCCAATCTTGGTCGTCGTGTGCAACAAGAACTCTAGCACGGTATGCCACGGCATACCGCGACGCTTGGATGGGGTAGAATCAGCCATTGAATGCAGAAGGGACGGAAGATCATGGATACGACAAATAGCTCGCGCGAACTACATCTGACGGTGGCGAACGAAGACTACTTGGAGTGCATGGTTCGCATTGAAAGCGAAGAGGGGGAAACCAACGGCGTGCGATCGGTCGACATCGCGCAGCGCCTTGGCGTCTCCAAGGCATCGGTCAATAAAGCGGTTTCGGCGCTCAAGGCATCCGAGCTTGTCGAGCAATCGCACTACGGCAAGGTAGTCCTGACCGATCGCGGCCGCGAGGTTGGCACGGCTATCTGGTACCGTCATCGCCTCGTCCGCACGTTTTTGGTTCAGGAGCTCGGTGTCGAATTTGAGCGAGCCGATTCCGAGGCCTGCATGATGGAGCATGCGCTATCCGAGGACACGATGAACCGCTGGCTCGCCTATCTCGAAAAACAGGGAATCAGCGTCGAGGAATAGCGGGATATGTATGGATACGAGTTATTACAACCGCTTTGGTGCCGAGGAACTTACGCGCCGCTTGTCGAGCGAGACCTTGTTGGCGCAGGGCCCCATGGGCAGTGTTCTGTTGAGTGAGTACGATGCCGCCGATATTCCACCGGCGTTTTGGAATCTGGCAGAGCCGCAGACCGTTTCTCGTATCCATCGCTTGTATGTCGCCGCCGGCGCGCAGGTACTCATTACCAATACCTTTCAGGCATCAAGCTATGCCCTCAAGCACGACCAGATTGCGCCGTCCGTGGCGGAGGTCAATCGCGGGGCCGTCGACGATGCCCGCCAGGCGCACCCTCAGCTGCTGCTGGGCTCGATGGGTCCGATCGGTATTGAGTGGTTTGCCGAGGACTCTGCCGAGTTTCGTGAGATCCGAGGCATTGCGCGCGAACAGGCGCACGCCTTGCTCAATGCTGGTGTTGATGGTCTGCTGATCGAGACGGTGACGTCTATCCGTAATCTGCAGCCCATGCTTGCCGGCGCCCGAGATGCCGCCGACGGCATGCCTGTCCTGGTGAGTTTTGTCGTTGACGATAAAGGCGACCTGCTGGGCGATGGCCTCAACATCGAGGCAGCCGTTTTGTACGCCGAAAAACACGGCGCAAACTCGGTTGGTGTTAATTGCTGTTCGCTTGCGGCCGCGAATGCGGCGGTGCCCAGGATGGTTGCATCGGCGACTACTCCCGTCACGGTGCGTCCCAACGTAGGCGATCCGGTCCAGACTCAGGATGGCCCCGTATGGCACGAGAACCCTGAAGCTTTCGCGCGCGCATGCATCGAATGGAGACATGCCGGTGCCGCAATGGTGGGCAGTTGCTGTGGAACCACGGCAATCACTACGGCAGCGATGGCCGAGGCGCTCGATATATAAAGGGCAAAACCGCTCCATACGGGGCGGTTTTTTTTATTGCCTGCATGTCCTCGGCAGCATTTGCCCAAATGGTGAATGCTGGTGCCGGCAGATTGCCGAGTGCATGTTGCGGGTATACCCCATGCGTACCATGATCCAAACACTGCGAGGTGTCTGCGCGTGTGCGCGATAATTCATTTTGGAACTGACGGTTGGCGCGCTCGCGTCGATGAGGACTTCACTGCCGATAACGTTGCCCGTATCGCCGATGCCGTCGGCGAGTTGTGGCAAAAGACCAATCCGGGCAAAACGGTATATATAGGGTTCGACACCCGGCCCCTGGCGCGCGAGTTCGCTGAGCTTGCGGCGGGCGTGCTAGCAGCGCACGGGCTGGACACCGTGCTCGCTTCGCGACCTGTTCCGACCCCTGCCCTTACGTGGGCGGCGGCTTATGACGGTGAGGCGTGCGGCGCACTCATGGTGACGGGGTCCCATCATCCGCAGGGTTATCTGTGCCTCAAGATTCGCATGGGTGACGGCTCAACCGCCAACCAGGATGTCATCGAAGAGCTCGAAGAGACCATGGCTCCCGAGCCAATGGAGATCGAGGGGCAATATCGCACCGCGGATATCATTCCTGACTATATGCAGGCGGTGGCATCGTTTGTCGATGGCGAAGCCATCCGCGCCGCGCACCTGCGCGTGGTTGTCGATCCCATGGGCGGCGCAGCCCAGGGCTATCTAGCCGACTTGCTGCGCGAGCTTGGCGTTGAGGTGCACGAGATTCACGCCGGGCAGGCGCCTGACCAAGAAGATATCTGCCCCGACCCCGTTGAGCCTTGGGTGGACGCTTGCGAGCATACGGTTATCGAGGACGGAGCTTGCGCTGGCCTGGTGACCGACGGCGACGCCGACCGTATCGGCGCGGTTGACGAGCGCGGCAGATATATACATCCGCATCAGATCATGGCGCTCGTTTTGGGCGACTTGGTTCAATTTCGTAATTTGGAGGGGCGCGTCGTCGTCAATCTTTCATGCTCGACGCTCGTGCGTCGCATTGCCGAGGCGCTTGGCTGCCGCGTGACCGTCAAACCAGTCGGTTTCAAATATATAGCGGCGGAGATGAAGAAGGGTGGCGTCCTCATAGGCGGCGAGGAAGCCGGTGGTATCGGCATCGCCGCGCATATGCCCGAGCGCGATGGAATCCTCGCCTGTCTGATTCTGTGTGAGCTTATGGCAAAGACGGACGCGCCTTTGGGCGTTCTGGTCGACCAACTCGAGGACAGTTTTGGTAAGACGAGTTACGGTCGACGCGATTTGCGCCTTGAGGCCGAAGATGCCGAAACGTTACGAACCCTGCTGCCGGGCGTAAACCCCAAGTCGATTTGTGGCAAGGTGCCGCAAAACGTTAGTCATATGGATGGCTTGCGTTTAGCATTCGAGGATGACACGTGGCTGCTGGTCCGTCCTAGCGGGACCGAACCAGTGGTGCGCGTCTACGCCGAGGGGTTCTCGGTGGAAGAACGTGATGAGTTGCTCGATGCTGGCTGTGCTTTAGCTAGGGGAACGTATCCGCTTTAACCATGAGACTGCCTTATATAAAGAGATGCTCGGTGAGCGGTAGTTAACGGCTGGCAAACGTTAGTCGGATCCCAAATTGTGTAGGAAATGTGTACACCCAGATTCCCGCCCCCGGCGCCCCTCCGGTCTGGCAATATATCTCCTTGCCGCGCGGCCCGGTCGGACCGGATCAGCCGCC
>UQSB01000081.1 GCA_900543505.1 uncultured Collinsella sp. | reverse complement strand
CGCGGGTTCGAGCCCCGTTGTCCGCTCCAAACGCAACAGCCCGACTACCACGGTAGTCGGGCTTTTTTGTATCCATCGCATGGGCTCGAACCCGAGAGGGAGCGAGCGTTAAGCAAACGCGGAGCGTTTGTAGCGAGCTGGCGAGGGCGCCGGCAGGCGGCCGAAGCCGGTGCGGATCCGCGAAGCGGATACGCGGACGCCCCGTTGTCCGCTCCAACTATCTTACGCGGTTCTAACGAACCGCGTTTTTTGTTGACGCTGCGCGGGTCCCGGGCACCCCATCTTGCCCCTCAATCGTCGGTCGCGTACATAAAGTACGCTTCCCTCCTCTTTCGCGGCAACCTGGGGCACCCGGAGCCCGCTCGCTGTCGTGGCCGGGGGAGTAAGTCTTCCGTTCTTTTCACTAATCGATCGATTCGTCCCAGGAGGCTCGAGCCCGAGAGGGGGCGAGCGTTTGGGGCGTGGCTGCGGCGTTGATTGCCGTGAATGTCAGCTTTGGGCGTATCATCGTGGGCATCTCGCAAAACCTCGTTGCAAGGGAGATTCATCCCATGGCTACAGAAAAGTCCTCTTCGCGCTCATGGATGTCCGATGCCGCGATTTATCAGATCTACCCGCGCTCGTTTAAGGATTCGACTGGTTCGGGTCTGGGCGATATCGCGGGCGTTACCCAGCAGATGGACTATCTTGAGCGGCTAGGTATCGAGGCCATCTGGCTGAGTCCGTTTTACCCATCGCCTCTTGTCGATGGCGGCTATGATGTGGCGGACTACTGCGATGTCGACCAACGTCTCGGCTCGCTTGACGACTTCGATGACATGATCGCCGCGGCTCACGCGCGCGGCATCAAGGTCATCGTCGACATCGTACCCAACCATTCGTCCAACCAGCACCCCTGGTTCAAAGCCGCTCTTGCCGCCGGCCCCGGATCGCCCGAGCGCGCCCGTTATATCTTCCGCGATGGTCGCGGCGAGCATGGCGAGCTGCCTCCCACCAATTGGAATGCCAACTTTGGAGGCCCTGCCTGGACGCGTGTTGCGGACGGTCAGTGGTATCTGCACATGTTTACGCCCGAGCAGCCGGACTTTGACTGGTCATGCCCCGAGGTTCGCGCGTTCTTTTGCGACGTCCTGGCGTTTTGGAGCGATCGAGGCGTCGATGGCTTTCGCATTGATGTGGCGCACGGTCTCGCCAAGGACCTCGACCGCGATGACCTCGACCGGTGGCACCTCGCCGAGGGCGATGACATGGTTGACGACGGCACCCATCCGCTGTGGGACCGCAACGAGGTCCACGAGATCTATCGCGAGTGGCGCCGCGTGTTCGACCGCTATAATCCGCCGCGCAGCGCTGTTGCCGAGGCGTGGGTGCTGCCCGAGCGCCAGTATCTCTACGCGCGTCCCAGCGAGCTTGGCCAGACATTCAACTTTGAGTTTGCCAAGGCCACTTGGACCTATGATGACATGCACGCTGCAATCGAGGAGGGCTTGAAGGCGGCTATCGAATCCGATTCTGCCTCGACCTGGGTACTCTCCAACCATGACGTGCCGCGCGTGGCGACGCGCTATGCCCTGCCGCAAATCAAGGCGACGCGCTACCACCAGATTGCGCTCGACTGGCTCTTACGCGACGGGTCGTCTTATGACGAGGACCGTGAACTCGGCGAGCGCCGCGCGCGGGCGGCCCTTTTGCTTGAGCTGGCGCTTCCGGGCTCGGCATACGTGTATCAGGGTGAGGAGCTCGGCCTTTTTGAGGTAGCTGACATCCCGTGGGCCGCACTCGAAGATCCTACTGCGACCAATACGCACGGACCGAAGCGCGAGAAGGGGCGCGACGGCTGTCGCGTGCCCCTGCCGTGGGTGGCGGCGGACGATCCCGCGCAGGGCGGATCGTTTGGGTTTTCACCGGCGGACGCCGATGCGGCACCCCATCTGCCGCAGCCTGCATGGTTTTCCGATTACGCTGCCGATAGGGAAGAGGCGGACCCGACATCGACGCTTACGCTCTATCGTGACGCCCTCTGGCTGCGGCGCAAGCTGCGCGGGTGCGCCAACGATCTTGCGTGGCTCGATCTTGACGGGCACACCGGTCTTGCGGATGGTGCCGAGGGCGCTGAGGGCGGCGTCATCGCCTATCGCCGCGACAACGGCTGGGCGTGTGTGACGAATTTCGGTGCAGCACCCGTGGAGCTGCCGGCGGGCAGGGTCCTGCTCACCTCATCACCGCTTGCAGATGGCAGGCTCGCACAGGACAGCTCTGTCTGGATCATGCTCGCTGAGTTGTAGGGGCCTCTTGCGGCGAGTTTGCGTTTGCCTGCGCCTTCCGTGGTGGCTGATGCCTTCGCGAGGTTCGCGAGGGCGTCGCAAAACTTTTCAAAAAAAAGTTCTTGCATAGGATGCGGGTATCACGTAAGATTAATCCTCGTAAGCGGACATGGCTCAGTTGGTAGAGCACAACCTTGCCAAGGTTGGGGTCGCGGGTTCGAGCCCCGTTGTCCGCTCCATTTGGGCGTTTAGCTCAGGGGGAGAGCGCTTCCCTGACACGGAAGAGGTCAGAAGTTCAAATCTTCTAACGCCCACCAAATGTTCGCAGCCCAGAGGCTTAGCCTCTGGGCTGTTTTGTTTTGCTCGCCAAATGGGTCGCCAAATACGTCACCAAATTTCGAGTTTTTTGATCTTCTGGGATGCTTCTCAGTAGTCATCCGAGAAAACTCTCATCTTCTCTGTTTGCATACACATATCTTTCAAGGATTCGTGCCGCGGTTACATGGGGCTCGGCAAGGCACGACCGCAACATGTTGGTCAAGCATAATCTTTTGGATTCTTTTGGCGTGAGCGGCTTGGTTTTGGTAGGATTTGTCAGCGGCTTGACTAAGGGGGTTTTATAACTGCCATGCAGGTAGCCGTGTTGGTAACGTTTTACCGACTTGCCAAGAACCCCTCATAATTAATGCGTCTGCAAAATGACCAATTGCTTTGACCTGCTGAAACACTATATGTTGTGTTTGACCTAAAAAAAGAATACAGGATATAGATGCCTCTTTGTCGTATGATAGATGGCGGACAGAGAACGAAGACCTTAACTGCCTCTTTTGAACGTGTCCTTGAGCCGCTTGATCGGCTCCTGGGAATGTCCGCATGGAGGCTTATGGTTTATCGAGAACACAGATTGCGCGACGGCGCCGCAAGACGGGGGCAAGCCCTGCCGGGCATCGTTTGGCTCTGAAACGCAATGAGACTACGACGCGAAAGAGGCAAGAGGATGAAGATCATCAAGCGCAGCGGCACCGAGGTTGTCTTTGACATCGATAAGATCGTCAATGCGATTCGCGCCGCCAACTTGGAGGTCGAGGAGGGCTCTCGTCTTACCGACCGCCAGGTGGTTTATGCGGCGCAAAACGTCGCCGAGGCATGCGAGAACGCGGGCCACACCGTGTCGGTCGAGGAGATTCAGGATCTGGTCGAGGACGAGATCATGCGTCTCGACTGCTACGAGGTCGCTCGCCATTACATCATCTATCGCTATGTTCAGAGCCTGAAGCGCCAGAAGAACACGACCGACGACAAGATTCTGTCGCTCATCGAGTGCAACAACGAAGAGGTCAAGCAGGAGAACTCCAACAAGAACCCGACCGTCAATTCCGTTCAGCGTGACTACATGGCCGGCGAGATTTCCAAGGACCTGACTCAGCGTGTGCTGCTGCCCCAGGAGATCGTGGATGCTCACAATGAGGGTCTGATCCACTTCCATGATTCGGACTACTTTGCCCAGCACATGCATAACTGCGACCTGGTGAACCTGGAGGATATGCTCCAGAACGGTACTGTTATCTCGGGTACGCTGATTGAGAAGCCGCACAGCTTCTCGACCGCCTGCAACATCGCGACCCAGATCATCGCCCAGGTTGCTTCCTCCCAGTACGGCGGACAGTCGATTTCGCTGACCCATCTTGCCCCGTTCGTCGAGGTGAGCCGTCAAAAGATTCGCGGCGAGGTCGCCCGCGAGCTCGAGGAGCTCGGCGTTTCCGCATCTCCCGAAAAGGTCCGCGAGGTTGTTGAGGACCGCCTGCGTGACGAGATCCGTCGCGGCGTCCAGACGATTCAGTATCAGGTCGTGACCCTTATGACCACCAACGGCCAAGCGCCGTTCGTGACGGTCTTCATGTATCTCAACGAGGCTCGCTCAGCGCAGGAGAAGCACGACCTTGCCATGATCGTGGAGGAGACGCTTCGTCAGCGCTACGAGGGCGTTAAGAACGAAGCCGGCGTGTGGATTACCCCGGCATTCCCCAAGCTTATCTATGTACTCGAGGACGATAACGTTCACGAGAATTCCCCGTACTTCTACCTGACCCAGCTGGCTGCCAAGTGCACCGCCAAGCGCATGGTGCCCGACTACATCTCCGAGAAGAAGATGCGCGAGCTCAAGCTGTCTAAGGGCGAGACCGCCGGCAACGGCGATTGCTACACCTGCATGGGTTGCCGCAGCTTCTTGACGCCCGACCGCTCGGGCAACGGCTTTAACAATGTCGCCAACGCGCTGAACTATGACCCGACCAAACCTAAGTACTATGGCCGCTTTAACCAGGGTGTTGTGACCATCAACCTGCCCGATGTCGCGCTGAGCTCGCATCAGGACATGGACAAGTTCTGGAAGATCTTCGACGAGCGCCTTGAGCTGTGCCACCGTGCTCTGCTGTGCCGTCATGAGCGCCTGATGGGCACGCTTTCTGACGCTGCACCGATTTTGTGGCAGTACGGCGCCCTCGCTCGTCTGAAGAAGGGCGAGACGATCGACAAGCTGCTCGTGGGCGGATACTCTACCATCAGCCTGGGCTATGCTGGCCTGTATGAGTGCGTCAAGTACATGACGGGCCACAGCCACACCGAGAAGGAAGGCACGCCGTTTGCCATGGCCGTCATGCAGCGCATGAACGACAAGTGCGCCGAGTGGAAGGCTGCGAGCGACATCGATTTCTCGCTGTACGGTACGCCGTTGGAGTCGACGACCTACAAGTTCGCCAAGTGCCTGCAGCGTCGTTTTGGCATTATCCCGGGCGTGACGGACAAGGGCTACATTACCAACAGCTATCACGTCCACGTGTCCGAGGAGATCGATGCCTTCGATAAGCTTAAGTTTGAGGGCATGTTCCAGCAGCTTTCGCCGGGCGGTGCTATCTCTTACGTTGAGGTTCCCAACATGCAGGACAACCTCAAGGCTGTCATTCGCGTGATGCAGTACATCTACGACAACATCATGCGAATGACAGCCTTGAGGTTGTC
>UQSB01000080.1 GCA_900543505.1 uncultured Collinsella sp. | reverse complement strand
CCCCGACCATCCAAACCCGAAATCCGCCCGACGCCAAACCGACAATCCCCCCAAATAAAAAGCCCTTGCTCGTTTCCGACGACAAGGGCTTTATCGGTCGGTCCCAAAACTATTCGGTTTCCCAGTCGTACCCGTCCTTGCGATCCTTGACCCGGATGCCGACCGAGGCGAGCCCATCGCGGATCCGGTCGGACGTTGCCCAATCCTTGGCCGCTTTGGCCTGCTGGCGGATATCGAGCACCATATCGACGACCGAGGCGAGCATCTGCGAGTTATCGCCCGCCAAATCGTCCCTCAGCCCCAGAATGTCGAACACGAACAGCCGCACGACGCGCGCGAGCTCTTTCAGATCGGCCTCCGAGATCGTCCGGTGACCGTCGTAAATCTGGTTGATCGTTCGCACGCAGTCGAACAGCACGGAAATCACCACCGGCGTATTCAGGTCGTCGTCCATCGCAGCCACGCAGCGCCGTTCGACGTCCGACACGTCGACGGTGGAGACGGCGGAAGGTTTCAGCTTCGGAAGCGTAGCGACGGCTTTCATCAGCCGCTCGTAGCCTTTCTCGGCAGCCTGAAGCGCCTCGTTCGAAAAGTCGAGCGTGCCGCGATAATGAGTCTTGACCTTCTTGCCCTGGTTGGACATGGAAACCTCCGTGATAAGGGCGGCGCACAACGCGGGCCGCCATGAACATATGGCGCTAACTATACCCTAGTCATACAATTCAAAGACAGTTTGCAAAGAAACGGTGCAACCGGAGGAACTATGGCATATCCCGTATTTGACCTACATTGCGACACCGCCGACCGCATCGGCTGGGCCACGCTCGATCTCGACCTGCGCTTTACCGCCGGCACCGACGGTTATTTCCCCGGCGACGAAACCCATCCGCAAGATTTCGACCTCATCGAGGGCAACGCCTGCGCCATCTCGCTCGCAAAGATCGGCAACACGCCGTGGGCACAATGCTTCGCCACGTTTGTCCCCGACGAGATTCCCACCGCTCACGCCGCGCGCTTCCAGGCGCAGATCATGGCGCACATGAGCGGCCAGGCAATGCTCAACCACGACAGCATGGTCAACGTACGCAGCGCCGCTGACATTCGCCCTGCGCTCAAAGACGGCAAGGTCGCCTGCATCCATACCATCGAAAACGCCACGTTCTTTGCCGAGGACCCCGCGCTGATCGAGGTGCTCAAGAGCTTGGGCGTACTCATGTCATCACTCAGCTGGAACGCGCAGGGGCCGCTCGCGAGCGGCCACGACACCCACGCCGGCCTCACCGCCGCCGGCATCGAGGCGCTCACGCAGATGGAGCACGCCGGCATGGTGCTCGACGTCTCCCACCTCAACGATGAGTGCTTTGACGAGGTTGTCGCCCACGCCACGCGCCCCTTCGTCGCCAGCCACTCCAACTCCCGCGCAGTCCGCGGCGTCAAGCGCAACCTTACCGATGACCAGTTCCGCACCATTCGCGACATGGGCGGCATCGTCGGCCTCAACTACTGCAGCGAGTTCCTTTCCAACGACGCAACCGACAAAACCGCCGCAGACGTCACCTTCGACCAGCTAGCGGCACATATCGAGCACTGGCTCGACCTGGGCGGCGAAGATGTCATCGCACTCGGCGGCGACTGGGACGGCGCCAAGGTACCCGACTTCCTCTCTGATGCCAGCAAGATGCCCGAATTCCAGAACATGCTCTCCAAGCACTTTGGCAAGACCGTGATGCAGAAGCTCTGCAGCGACAACGCGCTCGCCTTCTTCGAGCGCTATTAATTTCACATCCCTTGAGCGGGCCGGCATGCCGAGCGGTCGACATGCCGGCCCGTCCCCAATCTGAAGGATCACATTTGACGCAGCATTTTACGATTTCCGTACCCCGACCGGATGGAACGCTCATCCCCGTCGTCGTTACCAAAAAGCGCGTCAAGATCTTTAACCTACGCGTCACATCGAGCGGCGAGGTCCACGCCAGCGCACCGCTCGGCGCCAGCCACGAGCGCATCGAAGCGTTTGTGAAGCGCAACAGCGCCTGGATTATCAGCCGACTTGCCCAACGTGAGCAACGTCAGGCGACAGCGCGAGAGCCGCTCAGCCCCTCGTCCATCATTGCACTTTGGGGCAAGCCCATCACGGTACAGGACGCACTCGATCACAACTTTGCATCGCCCGCACCGCGACCCAAGCAGGCCACCTTCGCAAGTTTTATGGGTACCGACGAATCGGACGAAAGCCCACAGGCCAAGCGGCGCGCAATCCTCGACGGCCTAACGTCCGACGAGCTCCAAGCCCACATCGACCAGCTCTACGCGTCCGAGGTCACCGCAGCGCTACGCGACATCGTGCACGCGTACGAAATCGCAATGGGCGTCACCGTGGCCCGCGTCTCCGTGCGCAGCATGAAAACGCGTTGGGGCTCCTGCACACCCAAAACCGGCGCCATTCGCATCGCGCGCGAGCTCGCCGCCTACCCTGTCGAATGCCTCGACATGGTTGTCGCCCACGAGCTCGTCCATCTGCTCGAGCCGAGCCACAATCAGCGCTTTCACGCCCTGCTCGACACGTACTGTCCCAACAATAGAGCACTGTCTCAGCGGCTCAAGCAGCCACCCCTCAACAAGCTCTAGCGTCGACTAGCGCACGCGCTCGATCTCGACGCCGCAGCTTGCCAGGGGCAGGCCAACAGGAGCCCACGGCTTATCGAGCTTTATGCGCACACCAAGCAGCGAGGGATAACGGCGCAGCAGCATCTGGGCTGTCCCCTCGGCTGCCGCCTCGATGAGCTTAAACGTATGCTCGCGCAGATAGCCATCGACATCGTGGCACACCGAGCCGTAGTCAATCGAGGCGTCCAGGTTATCGTGCTCCCCCGCCGCGCGCAGGTCGGCATAGAGCACCAGAGAAACGATGAACTTCTGACCCAGCGCGTTCTCCTCGGGATACACGCCATGGTTGGCAAAAACCTCCAGGCCGTCAATGACAATACGATCGGCATGGCGCAAATCGTCATAGCTCACGTGAGGCACCGCCGTTGCGGTGGATATTTCGCCCCTTCCACGGCGGGCGAGCTCGGCGCCTTCGGTCTTGGTTGCATTCTCGGGCAGTTTCTTGTTACTCAACGCGATCGTCTCCTTCGTTTAGAACCCCGACCGCGCAAACTAACTACACGCGAATCGACAGGTTCTTTTTATCATCGCTCCAGTTGCAAGCGTTGCGCGCGGGGCATGCAAAGCAGGCACGCGACGCTTTGTCGGCTGCATAGAGCAGACGCTCAAGCGGTTGGCTGTTCACGCGCAGCTTTCGATGGCCCAGAATGGCCGTCTTAATGGCTGCGGCATCGGCCGGCTCAAACGCCACGTCATCGGGCATGCCGCCGAGAATCGCATCAGCGACGCGTTCGCTTGCAACATCATGGGATATACCCGATTCATACTGTTCATCTTTGCCGATATCGTGAAGAAGTGCCGTGGCGTAGATGACCTCGCGGTCAAATTCGAGCTGCTCCTCGAGATTCTTGATCCACATAATGCGAGCGACATCGAGCAGATGGTCAATACCGTGGCGGCAGAAGATGCGCCCCGATTCCAACTGTGCAATGTTGCCCAGGTGCCGCCGGAACAGCCCGTTGGTACAAATGTAATCAATGCGAGGCATGGCGCCAAAGGGGGCCAGGCCCGAAGCCATAAAGCCGCGACGCGACGTCCCCTCATCGGTCTTCGATGTAAAGTCGTTGACGACTCTCATGGTTAACGGTCCAGCATCCTAAAGAAACGCTCCTCGAGCGCGGGATCGGTCTCAAAGACGCCGCGGCGAGCGAGCGTCACGGTCTTGGTGCCGGGCTTTTGCACGCCACGCATCGTCATGCACATATGCTCGGCCTCCATCAACACAATCGCTCCCTGGGGAGCGAGATACTCCATGAGGGCATCGGCAACCTGTGCGCACAGTTGCTCCTGCAGCTGAAGACGGCGGGCATAAACCTCAACCGTGCGGGCGAGCTTGGAAAGCCCAGCCACCCGACCGTTAGGGATATAACCAATGGCGGCCTTGCCATAAAACGGCAGCAGATGATGTTCGCACAGCGAGTAGAACGTGATGTCGCGCTCGATAACCAAATCGTTCGAAGCGACGGCAAAGGTTTTGGACAGGTGTTCCTCGGCACTCTGGTCCATACCGCCGGCGATCTCACCATACATACGGGCAACGCGCGCCGGGGTCTCCAGCAGGCCCTCACGAGTTGGGTCCTCGCCTATGCCCTCAAGCAACAGCTTAATGGCGGCCTCGACTTTTTCCTGATCGACCATCTGGGCCTCACTTTTCCGATTTCACGTTCGCGCTATGGTACCACGCCCTCCGGCATCGACCACAAGCTACATAGTATGGGTCGAATAGACCGGATCATCACGCCAAAGTTCAACCGCATCACAAAGCGCAACGCCCTCGTGCTCAGCACGGGCGCGCGTAGCGTTCATATCGATCACGCGCTGGTTGCTCGAACCCCTAAAGCGCAGCGAGATATCGTACAGGTCCTGAACAAACGGGCCGTCCACCAGCATGTCAAGGCAGGCAAGGATGCGGTCCGTCACCTCGGTATGATGACGACCACCCGGCATAAGCTCCTCGAGCACGTCACCGGTAAAGCACCAAATGGTCTTCCCCGACCCCACTGGATAGGCCGCGCGAACACGCTCGACAAACTCAACGAGCCCCGCCTGATTCTCGGGCTCCATGGGCTCGCCGCCCAAAATCGTCAGACCATCGATAAAGGGATGGTCGAGGCTCTCGATAATCTTGTCCTCGACGGCGCTATCAAAGGGCTCGCCCGCAGCAAAGTCCCACGCAACAGAGTTAAAGCAGTTCTTGCACCCGCGACGGCACCCACTCACAAACAGAGAAGTACGAACGCCTTCTCCATCAGCAATGTCGAAATACTTAATGTTCGCGTAGTTCATAGGTAACTCTCCCGGGAGGCCGGGACATATCATCCCGTCCTCAAACATTCTCGGCCTTCGGCCTGCGAAACTGCGGGCGGGACGATATGTCCCGGCCTCATGCAAAGGGTAACTCAATGAACGAAGCGAACATCGAGCATAGGGTTCGAGGTCCAATAAAAACTGGGTTGCGGCTCAACCACCATCGCAAGTAAATCGCAGCTGCAACTCGAATTATTTCCGCTAAGAACTTCGAGGAGTGAGCAGACTGCGCGCTGCATCTCAGCTACATCAACTTGGCTGCCCTGTAGCGAGGCCCCGGACCTTTGCTCGATATGAGTTCCGCACGAACAGGAGGCGCCAGTGGCGCCTCCGTCGTGAGTCAGGACTGTCCGAAATTGAGAGGCAAGGCCCTG
>UQSB01000079.1 GCA_900543505.1 uncultured Collinsella sp. | reverse complement strand
TTTTCCTGTTCCAGCATTCCTTGCCCCTTATGCGAAAGCCCCCGTTTCCGGGGGCTCTCAAATTCGACTGGTGCGGCGTACAGGATTCGAACCTGTGACGTTCTGATTCGTAGTCAGACCCTCTATCCAGCTGAGGTAACGCCGCAACGCACGGATTATTATGCACGCGAGCCCCCGATGGGTCAAGCGACAATTAGAAAAAATTTTACGGAGTGATAATTAAGTTGTTCGTGCCTCGACCGAGGTTCGAATCCATGCGGTGTTGCCATAAAAGAAAAGCCCCCGTTGCCGGAGGCTTTCAATTTCAATTGGTGCGGCGTATAGGATTCGAACCTATGACGTTCTGATTCGTAGTCAGACCCTCTATCCAGCTGAGGTAACGCCGCAGCGCAAGACATATAAAACCACTTTAGCTTATTGGAGTCAAGCACAATCTCAAACTTTTTTGTGGAACGCAGTTTTGTCATGCTGCTCCGCATATACCGACGTTCCCCGTACGATCGATTGGCTTTTCGATCACGTCAAACTTAGCGTCAAGTTCCCTCAGGAGCGATCTCACCCGCTGGGCACAATCATAATCGGCAAACGAGATGCTCAGCATGCGCGCGACCTGGTTGGAAGTCCCAACTCCATAGAAGTGCTCCAGCGCCACAAGTCCCTCGTGTGTCACAAAGGTCTCGACCACATGCGGCGACTCCTCAAAGCACCATTGTGTCAACGGACCCTCACTCGTCTGCCGAACCACCAGGCCGCCCATGCCAGACGGCTCACACGTTACAAGCAGGTACTCCCCGCCCTCGTCGCTCTCAAACAAATCCACCCGATCATCAAACAGCTCCATCGCGTCCCCTTTCTCTCGCTCTTATTTAGCAAAAGCATAGCAGGTAGATGGCTGTATACAGAACAGTTGTTCGTGTGTTTTCTATTGAGCTGTCCGCACGGCATGGTATGGACCTGCGCACGAAATAGGGCGCCCCCGAAGGAGCGCCCTTGCATATCCCCTATGCAGCCAAGTTACGCGACCGGCTCGATCTTCTCGAGACCGCCCATGTAAGGACGCAGAACCTCGGGGATCGTGATGGTGCCGTCGGCGTTCTGGTAGTTCTCCAGAATGGCAGCCATGGTGCGGCCGGCCGGCAGGCCGGAACCGTTGAGAGTGTGCAGGTAGCGCGAACCCTTGAAGTTCTCGGGGTCGCGATACTTGATGTTGGCGCGGCGAGCCTGGAAGTCACCGCAGTTGGAGCAGGAGCTGATCTCCTTGTAGGCGTTGTAGCTCGGCAGCCAGACCTCGACGTCGTAGGTCTGACGGGCAGAGAAGCCCAAGTCGCCGGTGCACAGGCTAATCACGCGATACGGAAGGCCCAGCTGCTGCAGCAGGTACTCGGCCTCGGCGGTCATGCTCTCGAGCTCCTCGTCGGACTCCTCCGGCTTAGCGAACTTGACCATCTCGACCTTGTCGAACTCGTGCTGACGGATGATGCCGCGGGTGTCGCGACCGGCGGAACCGGCCTCCTCGCGGAAGCAGGGGGTGAAGGCGGTGTAGCGGCGCGGCAGGGTGTCGGCGTCGAGGACCTCGCCGGCGTGCAGGTTGGTGAGCACGACCTCGGCGGTGGGGATCAGGAAGTTGTCGCCCGAGACGTGGTAGGCGTCGTCCTCGAACTTGGGCAGCTGACCCGTGCCAAACATGGTCTGACGCTTGACGACGATAGGCGGCCACCACTCCTTAAAGCCACGGCTCGTGTGCGTGTCCAGGAAGAAGTTGATAAGGGCGCGCTCCAAGCGGGCGCCGGCGCCACCGAGAACGGTGAAGCGGCTGCCGGAGAGCTTGTTGCCGCGCTCGAAGTCGAGGATGTCCAGATCGGTGCCCAGGTCCCAGTGCGGCTTAAAGTCGAAGTCGAACTCGCGCGGGGTGCCCCAGCGGCGACGCTCGATGTTCTCGTCCTCGTCCTTACCGTACGGGGTGGCATCGCACGGAATGTTGGGCAGGTGAGCCATGAAGTCGTACTGCTCCTGCTCGAGAGCAGTGCGGCGCTCGGCCAGACCGTCAATCTTCTCGTTGACGGCGCGCACGGCCTCCTTGGCGGCCTCGGCCTCGTCCTTCTTGCCCTCCTTCATCAGGGCGCCGATCTTCTTGGACTCGGCATTACGCGTGGCCTGGAGCTCCTCGACCTCGGTGATAACGGCACGACGCTCGTCGTCGAGCTCAAAGAACTTCTCGCGATCCCAAGACGTCTGGCGATTTGCCATGGCGGTATCGATGGCATCGGGGTTCTCGCGAACAAACTTGATATCAAGCATTAGATCCTCCGGCGATATACATTCCATTTAGGTTGCAGCCTTGTACATGTATGGGCAAGTATATACTTATGAGCGTTTACGACCCAACTCAACTACGCAAGAAGGCACCCAATGGACGCAGTTTTTTCCTTTTTGTTTGGCACCCGCACCGGTTTTGCCATCCTTTTCGCCGGCGGTATCCTGCTATTTGCGATTCTTGCCTTTGTGATGGAGAAGCGCACCCATAAGATGTATGTCGACCGCGGCCCCAAGTCCGAGGACGAAGAAGACAGCTTCTGGGACTAACCTGCCAAAAAGGACAGGTTTATTTTGTCGGTTTTTATCTGGGCAAACGCAAGCGCCTCGCAACTGGAATTGAGCCAGTTGCGAGGCGCTTTTCGTGCATACGACAAAACCGCAGGAAAAACCTGCCAAAATGAACCTGTCCCTAAATGGCAGGTTTTACTGGAGGGTGGCGTCGATGGCCTTGACCAGGGCGCTGCGCATGCCGGCG
Source organism: uncultured Collinsella sp. (assembly GCA_900543505.1). Lineage (GTDB taxonomy): Bacteria > Actinomycetota > Coriobacteriia > Coriobacteriales > Coriobacteriaceae > Collinsella. The sequence continues at coordinate 2,677 of UQSB01000079.1, read as the reverse complement.
TCCTCGAGCGCAACGACGCCCTTGATGGTGGCACCACCGGGCGAGCATACGGCATCCTTCATCGCCGCAGGATGCTGGCCAGTTGCAAGCTGCAGCTTTGCCGTACCCAGCACCATCTGGCTCACAATGCGATAAGCATCCGCACGCGGGATACCGTGCTTGACCGCCGCATCGCCCAGGGCCTCGATTGCCATGGCGACAAACGCCGGAGCGCAACCACCCACCGTGCCGCCCACAAACAGCAGGCTTGTGTCGAGCTCGACGACAGCGCCAAGCTTACCGAGCAGGTCGAGCACCACAGCACGCTGCTCGTCGTTAAGCGTCGAAGCCTTCTCGCAGGCGATGACGCCCTCGCCCACCGAAACCGGCGTGTTGGGCACCGTCGAGATATGCGCGACGCCCGGCAGGACCTGCTCCCACTTGGCACTGTCCCAGGTCCAGGCAACCGACAGAACGACCTTTTTGGCAAGAGCATCCTTGAGCGGGGCGAATACCTTCTCGATCATGTACGGCTTGACCGCAGCGACCACGATATCGGATGCGGCGACAACCTCGGCGGCATCGTGGCAGGCGGCCATCCCGCGCGCCTCGCAACGCTCGACCAGAGCATCGTAGCGGCCTGCGCAGGCGCACATGTCGCCCGCGGCCACGCCGGCGGCAATCCAGCCATCGGCCATAGCGCTCGCCATATTGCCAAAACCGACAAATCCGATCTTCATATCACACAGTCCTCTCAGATGCGTTCCTCAAAACGAAAGGCATTGTCCCACGCTATTGTTTCGTATTGCCGACCTACTTGTGATACGGCTCGCCACGGCTGATCTTGCAGGCGCGGTAGATCTGCTCCAGCAGCACCACGCGCGCCAGGTTGTGCGGCAAGGTAATGCGCCCAAAGCTGAGCATCTCGTCGGCGCGGGCGCGCACGGCATCGCTCACACCGTCCGATCCGCCGATTACAAAAGCGATGTCGCTGTTGCCTCGCAGCATGAGGTCATCGAGACGGGTCGAGAGCTCCTCACTCGAACGCTCCTTGCCCTCGATAGCCAGCAGAATCACATGTGCCCGCGGTGGCAGAGCGGCAAGAATCGCCGCTCCTTCTTTGTCGCGCGCGGCATCCACGCCGCCCGCCTTGGCCGGATCGATATCGGCAACCTCGCGCATATCTACCTTGGCATAGGCACCTAGGCGCTTGGTGTACTCGGCGCACGCGTCCTTCCAAAAGCGCTCTTTGAGCTTGCCAACGCAAACAACAGTATATTTCACGCGCGTTTACTCCTTTGACTCGTTCTGAACTTTGCCGGCGGTCAGCATCTGCTCGAACATCGAGGCCGACTGCGAGAAATCGCTCGGCAGCACGACCGTCGAGGTTTTGCCCGTGCGAGCGAACTCCGTCATCATCTCGGACCACTGCGTAAACATGAACAGCTGGTTGGCCTCATCGTTGCCGACGCCCGTCTCCTGGATGATCTCGAGCGAATCTTTGATGCCCAGCGCGATGGCCTTGCGCTGGTTGGCGATGCCCTCGCCCGCCTTTTCCATTGCCTCGGCCTCGGCGGTCGCCTCGGTAACGCGCTTGATGCGATCGGCCTCGGCGAGCTCCTGCGCAGCGGCGCGCTTTCGCTGGGCGGCGTTGATGTCGTTCATGGAGTTCTCGACCTCGGTCGGCAGCGCGATCTTGGTGATAAGTGTCGACACGAGGGTGAAGCCGTAGGCGGCCATCTGCTCGGACACGGTGGCGTTGACGTCCTTGGCGATATCGTCTTTTTTGGCAAAGACCTCATCGAGCGTGTAGACGGGGATGGAAGAGCGCAGGGCATCGGTGATGAAGTCACGCATTTGGTCGACGGGCTCCTGCAGCATGTAGTAGCTCTTGTAGATGCCCGAATCTGCCGGGCCGGCGCCCATGTCATAGCTCACGTGGTACTGAGCAGAGACCTCAAGGCCGATAGTCACGTTGTCCTGGGTCTTAACGTCAATGCCAAAACCGTTTTTCATGGTGCGCAGACTCACCGTGGCGGCTTTGCGGTCGATCACGGGCACCTTCATGTGGAAGCCCGCGTTGACGATGCGGTTGAACTTGCCCAGGCGCTCGATGATCACAGCATGCTGCTGTTCAACGACATAGCAGGCGTTGGGGAGCAGCAACAACAGGATGATGATGGGAATCAAAAGGCTGGTAAGGGCGGCGATGATACCGGAAAACAGCATGGTCTCTCCTCTGATAGGCACACGTTGGCATTAGGATACCCGTCCAAGGAGATCGTGCATAACAAAAAAGCTCCCATTGCTGGGAGCTCTTTCAATCCATGGTGCTGGCGAAAGGACGTCCGCGTATCCGCTTCGCGGATCCGCACCGGCATCGGCCGCCTGCCGGCGTCCTCGCCAGCTCGCTAAAAACGCTCCGCGTTTTCTTTACGCTCGCTCCTTCACAGGTTCAAGTCCCTGCGACGGGCCCATAACAAAAAAGCTCCCATTGCTGGGAGCTCTTTCAATCAATGGTGCGGGCGAAAGGACTTGAACCTTCATGGGGTTGCCCCCATACGGACCTGAACCGTACGCGTCTGCCAATTCCGCCACGCCCGCGTGCAGGAATTAGAATAACGGAGCGCCACCCCGAACGCAAGAACTATTTTTGAAAAAGGCTCTGTCACAACAAATGGTTGATTTTGACGAGAAA
>UQSB01000078.1 GCA_900543505.1 uncultured Collinsella sp. | reverse complement strand
TGTTCTCCAGGGAGGCGGAGAACTCCTCGGCGGCAGCGGCCTGCTCCTCGGCCTGCTTGGCGGCCTCGACTTCCTGGGCGCGGGCCTCGATCACCGAGGCGAGCTGCTTGCGGACCATGGCGACGTAAGCGTCCTCCAGGGCGGAGGAAGCGGACTTAGCGGGAATCTTCATTTCGGCGAGATGACCCATCAGTTCCTTAGAGGTCATGCCGAACTCTTTGGCCAGGGTGGACACACGGACTTTTGCCATATGACTTCACCTACCCTTTCTGGCACCTTGGGTGCCTAGAGACTGAACGAGCGTGGGGTATGCGCTGGGACCTGCCCGGCGCGACCGCGCGCTAGATCAGGTCCTCCGCATCATCGAAGGCGTCGGTGTCGTGGACACCGCAGAAACGGGAGCCGGGACGGGCCTGGTTGCGGCACTGGATGCCGTCCTCGGACACGAACTCGCAGCGACGGACGTCCTCGTCCTCCTCGTCACCGATCAGGTCGGCGGCGGGCTCCTCGTGAACGGGAACGTTCTTGAGGATGTCGGCGGCAAGGGTCTCAGACTTGATGTCGATATGCCAGCCGGTCAGGCGCGCGGCGAGGCGGGCGTTCTGGCCCTCCTTGCCGATGGCGAGGGACAGCTGGTCGTCGGGCACGATAACGCCGGCGTAGGCCTTCTCCTCGTCGATAAGGACGCGGGTGACCTTAGCAGGCGACAGGGCGTTGGCGACATAGACGGCCGGATCGGCATCCCACAGGATGACGTCGACGCGCTCGCCACGGAGCTCGCCCACGACGGCGCGAACACGGCTGCCCTTGGGGCCGACGCAGGCGCCAACGGGATCCAGGCGATCGTCGAGCGAGTGGACGGCGACCTTGGAGCGCTGGCCGGGCTCGCGGGCGATCGACTTGATCTGGACGGTGCCCTCATAGATCTCGGGCACCTCCTGCTCAAACAGACGACGCATGAGCTCGGGGTGGGTACGGGAGATGACAATCGGCGGACGGCTGTGCTCGCCACGAACCGGCTGCAGGTTGGAGTTGGGGTCGCGAACGTCGATGATCACGGCCTTGATGTGCTGATTGTGCAGATAGCGCTCGCCCATCGGACGCTCGTTGCGCTCGTTCTCGTAACGGCGCTGGTCGAAGTGCGGAAGCTCGGCCTCGACGCCCTCGCGGATCTTGACGATCGTGAAGTCGGGCGTGGACTGCAGCACGGTACCGCTAATGAGATCACCGATGCGGCCGGCGAACTCCTCGTAGATCTGCTCGCGGGCGGAGTTGCGCACGATGGCGTTGATCTCGGCCTTGGCGTGCTGGGCGGCGATGCGGCTCGTGTTCTTGGGGGTGACGTCGATCTCCTCGAACTCGGTGAAGTTGCCTTCCTCGTCCATGGAATCGTCGATCGGCTCCAGGCGGTAGACGTAGATCTTGCCGGTGGTGCGGTCGATGGTCACCTTGGCGCCCCACTCAAGATGCAGGATCTCGGCATAGCTCTTGGCGAGCGACTGCTCCAGGCGGTCGATCAGGTAGAGCTGGTCGATGTGCCTTTCCTGGCAAAGCTCCATCAGGGCGGTCATCATGTCGGATGCTGCCATCTTACTTTCCTTCCTTCGCGGGCTTGAAGTCGTAGGTGGGTTTCAACTTGCACTTTTTAACATCAGAGAAATCGAGGGTGACGGACTCGCCGTCCTCGAGCTCGAGGGTCACGTTCGTCTCGGTGACGGCGGCAATCTTGCCGGCGTACTTGCGACGGCCCTCGGTGGCGGTGGAGGTGAGCTCGCAGTTCTCGCCCACAAAGCGGGCAAAGTCACGCGGGCGGCGCAGCGGGCGCGCCATACCCGGGCTCGACACCTCGAGCGTATAGCTCGAAGAGATGGGGTCGAGCTCCTCAATCACATCGCCGACCCATTTGGTGTTGGCCGTGACGTCATTGAGCGACAGGCTCTGGCCCTCGGCACCCTCGATACGCACGCGCACGCAGGGGGCCTTGGTGGCACCCACGAGCTCAACGTCGACAATGTCGACATCGTGCTGGGGAGCAACGGCCTCGAGCGCGTCGATGATCGCCTGCTCGGTCTTGGTCTTGACCATTGCGGCACCTCCATCCATACAAAAAAGAAGCGGGGCCGAAACCCCACTTCTTTCAATTACAACTTCATTTGCAAACAAACTATACCAATACCTGCACAAACGTGCAACCACAACACAAACCCGCAGGTCAGCGTGAGCACAGGTTCTCCACAAGAAATGGATAATTGGGTGTTGTCGCAAGTGTCCTTAACCAAAAAGAGGGGCGACTCCCTACGGAATCGCCCCTCGCTTTTTGATGTCAGCTATACGCGCAGCGCTTACTTGACCACCAGGTTAACCAGCTTGCCGGGCACGCAGATGGCCTTGACGACCGTCTTGCCCTCAAGCCACTTGGCAACGGCGGCCTCGGCGGCAGCCTGCATCTCCTCGTTGGAGGCGTCGCGGGCGACGTCGATGCGGCCACGGACCTTGCCAAGCACCTGTACGACAATCTGCACCGTGTCCTCGATGGACTCGGTCAGGTCAAACTCGGGCCAGGCGGCGGTGTAGGCGTTGCCCTCACAGCCGAGCGCCTCATGCCACAGCTCATCGGCCCAGAACGGGCAGATGGGGGCAAGGACGCTCACGATATCCTTCGCCACGCCGTAGCACAGGGCCTTGTCACGGGAAGCGCCCTCAGTAGCGTTGAGGTAGGCGCTCGCGGCATTGACGAGTTCCATGACGGCCGAGATCGCGGTGTTGAACTGGCCGCGGTCGAAGTCCTCGGTGCACTTGGCGATGGTGCGATGGCGCTCGCGGTAGAGCTTCATCGCTGTCTCGTCGAGCGCGGACTTGTCAAAGGCCACGTTGGCGTCGCCGGACTGGACGAGCTGCCACACGATACGCCAGGCGCGCTTAATGAAGCGGTTAGCGCCCTCGACGGCCTTGGGATCCCAGTCGAAGTCCTTCTCGGGCGGGGCGATAAACAGGATCGCCAGACGCATGGTGTCGGCACCGTAGGGCTCAATGACCGAACTCGGGGGCACGACGTTGCCCTTGGACTTGGACATGGTGTCGCCGTTCTCGTCCTTGACCATGCCCTGGCACAGCAGGTTGGTGAAGGGCTCGTCAACGCTCAGCAGGCCCAGGTCGCGCAGCGCCTTGGTAAAGAAGCGACTGTAGAGCAGGTGCAAAATGGCGTGCTCGATGCCGCCGATGTAGTTATCGACGGGCATCCAACGATCGGCGGCCTCACGGGAGAAGGGCAGCTCGGTGTTGTGCGGGTCGGTATAGCGCAGGTAATACCAGCTGGAGCAGGTGAAGGTGTCCATGGTATCGGTCTCGCGCTTGGCCGGGCGACCACAGACCGGGCAGGTGGTCTCGTAGAACTCCTTGCACTCGGCGAGGGTCTCGCCGGCACCCAGGTCCAGGTTCTCGGGCAGCGTCACCGGCAGCTGGTCCTCGGGCACGGGCACGATGCCGCAGTGCTCGCAGTGGATGGCCGGGATGGGGTTGCCCCAGTAACGCTGACGGCTGATGAGCCAGTCGCGCAGGCGGAACTCGACCTTGCGACGGCCGCAGCCCATGGCCTCGAGGTCGGCCACGATGGCAGCCTCGCCCTCAGAGTGCTTGCCGCCGCGCATGCCGGTGTACTTGCCCGACTGGACGAGCGTGCCCTCGGCAGCGTGGGCGCAATCCCAGTCGACGTTCTCGGCATGGAAGGTGTCGATGGTCTCGCCGCTAGCCTCGACGGCAGCGCGATCCTCATCGTCCAGGATGATCGGCGCGATCGGCAGGTCGTACTTGCGGGCGAACTCAAAGTCGCGCTGGTCGCCGCAGGGAACGGCCATGACGGCACCGGTGCCGTAGTCGGCAACGACATAGTCAGCAACCCACACGGGGATCTTCTCGCCGTTGACGGGGTTTACCACGTAGCGGCCCGTAAAGGCGCCGTGCTTCTCGAGGGTACCCTGGGCGCGTTCGACGGCAGAGATATGCTTGGAGTCCTCGACGATCTTGGTGACGGCCTCCTCGTACTGAGTGCCCTCGACGAGCTCGTGCAGGCGCACGTACTCGGGAGACAGGACAAAGAAGGAAACGCCAAAGAGCGTGTCGGCGCGCGTGGTGAAGACGGTGATCTTACCCTCGTCGCCCTCGATGGGCTCGCCATCGGCGTCGCACAGGGTAAAGTCGACCTCGGCGCCCTCGGAGCGGCCGATCCAGTTGGCCTGCATCTGCTTGACGCGCTCGGGCCAGCCGGGGAGCTTCTCCAGGTCATCGAGCAGCTCCTGGGAGTAGTCGGTGATCTTGTAGTACCACTGCTCGAGGTCACGCTTCTCGGGCTCGGTGCCGCAACGCCAGCACTTGCCCTCGGTTACCTGCTCGTTGGCCAAAACGGTCTTGCAGGTGGGGCACCAGTTGACCGGGTTCCTCTTGCGGTAGACCAGGCCCTTTTCCCACATCTTTTCAAAGATCCACTGACCCCAGCGATAGTAGTCGGGGCTACAGGTCTTAACGGTACGATCCAGATCGTAGGAGAAGCCCATGCGCCTCATCGTGGCGAGCGCCTGGTCCATGTTCTTATACGTCCAGGCGGCAGCCTGCGTATTGTGCTTGATGGCAGCGTTCTCGGCGGGCAGGCCAAAGGCGTCAAAGCCGATGGGATGCAGCACGTCGTAGCCGCGCATGCGGGCCTGACGGGCCATGGCATCGCCGATGGTGTAGTTGCGCGCGTGGCCCATGTGCAGGTCGCCCGACGGATACGGGAACATCTCGAGCACGTACTTCTTGGGCTTGCTGGCGTCGGTGTCGACGGCAAAGAGGTTCTCGTCGTCCCATGCCTTCATCCACCGGGACTCAATGGCCTGCGCGTCGTAGGCGGGAATCTCGTCCTTATGATCTGTGCAATCGCACATATCAGCTCCTTTGTTATCTCGGTTGGGGCCGGGCGGCTAGGCTTTACTCGCTACTGCGGACAGTCCTGCGCAAGACGGACAGCACATTAAGTGCTGTCCTTTGCGTGCGGAACTTGTATCGAGCAAAGCCTAGACGCCCGGCCCTAGGGTTAACTTGGTTGATGATAGCAAATACGACAAGCGAGATGCCTGCGACTTGCAGGCATCTCGCTTTATCTTAATAACGTGGTTGAAACTCAACCTTTATGTGCAGCTCTTATCCTATCGATAAGTCACAGACTGCTGGGAATCTTTGACTACAACGTCGTGGGCTCCGCCTTCGACGATCGAGGTCGAGCTCACCAGGGTCAGGCGTGCCTTTTCCTGGAGCTCGGGGATCGAGAGGGCACCGCAGTTGCACATCGTGGACTTAACCTTGTAAAGCGTGCCGCCCACGCCGTCCTTGAGGGAGCCGGCGTACGGGACGTAGGAGTCGACGCCCTCGACGAAGCTGAGCTTCGCGGCGCCGCCCAGGTCGTAGCGCTGCCAGTTGCGGGCGCGCGCGGAACCCTCGCCCCAGTACTCCTTCATGTACTGACCGT
>UQSB01000077.1 GCA_900543505.1 uncultured Collinsella sp. | reverse complement strand
CGTTGCGCTGAGTCCTGAGGCTGTTGCAATGAAGATGAGAATCAAGGAGCGCCAAGCACGGCCAAGCGTTTTAAAAAATGCCAACTTTTCTGTTTGCACTTTGCGGTTCCTCGTGTATACTGACTTTCGCATTTAACGGAGAGTTGTCCGAGTGGCCGAAGGAGCACGATTGGAAATCGTGTAGGCGTCAAAAGCGTCTCCAGGGTTCAAATCCCTGACTCTCCGCCAGTTAATTCCAAAGCAGGCCTTCGAGCCTGCTTTGTTTTTACCCCACGCGGAGGGGTGGCAGAGTGGTTGAATGCGGCGGTCTCGAAAACCGTTTGGCCTGTATAAGGTCACGAGGGTTCGAATCCCTCCTCCTCCGCCATTTTGGTTGAGAAAGCTCCCGAAAACGGGGGCTTTTTTGTTTAGAGTCCCTTACAAGCAAATACGGCGGAGGAGGAGGGATTCGAACCCGCCAGGGCGCAAAGCGTAAAGAAAACGCGCCAGTGGCGCGTTTTTAGCGCAGCGCGGTCGGCGTAAGCCGACCGGATAAATTTTGAGCGCTGCTCAAAATTTGGACATCCCTCCTATTCAGCTACGCCCCCACCCAGTCCCGACCGTTTACCGAGCAATAGGATCACCACGCCCGCCAACCATGTACTATGTACGGGCATTGTCTAAACCCGCAACCAAAAGGACCCCATCTTGCCCGTCGTCGCCGCTATGACCGTTACCTCACACGCCACAGATGCCATGGTCGCCATCCCGTTTTGGCTCGAAATGTTCGCCGTCGTCGCGGCTTCAATCTCGGGCGTGTTGGTCGCGCGCGAGCACAAGCTCGATCTGGTGGGCGCGGTCGCGCTTGCCGTGGTCTGTGGCTTGGGCGGCGGTCTTTTACGCGACATGACGCTGCAGGTGGGCAACGTCTACATCCTCAACCAGCCAATGGCGCTGCCGCTTTCCATTGCCACGGCAGCCATCATCTATATTTTCCCGGCAATCGTCGACAAGCCCGAAAAACTCATTCCCCTGCTCGACATCATCTCGGTCGGCATCTACGCCGCCACTGGAGCAGACAAGGCGCTGGTCTACGGCTTTGCACCGGCGGTGTGCATCATGATGGGCTTTTTCACCGCGGTGGGCGGCGGCATGTTGCGCGACGGCTTTATGGGCGTGGTTCCGGGCATTTTCCAACGTACTAACTTTTATGCCATCGCCGCCATCGCCGGATCGACAAGCTATGTGTGTCTCGTTATGAGCGGCATTATGAGCAATGTCGCCGCGCTGGTCGTATGCGTTGTCGTGACCATGGGTCTGCGCTGGCTCTCGCTGCGCTTTGACATCAAAAGCCCCACCGAAGAAGATATCGCGCGCTTCTTGCACCGTAAAATGTAAACAGCACGGCACGACCCTTCGAAATGCAACCGAGAGGTTCTTTTAGAGCGCCCACGCGTTGGGTACCCTGTTAGGTGTATGTCGAGCATCTGACGAAGGATTCACTATGCCCTGTAATCAATTCCCGTCGACCCAGCGCCGTAAAGCGTGGGTCCGCATCACGATCCTATTCGCGCTCGTCGCCCTAGCGGTCACCGCACTTCCCACGGCGTCGTTCGCCGGCACAGACACCGCAGGCAACGTACTTGCGACCGACAATGACGCCAATTCGTCCGGCGTCGAAGGTGACCTGTACTGGGCAGGTCAGGCCCTCAACTTGGACGATGCGTCCATCGGCCGCGACATAATTGCAGCAGGCGAGAGCCTCTCCATCCGCGACTGCACGGTGGGCGGCGCCGTCCGCTTGGCGGCGCGCACCATCGACATTGCCAAGACTACGGTTGATGGCAGCGTGACCGTTGCCGGCCAGCATGTCGTGCTCAATTCCGACAGCACCACCAACTGTTTCTATGCGATAGGCGAGACGGTTGCCCTGCGCGGCTCTACCAAGTCGGCAGCGCTTGCGGGCGATACGGTGACTATCGATGGCACCGTCGAGGGCGATGTCGAGGTTTGGGCCGATAAGCTCATCCTGGGCAAGAACGCCCACATCACCGGCACCGTGAACGCGCACGTCTCCGAGGACCCCGAGCGCGCCGCGGGAGCCGAGGTCGGCGCGCTCAAGATCGACCGCACCGAGAGCGAGGATACTTCCACCGTTAACGATGTCATCGGCGGTATCGTCGCCGCGGCACTCTCGGCCTGCTTTGTCGCCCTACTGCTCGAACTCGTCTTTCCGCGCGCAACCGCCAGCGCCGCCGGCATGCTCCACCAGCGCCCCATGCCCCTGTGGGTGAGCGGTCTTCTGGGCACGATTGCTATCGTCCCCGCCGTCCTACTGCTAATTATCTCTATCGCTGGTCTGTCGCTTGCCGGAGCCCTCATGTGCGGTGTTATTGGCATCGCGCTGGTGTCGAGTGCCTTTGCAGGGTGCGCGATCGCGCGCATGGTCGGACACAGCCAGAACCGCTACGCCATGGCGGCCGCCGGCGGCGTGATCGCAGGTGCACTTACGGCAATCCCCCTCGTAGGCGATTTCATCAGCGGCGTGGCCTTTGTCTTCACGCTCGGCTATGTTATCCAGATCATCTGGCGCAACGCTCACCTCAAGTCGCAACAGCCGGCTAATACGCCGGAACTCCCCACCGCCTAGCTGCCAACCACCACAAAGGGGACAGGCACCTTTGTGGTGGTGCAAGCGAACCTGTCCCCCTTGCACCAAAAAGGGCGCCGACCATCGCGGTCGACGCCCTTTCTTATTGGCGGTTATAAGCCCCAGCGCTTATTTGTTGACCTGACCGGCACGGACGGCGGCCTTCTTGCGGTCGGTGGCATTGAGCAGACGCTTGCGCAGGCGAATATTCTTGGGAGTGATCTCCACCAGCTCGTCATCGGCGATGTACTCCAGCGCCTCCTCCAGCGAGAAGGTGCGGGGCGGCACCAGCTGCACGGAAATATCGGAGGTCGAGGAACGCTGGTTGCCCAGGTTCTTGGTACGGGCGATGTTGACGACCATGTCGCCGGCCTTGCTGCGCTCGCCCACGATCATGCCCTCGTAACACTCGGTGCCCGGCTCAACAAACAGCTGGCCGCGCTCCTGCAGCGTGCCCAGGGCATAGGCAACGGCCTTCTCGGTGGTCATGGAGATCATGGCACCGTTCTGACGGTTGCCGATCTCGCCGGCGTAGGGACCGTACTCCAGGAAGGTGTGGTAGAACACGCCCTCGCCGTGGGTGACGTTCATGATGCGGTTCTTAAGGCCCATGATGCCACGCGTCGGGATCTTAAACTCAAGGTGCGTCACGATGCCCGAGGTATCCATACTCGTCATGATGCCACCGGAGGTGCCGAAGACCTCAACGACCTTGCCCGAGTACTCGTCCGGGCACTCGACGACGGCCTGCTCGACAGGCTCCATCTTGTTGCCGTTCTCGTCCTTCTTAAACAGAACGCGCGGACGACCGACCTGGAACTCAAAGCCCTCGCGGCGCATGGACTCCATCAGAACGGACAGGTGCAGAATGCCGCGGCCCGAGACCTCGACGCCGCTCTTGTCCTCGAGCTCCTCGATCTTCATGGTCACGTTGTTCTCGGCCTCGTTGAACAGGCGCTCCTTGAGCTGACGGGCACCCACGATGTCGCCGTCACGGCCGACGAGCGGGGAGGTCGAAGCCTCAAAGACGATGGACAGGGTCGGCGGGTCGATCTCGATGGGCTCGAGCTCGACGGGGTTCTCGGGGTCGGTGTAAACATCGCCGATATCGGTGCGGTCGATGCCCACGACGGCGGCGATGTCGCCGGCGCCGACTTCCTGGCACTCGGTGCGGCCCAGGTAGTCGAAGGTAAAGAGCTGCTTGACGGTAGCGGTGGCGCTGGAGCCGTCGTTCTTGACGACCAGGATCTGGTCGCCCTGGTGGATGGTGCCGGAGTACACGCGGCCGATGCCGATACGGCCAACGAAGTTGGAGTGGTCGATGGTCACGCACTGCATGGCCAGCGGGGCGTTCTCATCAACCTCGGGCGCGGGCATATCGTCGATAATCATATCGAGCAGCGGATACATATCCATGTTGCCGTCATTGGGATCGAGGCGGGCAAAGCCGTTGACGCCGCTGGCGTAGATGACGTGCTCCATGGCAAACTCGAGCTGGTCGTCGGTGGCGCCCAGGTCGGCCATAAGGTCGAGGCAGTCGTTGTAGGCCTTCTCGGGGTTAGCACCCGGACGATCAATCTTGTTGATGACGATCATGATCTTAAGGCCGGTGTCGATAGCGTGACGCAGCACAAAGCGGGTCTGGGGCATGGGGCCCTCAAAAGCGTCGACCAGCAGCAGGGCGCCGTCGGCCATACGCAGCACACGCTCGACCTCGCCGCCAAAGTCGGCGTGGCCCGGGGTGTCGATGACGTTGATCTTAACGTCCTTGTACTCGATAGAGATGTTCTTGGCGAGAATCGTAATGCCGCGCTCACGCTCCTGGTCGTTAGAGTCCAGGACGCGGTCCTCGACCTGCTGGTTGGCACGGAAGGCGTCCGTGGCACGCAGGAGCTTGTCGACCATCGTCGTCTTGCCGTGGTCGACGTGGGCGATGATGGCGATGTTCCTCAGATTGTCTACGCGCATGTAGTTCCCCTATCTTCTATCCATATACAAACGGCACGCGTATGCGGCCCGCCCAGCGATACAACGCTCAGCGGGAATATTGAGCCTTTTACCGAAAACTCGTTTATTTTAGCGATTTTAGATAAGAGGGGTTTCCTCACCTGCAGGTTCAGGGTCGCTCCACATAAAACCATCGCCGGCACCCATGCCCTCATACAGCACGTATGCCGAAAAACCGCTCTCGAGCGTGGTTTCGAAGAAGCTCACGAGCAGGGCGTCGTGATAGCCGCCGTCAATTTCGACACAACCGGTGTAGCCGATGGCGTAACGGGCGATGCGGCCCAGCCCCTCGTCCTTAAGACCCATCTTGTGCTCGGAGATAAAGTTGGTGGCAGCCTCGAGGCACGCCTCTTCGCCATCCTCATCGAGCGCCGCCAGATAACGGTTGGAAGCAGCGTCCTCGATCGCCACAACTACGCCCGGATTCTCGCCGGCGGCAAGGTCGTCCAAGAACGCACCAATCAGGTCACACACCATGGCGTCGAGCTCGGCGGAGACGTTACCGGCGTCCTGCATATCCTGTGCCATCTTTAGACCTTCCCATCGAATCCGGCGTCGTTACAGTTCTTGTGCCTCAGCAGCGATCTTGGCGGCAGCGTCGCGGGCGTGCATCATATCCACCGCACGCTTGTCGAGCACCTTGATCTGACTGGTCAGCATTACCGCGTCGACCACGCCCCAGATCACCAGGCCCGTAGAGATCGAAAACCCAAGCGCACCAACTGTACCACGAAGGCGCGAGCAGATTGCCGCGACAAGGGCGGAGATGACAACCATCTTGATAAACGAGCCGCGGCGCTCGCGAAGCGTGCGGGCCTGTGTCACATAGGCGAGGCGGGCCGCCTCGGATGCTTCCGAGCGCATCTGGGCTTCACGCGCGATGGCGGCCGCCTCAGCCGACATGCCGCCGGCCATCAGCGAACGCTCCGCAACCTGGACGCCCCGCATTTAGAAGTCATCGGGGGAGAGCGTATGGACGAACTCGTCGAACTTCTCGAACTCCTGCTCGTCGTCGACTTCCTCGGCGTGGGTGGAAACAGTGCCCAGGCGATTCATGATGTCGTCCTCCACAAACATGGGAGCATTGCTGCGCACGGCAAGGGCAATGGCATCACTGGGACGAGCGTCGATCTTGCGCTCCTCGCCATCGGCCAGTACGACGATCGTCGCGTAGAACACCGGCGGCTCGGCGCGAACGATCTCGATGCGCTCGAGCTTGGCGCCCAGGGCGTCAACGGTATCGAGCAACAGGTCATGGGTGATCGGGCGCTCGGCGCGGCCGCTATCGATGCCGCGGCTGATGGCAGCAGCTTCAAACGAACCAGTCTGAATGGAAAGGGAACGCAGCGGCGCGGGCGAGTCCGATTTGCTGCTGCGCTCACGAAGCACGATAAGCGATGGCACGGGACCGGCGGCCATGACGATGGTCTCTATGTCGACACGAACCATGGAACACCTCCGGTACGTAGCGGTTAACACGCGGCAGCCCGCCGCATTGAATAGCTATACTACCCAATCTTTCGCACAGCACACAAAATCAAAGTAGTTAATTTGGGACGGGGCTTTTTTGACTACTTTCAGTAGGTAAGAAAAAAGCCCCGAGGCAACGCCCCAGGGCTCTTCACAGTTTTGATGGTGGACCTGACAAGATTCGAACTTGTGACCTCCCGGTTATCAGCCGGACGCTCTAACCAACTGAGCTACAGGTCCATCATGGTGGAGGTTAGGGGGATCGAACCCCTGACCTCAGGCTTGCAAAGCCCGCGCTCTCCCAGCTGAGCTAAACCCCCACGGAGACAGTAATAAACACCCCAGCGGCGACTCGGCTCTCGCTGGGGTGTTTATTGCGAAAGAAAGTGGTGGACCTGACAAGATTCGAACTTGTGACCTCCC
>UQSB01000076.1 GCA_900543505.1 uncultured Collinsella sp. | reverse complement strand
GCGCAGGACTGTAGAGCAGGAAACCTTATATCCGGCCCCTCCGTCCGGGGACCGCACCGTACCAGCTACAGCGTCATGTTTGGATCGGCGTCGACGTCGAACGGCGAGATTTCTCCTCGGTCGAATTTACGGCGGGCAACCTCTGCGATCATGGCGGCGTTGTCGGTGCACGCCGAAAGCGGTGGCACCGTTACGCGGATCCCCTGACGCCCAAGCTTCTTGATCATCATCTCGCGCAGATGCGGATTAGCCGAGACGCCGCCGCCGATGCAGTATTCCTTGCATCCGGTGGCATGCAGGGCGTTTTTGGCCTTCTTGTACTGAACGTCAAAGACGGCTGCCTCAAACGAAGCCGCCAGATCGGGCAGGTGAATCGTGCGCCCGGCCTTGGTCTCCTGCTCGATGTAGAGCGTCACGGCCGTTTTAAGACCCGAAAGCGAGAAACGATAGTCTCCCCTGCTGTTAAGCGCGCGAGGAAAATCGATCGCGCGGGGGTTGCCCGTCTCGGCCAGCTTGGAGATGATGGGGCCACCGGGATAGCCCAGACCCAACGCCTTGGCTACCTTGTCGAAGGCCTCGCCCACAGCATCGTCGAGTGTCTCACCAAGTACCTCGTAGTCGCCCCATGCCTTCACGTGCACGAGCATGGTATGACCGCCCGAGACGAGCGTGAAGATAAACGGCGGCCTGAGATCGGGCTGCGCCAGCAGGTTGGCGAACAGATGGCCCTCCAGATGGTTGACGCACACGAGCGGCTTGCCGGCGGCATAGGCAAAGCCCTTGGCGAAGGCGACGCCCACTACCAGAGCACCCACCAGGCCCGGACCCTGCGTCACGCCAACAGCGGCGAGTTCGCTCGGCGCGATGGCTCCACCCTCAAGACCAAGCGATGCTGCGGCATCCTCGAGCGCCGCATCCACGACACTCACAATCACCTCAACGTGTTTGCGCGAGGCGATCTCGGGCACCACGCCGCCAAAGCGGGCGTGAAAATCAATCTGTGTCGACACCTGGTTGGCCAGCATATTGCCATCCGCATCGATAATCGCCACGGCCGTCTCGTCGCAGGAGCTCTCGATAGCGAGCACTAGGCGGCGGCGCTCAATTTCGGCACGCTCCCCCTCGGAGCGCCCAGGCGCAGGCAGCGGCCATACGCGCTGCTCTGCCGCCGTCGGCTCGGGCGAAGCATTATCGACCGGAAGCACCAGGGGCAGCGGAGCCGTCATGACGATGGCGTCCTTGCCGGCACCATAGTAGCCGCGGCGACGGCCAGCCTCGGTAAAGCCCAGAGCGTTATAAAGCGCGGTCGCTCCCTCGTTACCGTCCTCGACCTCGAGCGAAGCCGTAGTGCAGCCGAGCATCTGGGCATCATAGCTCACATGCGACAGCAGCTTGCGGGCAATGCCCTCACGGCGATGTGCCGGGTCGACGGCGACATCCAGAATCTGCACATCACCGTCCACGACCATACCGCCGGCAAGGCCCAGCAGCTTGCCGTCGTCGTGTGCCACCCACCAACTACGCGGCGCAGCGACGTCCTCGCCCAGTTCGGACAGGAACATGCCCGGCGTCCATGCCTCGTGTCCGGCACCTTCAAAGCAGGCAGCCTCCAGCGCGCTTGCGCCCTCGGCATCCGCCGCGCCCATGGGACGGAACTGCAGATGACGACCGGCGAGCTCATCGGCAACACCCGTAATTTCGCTCTGCGCACTCTCGGCAAGACCAAGACGCTTGCGCTCGTTTTCCTCGGCATCCGAAAGGCGCGTGTAAATCGGCAGGACGCGGGCCGGATCGCCGTCACCCGCAGCGTGCGCGAGCAGCAAGCCCTCGCCCGAAGGCCACCACAGGTCGCGCTCCACGCAGCGGGCGGCCTCGTCCTCACCCAGCAGCTTGCCATAGCGCACTAGACCGTCACCGGTCAGCTGAACCTGGCCCCAGTCCGCTGCTTGGCGCCACTCATCGAGCGCCACGGCGGCCTTGACCACGTGTTCGCGCTCAAATTGACGCTCGGGACCCTCATCGACCAGCATATACAGCGCCGGATATACCTCACCGCGCATAGCATCGGCCAAGATACCAAGCTTGCCGCGCACGCCAGCCTTCCACGCCGTCCAAGCGCAAGCGTCGAGCGTCGACACGCCCAGCAGCGGAACATTGGCACCACGCGCGAGGCCCTTGGCAGTGGAGATGCCGATGCGCACACCCGTAAAGGACCCCGGGCCGCGGCCGACCACATAGCAACCAACATCGCTGCGATCCAGACCGGCTTGAGCCAGCACGCCATCAACGGTATTCACGAGCTCAACGTTGGCGTGACGGCGACACATGTGGTCGCCACTCACGAGCTTCGTCTCACCCGTCTGCCCATCAATCCAGCTTGCCGCGCAGGCAAGCATGTCAGTCGAGGTATCGAGCGCCACCACCAGCGCGTTGTCGTTATGCAAGCTCATCTTGTACAGCCTTATCAATCAAATGGGAAAGCTCCATTGCGCGGTCACCGTGCGCCTCAAGCGTTATCGTTCGCACGTCGCTGTCGCCCTCATCACGCCTGAGCGTCACCGAAAGATACTCATCCGTCAGCTCGTCCTGGAATTGTTCGCCCCATTCCAGCAGGCAAGCACCCTCATAGCCCAGCACATCGAAAATGCCCGTATCCTCGAGCTCGTAGGCATGCTCCAGGCGGTATAGATCAAAGTGAAACAGCGGAATACGACCTTGATCGTGAACGGCCATGAGGGCGAACGTAGGGCTCGTAACCATATGCCCATCGCCCAGCCCGCGCGAGACGCCCTTGGTAAAGTGAGTTTTGCCCACTCCCAGGCCACCGGTCAGGATGAGCACATCGCCGTCCTCAAGGCACGGTGCAATTAGCTCGCCAAAGTACTCCGTATCGGCAGCGCAAGTCGTTTTGTAAGTACCTACCCCCAGGCGCTCCAGGGACATATATGCTCCTTATTATTCCGAGGCGTCCTCTGGCGCGGGATGTCGCTCCAGATAGTCGCCCAGCATCTTAAAGTCTTCCTCCAGCAGCTCCTGCCACGCCGGATTGCGCAGCGCTGCTGCCGGATGGAACGTGGGCATTACCACAAAATGCCCCATCTGGTGGAACCTGCCGCGCAGCTTAGTAATGCCAATCTCGGTCTTTAGCACAAAGTGCGTCGCGGGGTTGCCGAGCGTCACAATAATATCGGGCCAGATGCTTCGAATCTGCTCACGCAAAAATGGCGAGCAAGCCAGCACTTCCTCGGGACGCGGATTGCGGTTTCCCGGCGGGCGGCACTTAAGCACGTTGGCAATGTAGACGTCTTCGCGTTTGAGCCCCGCCAGCGACAAAATGCCGTTGAGGTCCTCGCCTGCCGCCCCCACAAAGGGCTCGCCCTGCAAATCCTCATTGCGGCCCGGCGCCTCGCCAATAAACATCACGCGAGCGTGGGGGTTTCCCACGCCAAACACGATGTTATGGCGCGACTGGTAGAGCTGGCAGAGGTGACAATCGCCCAGAACGGCCTCAATTTCCTCGAGTGCGACCTCACGTGGCGCCTGATGGGTATGGCCGGGAATGTGCATGACGCCCATGGCGACTCCTACACGTAGACCTTGTCGAGGCGCATGCCAAAGCCGCAGGCGACCTCGTAGTTAATCGTGCCGCGCAGTCGGGCCATCTCGTCCATAGTGATCTCGGCATCGCCATCGCGGCCGACAATAATCATCTCGTCACCATATTCGGCCTCGGGAATCTCGTGTGCCGGGTTGGACTGAATGGCGACCATAAACTGGTCCATGCAGATATTGCCAACCTGATGCACGCGCTCGCCGCGATACAGCACATCCATACGATTGGAAAGCGTACGCGATAGGCCATCGGCATAACCGATCGGCAGCGTGCAGATCTGAACGCGCGTACGCGGTACGCGGTAGGTAAAACCGTAGCCCACGCCCTCGCCCATCGCAGGGTGTGCCACGCGCGTCACGCGCGCATGGACGCTCATAACGGGATCAAGCTGCATCACGCGGCCACTCAGCTCGCACGGCTGCATGCCATACAAGCCGACGCCGGCGCGAATCATATCAAAATGCATCGAGGGGTCGAGCATCGAGGACGGCGTATTGGCGCAGTGCACGATACCGCACTCAAAGCCCGCATCCTTAATGGCCTGAACGGCCTCGGTAAAGCGCTGACACTGCAGTTTGTAGTCCCAGCCCGAAGGTTCATCGGCCGTGGCGAAGTGCGTAAATACGCCGTCGCACTGAATACCGCGATGGAAATTAATACCGCGGACAAAGTCGAGCACCTGCGTGTAATGTACGCCAATGCGGTTCATGCCCGTCTCGATGGCAAGATGGTACTTGCCCACCTTGCCCGCCGCGACGGCGCATTCGCCATACGCAAGAGCAAAATCGGACGTATAGACCGAGGGCATGATATCGAATTCGAGCAATGCAGGAATAGCCTCGATAGGCGGCTCACTTAGAATCAGGACGGGCTTAGTAATCCCGCCCTGACGGAGCCCAACGCCCTCGTTAACCGTCGCCACGGCAAACATGTCGGCACCGGCCGAATACATGATCTTGGCACACTCAACAGCTCCATGACCATAAGCATCGGCCTTGACCACGCAGCACAGGCGCTGACGCGGATTCAACAAGTTCTTATAGGCCCTCGTGTTGCGACGGAGCGCCCCGCGGTCGATCTCGACCCAGGACCAGCGCGTCAAATCGGCTTTATTCATGATTAGTCATCCGACCCTTCGTCCATGATTCCCAGATCTTCGAGCGCATCCTTTGCCGCCAGCTCCATGGCAGGACCGATCAAGTCGATAAGATCGGTCGCGATGACGCTCTTCTCACCATACTCCGTCGCCGCGGCAAAACCGGCGTAGCTGTGAAGTGCGACGGCGTACGAATACAGCAACTCCCAACGATCCATCTCGTCGCGCATGGTGGCAAGCGTGCCGGCCAAAATACCCGCGAGAACATCACCCGAACCGGCAGTTGCCAGAGAAGCCGGACCCGAGAGCGGCAGCAGCACACGCTCAACGCCACAGATAGCCGTCGTCGGCCCCTTGGCAATGACCACCAGATTGTCGGAGCCTGCAGCCCAGACAACCTTCTGCGCGGCCGCAATCGCGGTACCAAGGTCGTTCACCTCGTCACCGGCAACCAGGCGCGAAAGCTCACGATAGTGCGGCGTCATAACCAACGGCTGCTCGCGGCGATACATCTCGGGGTTACTATCAATACCGTCAATGGCAATCTTAGCAAGGCAGTTGAGTGCATCGGCGTCCAAAATTAGCGGTACATCAAGCTCGAGCAAGCCCGAAACCACCTGCATAGCGCCGGCAGACGTCGTCATACCGGGACCGCACAGCACGCAGCTGTACTTCTTTGCGATCTCGCACACCGTCATGCGCGCAGCGGCGCCAAAGGAGCCGCGGGAATCAGACGGAATAGCAAAGACCGGAATCGAAGGAAGTGCCATGCGAATGAGATTGGCGCAGGCGTCAGGAGCCGCGACTGCCACGTAACCAGCACCCGCGCGAGCTGCAGACTTGGCCGCCATAATGGCAGCACCAGGATATTGCGCAGATCCGGCGACAATAAGCACGGAGCCACGGGAATACTTATCGATATTCGATGGTAGCGGAGCAAAGTAATCAACTAAGTCACCGGGCTCGACAATCTCGGCGGCGTGGTCGACATCATCGATGACCTCGTCAAGACGGTCGTAAAGATTGCCGCAGATCAAATCGCCAGCATACTCAGGACCATCAGCGCTATACAGACCAATCTTGGGCGCAATCATCGTCACCGTGCGCTCGGCACGAATGCAGTCGTCATCAACAACGCCCGTCTCTGCATTCAGGCCCGAGGGGACATCAATGGATACGACACAATCGGCGCATTCATTGACCGTAGGAATCCAAATGGAGAACGGCGCACGCAGATTCCCGTGGAAACCGGTACCAAAAATGGCATCGACAACAACATCGGCCTTATCGATCAAAACCTCGAGTTCATCACGCGAGGGGCCGACGCAAACGTGCACATCGCGGCCGGCAGTACGACGAGCAACATGACGTGCCAGAGCAGCAGGAATCTCATCCGGTTCAACCGGAGAAACGATATCCACGTCCACACCCTTATGGCTCAGGATATCGGCGGCAACCCAACCGTCGCCGCCATTATTACCAAAACCGACCAAAACGAGAACCCGATCGGGATTGAGCTTCAAGACCTCGTTAGCGGCAAACTCACCCGCTAGCTCCATAAGCTCGGCCTTCGAAGTCCCTTCGCGTTCGATGATATCCTCGAGACGAACGACTTCTTCGGTACTCAAAACCGGTTTCATCTATGCTCCTAGCGTATCTTGCGAAGCATCGCCCAGGTGCTCCGTCAATGCTGAATTCTGCAGCTGCTCGAGCTCATCTAATACAGAGCGAGCCTCTTTAAATGTCTGCGCAACGCGTTTCTTGGTGCTCACCTTTTCATCTTTTGGCTTAGGCCGAGCATCTTCGGTAATCGCGATGGCATTCGCAACGGCCAAGTCTCCCGTAAGCGTAATGGAAAGAGCGACCTCAACAACGCCCAGTTCTTGAGCGATCTCGAGAG
The DNA here is from genome assembly GCA_900543505.1 of uncultured Collinsella sp. Lineage (GTDB taxonomy): Bacteria > Actinomycetota > Coriobacteriia > Coriobacteriales > Coriobacteriaceae > Collinsella. Next base: position 489 of record UQSB01000076.1, on the reverse strand, counting down.
CACGGCCCGAAAGCAGCGCCTTCGGTTTGCCGAGTTTATCACGCGTTACCGAAACATCCTTGCGACCCACGCCTTGACTAAAACCCGTGCCGAGAGCTTTAAGCACCGCCTCGCGCGAAGCAAAGCGGCTCGCATAGTGAGCAGCGGGACGCGATGATGCATCGCAATACGCACGCTCTTCTTCGGTAAACACACGCCGAGCAAACGACGGCGTCTTTTCAAGAATTGATTTCATGCGGGAAATCTCGACGATATCAACGCCGATACCAGCTTCAGCCATGTTCACCTCCATATCGCACAGACTAAGTTATTGTAGCCCGTTCACAGAAGATGCGACAAACGAGGGTTATAAAACACAGCTACTATGTGAGACAAATTGCCCGAGATACAAAAAAGGGGGAGGCCGCGAGGCCTCCCCCTTCTTCAAGTCATCCGACGGCTCGGTGCCGTCCACCGGTCAGCGGCGCCCTGGCCTCCCACGGGCTGGCC
>UQSB01000075.1 GCA_900543505.1 uncultured Collinsella sp. | reverse complement strand
ACGCGGGACCCGTTCAGGCTGTTGCGCTGAGATTGAAAATCAACCCTTACTTACGGGTTTTCCTGGGACGGGGCAGAAATAATCACTCTTCGAGCGCTTATTTCTATCCACCGTCCCGATAAAACCCTGAAGCGATAGACCTTACTTGTAGAGGTAAGCGATGGCGGTGCCGGTGTGGACTTGGATCGTGGCTGTTGACCTGACGACGTTGCTGATACCCATGTCGGCCAACAGGCCCAGGGGGCTGTGGTCTAGCTCCCATTCTAAGCCGTGTTCGCTTACCTTGGTGTTGGGGGCTATGGCGATGATGGAGAACGTCTTGCCTTCGGCGCCTTCGATGGCCCACGATTCGCCTGCGCGAAGGATGCGGGAGACCACCTTGTTCTCGGCAATCCAGACTGGGGCGTCATCGTAGCCTGCGAGTAGACCCAGTACGGAAAGCGCCATATCCGGGCGGCCGCCGGTGGCGCAGGTCGCAACCACTTCGGCACCCGGCCAGCGACGGCGGACGGAATCGAGCGCCAGCGCCAGATCGGTATAGTCCTTGTATGGGTCGTGGCGCTCAACTTCAAAGTCGGTGGCGGCGTCGACCAACGCACGACCCGCATCACCCACCGTGTCGGCATCCCCCACATACACGTCGCATCCCAGGCCAGCGTTCAGTAGCGCGTCGAGCCCGCGGTCCACGGCGACAACGTGGTCACACTCCCCTGCTAACTTACGCAACAGATCCGCGCTCGCCACCACGGGCGAGCCGCAGACCACTAATACCTTGCAAGCCACAGCCCTCGCCTATCCCTCAAACGAAAGAACACGGGCCAGATCCAGGTCTTCATAGCTGTCAATAAAGATATCGCAGTTGGCGCGCACATCGTCGCGCTCCATACGGCCATGCGGGTCATAGATACCCACGCGCTTAAAGCCGGCGGAGCCAGAGCTCTTTAGGCCAAAGACGGCGTCCTCAAACACCCATGAGCGCTCAAACTTGTGCCCATGGCGCCCCTCCAGACGGCGAAGCGCCAGCTCGTATACGTCGGGGAACTGTTTGGAACGTCCCGCCTCGCCCGTGGTGGTCACAATCTCCATGTAGGCATCGAGCCCGGCGCCCGCAAGCGCGGACTGCACCAGCTCGGCCGGCGTGGACGTAGCCACACACATGGAAATGCCCGCCGCCTTCGCCTGCTCCAAAAATGCCAAGAGCCCCTCGCGCGGTGGCACCTTGGAGTAGCCATCGATCAGGATGTCGCTCAGCTCGCGATACAGCTCCTCGCCATTCGCTCCAATGCCCCAGGTGTCGTGGTAGGCCTGGCACTCGTCCTCGAGCGACAAATGCTCAAATTGGGCAAAATCGTCGACCGTTACGTCAACTCCGTGGCGGTGCAATAACTCGGGCTGAGCATAGGCCCAAACGGGGGTGCTATTAACCAGTGTTCCGTCGCAATCGAAAATAAAAGCGACATTGGGAGCAGCGGTCTGGGACATAAACGAACCTTTCGATGTCAAATGGTAAACATCCTGCTAAAAACGTTTTACCAAACGTCAGACTAACAATCTTGAAACCCTAATTGGTAAAACTGTCAAGAGTTTTACCATCGCAATTCTGCCAGTGGTATAAACATGGCGCTCGCCGATTAAACGCCGCCGCAAATCCACTTTTCTCCATAAAAGTAACGAACAGGTGTTATCTTATTTTGTGCCGAAAGTTCCACCGAGCACGCGAGGTGGAACGAATCATAGAACTATCGCCGTCCCTTCGATTCGTGCAGCCTTGGACCTTTCGCATCTAGTCACCAAGGCAACACGCTGCCGCGTCATGATGGGATCAAACGTGAGCGATACAAAGCTAAAGCCAGCAACCAAAAAGCCCGCTACCCGTAAGGCCGCCCCGCACGCACCGGAGCTCAGCAAGGACGATGTCTATCTGTTTGGCATTGGCATGTGGGAGCGCAGCTGGGAAAAGATGGGCGCGCACCCCGACACGCAGAACCGTAAGCGCGGATGGCGTTTTTGTGTTTGGGCGCCCGATGTAAAAAGCGTTCACGTCATTGGCGAATTTAATAATTGGGATGAGGAAGCCAACCCGCTGGTGCCCGTACATACGAGCGCTATTTGGGAAGGCTTTATTCCTAGTGCCGAGCAGGGCCAGCTGTATAAATATCTCATCGAGACCAACGAGGGCGAAAAGCTCTACAAGGCCGATCCGTACGCCTTTAAGGCCGAGTGCCCTCCGGGTACCGCCAGCGTGCTGTGGACCCTCGATGGCTACAAGTGGAACGACGCCGCGTGGCTCAAGCGCCGCGCCAGCCACAACCACATGTCTCAGCCCCTTAACATCTACGAGGTGCATATTGGCTCGTGGAAGCGCCACGGCGATGCGCCGCAGGGCGAGCCGGACGAGTTTGGCAACTATCCCGGCCCCATGGATCCCTTCCCCGCGCAACGCGGCGAGTTCTACACCTACGACGACCTGTCGGTGGAGCTCGTGGACTACGTGCGCGACATGGGCTACACGCATATCGAGGTCATGCCGCTTATGGAGCATCCCTTCGATGGCTCCTGGGGCTACCAGACGACCGGTTACTACGCCGCCACGTCGCGCTACGGCAACCCGCAGCAGCTCATGCACTTTATCGATGCATGCCACGAGGCGGGCATTGGCGTGATCATGGACTGGGTGCCCGGCGGTTTTTGCGCCGACTCCCACGGCCTTGCCACCTTTAACGGCCACATGCTGTTTGAGCACGAGATTCACCCCAACTGGGGCACACACAAGTTCGACTTCGCCCGCGGCGAGGTCCGCTCCTTCCTGGTCTCCAACGTGCTGTATTGGCTCGAGAACTTCCACGTGGACGGCATCCGCATGGACGGCGTGTCCAGCATGCTGTACCTCAACTTTGGCATCGACGATCCGGGGCAAAAGAAGTTCAACAAGTACGGTACCGAGGAGGATTTGGACGCCAGCGCGTTTATCCGCCAGGTCAACTGCGCCGTAGAGGCACACTACCCCGACGTGATGATGATGGCCGAGGAGTCCACCGCGTGGCCGCTCGTGACCTATCCGCCGCAGGACGGCGGCCTGGGCTTCCACTACAAGTGGGACATGGGCTGGATGAACGACACCCTGCACTACATGCAGACCGATTTTCCGTGGCGCCCCGGCAACCACGGCCTGCTCACGTTCTCCATCATGTATGCCTTTACCGAGAACTTCATTTGCCCGCTGAGCCACGACGAGGTCGTACACGGCAAGTGCTCGCTGATCGGCCGCATGCCGGGCGACTGGTGGCGCCAGTTCGCCGGTCTGCGCACGCTCGCCTTCTACCAGATGACGCACCCGGGTGCCAAGCTCAACTTTATGGGCAACGAGATCGGCCAGTTTATTGAGTGGCGCTACTACGAGTCCATCCAGTGGTTCCTGACCGAGGAGTACGAGACCCACCGTCATCATCAGGCGTTTATCAAGGCGCTCAACCACCTGTACACCGCCGAGCCCGCCCTGTACGAGCGCGGCTACACCGACGACGGCTTTACCTGGATCGATGCGGACAACTCCAAGCAGTCCATCGTGAGCTTTGTGCGCCAGGGCGAGGACATCGACGACGACCTGGTGATTCTGATCAACTTTGACCCGGCGAGCTACGAGAGCTTCCGCGTGGGCGTGCCGCGCGAGGGTGACTGGGAGGTCATCTTTGACTCCGACCGTCCCGAGTTTGGCGGCAGCGGATATGCCGGTGAGGAGCCTTACACCTGCTCGAGCGAGCCCTATCCCTGGAACGGGCAGATGGACTCCATTGAGATTAAGGTGCCCGGCCTGGCAGGCGTGGTGCTTAAGCGCCGCGGTCCCAGCAGCTACAAGCCGCCGGTGGTCGAGACTCCCAAGGCTGCGCCCAAGAAGCGCACGTCCTCGGTGAAGCCCAAGCCTGCGGCCGCCAAGAAGGCTCCGGCTAAGGCAAAGGCTACGACGACCAAGGCCAAGGCCAAGGCTGCCGCAAAGCCCGCTGCTAAAGCCACCACGGCCAAGAATCCGGCTGCCAAAAAGGCCGCTACCAAGGCCAAGTCTGCTTCTGTTAAGCCGTCTGCCAAGGATGCGTAACAAAGCCGTTACAGCTGTAATCACCCGCCCCGACGGGGCGTAGGATACAAGTCATAACCGTTCCGGGAGAAACATCCCCGGGGGAAAGGAACGTATGAATAAGATCTTCGACAACAAGCAGGAGTTTACCGAGCTCTATCGCGATGCCGTCATGAGCATCAGCGGCAAGAGCGTCGAGGCCGCCAGTGACCTGGACCGCTTTAACGCCCTGGCCAAGCTCGTGGCCGAGAAGGCGCGCACCGTTGCCACCAAGAGTGACGCCCGCGTCACCGCCGAGGGCAAGAAGCGCGTGTACTACTTCTCGATCGAGTTTTTGATCGGCCGCCTGCTCGACAACTACCTGCTCAACTTTGGCGTGCGCGACATGGTCGCCGAGGCGCTCGACGACATGGGCTTTGACCTGTCCGTCATCGAGAACCAGGAGCCCGATCCGGCGCTGGGCAACGGTGGCCTGGGCCGTCTTGCCGCATGCTTCCTGGATTCCATGGCAGCCGAGGGCATTGCCGGCTACGGCAACGGCATGCGCTACCGCTACGGCCTGTTTAAGCAGGAGATCGTCAACGGCAGCCAGGTCGAGGCCACCGACGAGTGGCTCACCCACGGCTATCCCTGGGAGGTCCGTCGTCAGGACAAGGCCGTGACGATCAAGTTTGGTGGCCATGTTGAGGGCTTTGAGGAGAACGGCCGCACATTCTACCGCACGGTGGACACGCAGGACATCCTGGCCGTCCCCTATGACATCCCCGTTGTGGGCTATGCCGGTGAGACCGTCAACAAGCTGCGCGTCTGGGCTGCCGAGCCGGTCGAGGAGCACTTTGACCTTGAGGCCTTCAACCGCGGCGACTACGCCCTGGCCGATGCCGAGCGTGCCGAGGCCGAGGCCATCAGCGCAATCCTCTACCCCAACGACGCCGGCGAGCACGGCCGTCTGCTGCGCCTGAAGCAGGAGTACCTGTTTGTCTCGGCCGGCATCTACAGCCTGCTCGACACCTTTGAGAAGGAGCACGGCGAGAACTGGGAGCTGCTGCCGCAGTTTGTGGCCATCCACACCAACGATACGCACCCCGCCATGTGCGGCCCCGAGCTCATGCGTATCCTCATCGACGAGAAGAAGCTCGAGTGGGATGACGCCTGGAACATCGTGACGCAGGTCGTGAGCTACACCAACCACACCATCCTGCCCGAGGCTCTGGAGAAGTGGCCCATCGGCACGTTCTCCAAGCTCCTCCCCCGCGTGTACCAGATCATCGACGAGATCAGCCGTCGTTGGCACGAGTCGTTCGACACCACGCACGAGGGCTGGCAGGAGCGTCTGCGCCAGACCGCCATCCTGTGGGACGGCGAGATTCGCATGGCCAACCTGTCTGTGATCTGCAGCCACAGCGTCAACGGCGTGGCCAAGATCCACTCCGACATCATCAAGAACATCGTGCTCAAGGACTTCTATGCCCTGACGCCCGAGAAGTTCAACAACAAGACCAACGGCATCTCGCACCGTCGTTTCTTTGCCGAGGCCAACCCCACCTACGCCAAGCTCGTGACCGAGGCCATTGGCGACGGTTGGCTGAAGGACGCCTTTGAGCTGGAAAAGCTCAAGGAATTCCAGAACGACACCGAGTTCCTGAAGGCCGTGGGTGCCTCCAAGCGCGCCAACAAGGAGCGTCTGGCCGCCTACGTCAAGGCCGAGACCGGTCTGGTTATCGACCCCAACACCGTCTTCGATGTTCAGGTAAAGCGCTTCCACGCCTACAAGCGCCAGCTCATGAACATCATGAAGGTGATGGACATCTACAACCGTCGCATCGCCGATCCCAACTTCCACGTGACGCCGACGACGTTCATCTTTAGCGGCAAGGCTGCCTCGAGCTACACCTTCGCCAAGGAGACCATCCGCCTCATTAACTCCGTGGCCGACGTCATCAACAACGACGCCCGCGTCAACGAGGTCATGAAGGTCTGCTTTATCCCCAACTTCCGCGTAAGCAACGCCCAGCTCATCTACCCCGCCGCCGAGATCTCGGAGCAGATCTCCACGGCCGGCAAGGAAGCCTCGGGCACGTCCAACATGAAGCTCATGATGAACGGAGCCATTACGCTGGGTACCCTCGACGGCGCCAACATCGAGATCGCCGACCTGGCCGGTCGCGAGAACGAGGCCATCTTTGGCCTGACCGCTCCCGAGGTCGAGCAGCTCTGGGCATCCAACAGCTACTTTGCGTGGGACACCCTCAACGGCGACCGTGAGCGCCTGGGCCGCGTGATGGACGAGCTCAAGGACAACACCTTTGCGGGTCTTTCGGGCAACTTCGAGAGCATCTACAACGAGCTCATGAACAACAACGACCCCGACCTGGTTATGGCGGACTTCCGCAGCTACGTGGATGCATGGGAGAAGCTCACGAACAGCTACGGCGACCAGGAGACCTGGAACCGCAAGGCCCTGCTCAACACCGCCTCCTCCGGCTGGTTCTCGAGCGATCGCACCATTCGCGAGTACCGCGACGAGATCTGGCACGCGTAAAGGCGCGCGAGCTCCCTTTGCCGCACGGCATTACTCGACGGGCGCGACGTTGCGCCGCGTCCGTCGCTAATGGGTTTAGGAACATCGATGACAGAAGGAGAAATCGATGAGTAAGAAAGAATGCATCGCGATGCTCCTCGCAGGAGGACAGGGTAGCCGATTGGGGGCACTCACCCAAAAGATCGCAAAGCCGGCGGTTAGCTTTGGTGGCAAGTTCCGCATTATCGACTTTTCGCTCTCCAACTGCTCCAACTCGGGCATCGACACGGTGGGCGTTCTGACGCAGTACCGTCCCTACCTGCTGCATGCCTACGTGGGCTCCGGCGAGGCGTGGGATCTGGACAGCCGCGACGGCGGCGTGTCGATCCTACCGCCGTACGAGACGCAGACCGGCGGCGCCTGGTATGCGGGCACGGCCGACGCCATTACGCAGAACCTCGACTACATCAAGGCCAACGACCCCAAGTACGTCCTAATCCTTTCGGGCGATCACCTGTATCGCATGGACTACCGCAAGATGCTCAAGACGCATATTGAGAACAACGCCGACCTCACGGTGAGCGTTATGCCCGTGCCGTGGGAGGAGGCCAGCCGCTTTGGCATCCTGACCACCGATCCCGAGGACGGCCGCATCACCAAGTTCACCGAGAAGCCCGAGAAGCCCGATTCGAACCTCGCGTCCATGGGCATCTACATCTTCTCGGCCGACGTGCTGATCGAGGCGCTCGAGGAGGACGCCCTGGACCAGCGCTCGAGCCACGACTTTGGCAAGGACATCATCCCCAAGCTGCTCGGTGAGAACAAGCGCCTGTACAGCTACGAGTTCCACGGCTTTTGGAAGGACGTCGGCACCATCGCGAGCTTCCACGAAACCTCGATGGATCTGCTCGGCGACAACCCCGAGTTCGACCTGTTCGACAAGTCCTTCCCGGTCATGAGCAACGACTCGACCCGTCCTCCCCACTTCATCGGACCCGAGGGTCGCGTTGACGACTGCCTCGTCTCCAACGGCTGCCGCGTCTACGGCACCGCGCGCCACTCGATTCTCTCCACAGACTGCGTGG
>UQSB01000074.1 GCA_900543505.1 uncultured Collinsella sp. | reverse complement strand
CCGTTACGCGGGTTGGTAAACCCGCGTAACTACTCCCGAGCTCCGTACTGCTCGTAGTAGGCGTCGATGGCGGTCTTGAGCTCGTCGTCGATGACGACTTTGCCGTCGATCTCGTGGTTGTAGAGGGTCTCGACGACCTCAGCCATGGAGACGATGCTCGCGACGGGGAAACCGTACTTGGCCTCGATCTCCTTCTGCGCGGTGGTCACGCCACCCTTGCCGACCTCCATGCGGTTGAGGGACACAATCAGGCCCTTGATCTCGACATCGGCAGCAGCCTTGACCTTGGGATAGGTCTCGTCGATGGACTTACCGCTGGTGGTGACGTCCTCGACCATGACCACGCGGTCGCCGTCCTGGGGCTCGTAGCCCAGCAGGTTGCCCTTGTCAGCGCCGTGGTCCTTGGCCTCCTTGCGATCGCAGCAGTACTTGACCTCCTTGCCGTACAGCTCGTGGTAGGCAATTGCGGTCACGACGGCCAGCGGAATACCCTTGTAGGCCGGTCCAAACAGCACGTCAAAGTCGTCGCCAAAGTTATCGTGGATGGCCTGGGCGTAATACTCGCCCAGCTTCTTGAGCTGATAGCCCGTCACATAGGCGCCGGCGTTCATAAAGAACGGGGACTGACGGCCGCTCTTGAGCGTAAAGCTGCCGAACTTAAGAACGTCGGACTCAACCATGAACTTGATGAACTCTTGCTTGTAAGCCTCCATGCGGGCTCCTCTCGTAATCGCGTACGTGCCTTCCAGTTTAGCGCAGGCAGGGCGCGTTGCGGGCGCGCTTTGGGGCCTCGGCATTCTGTAAAGGCTTTGTCAGGGGCAATGGTTTTCCAAACAAAGGGGTTGACACGACAAACCCCCTCATCAAGAATACGGGCGGATTGTAACGGGTACGAGATACCCAAAGCGCGCCGCGCCCGGCCTTAAGGAGGTGTGCCATGGAAGGCAGTCATAGTCGAAAAACCTGCATGTCGCCCTCGGCACGCCGCGAGGATTCCGCGCACGCATAAGCGCCAACAGCCGATCGTCAAAACCACCACAAAGGTGCCTGTCCCTTTGTGGTGGTTCGAAAGCATGACGTGAGCGACATCTAGGTTTTTTGAAGCACATACGACACGTACGCTAACTCCCTTCAACAAGGAGGACCCTATGCTGATGCTCAAAACCGCCACGGTACTCGAAGCCATCTCCAAGCGCCGCCGCACGGCGCGCCCCGCCGCTCATACCGGCATGTCCAAGAACACCATATTCGCCGCCACCCATAGCGCCGAGGATGCCCTCGTGCTGCTCGACGCCACAGCCGACGGCCTCACCGCCGAGCACGCCGCCGAGCGCCTGAGCGCCGTCGGCCCCAACACCATCGAAGCGCCGACCAAGACGCTCGCCCGCCGCATCGCCGACGCGTTCGTCGAACCCTTCGCTGGCATCCTCGCCGCCCTCGCACTGGTCTCGCTCTACATCGACGTGCTCGCCGTGCCCGAGCTGCAGCGTGACCCCTCCACGGTCATCGTCATCGGCATCATGCTGCTGGTATCGGGCGGCATGAAGTTTATCCAGGAAGCCCGCAGCGGCAATGCGGCCGAGGCCCTTAAGGACCTGGTCTCCAACACCTGCTGTGCCCTGCGCGACGGCGAGCGCGTCGAGATCCCCTTCGACGAGCTCGTCCCCGGCGATGTGATCCGCCTCTCTGCCGGCGATATGGTGCCGGCCGACGCCCGCATCATCACCGCGCGCGATCTGTTTGTGATCGAATCCGCGCTCACCGGCGAGAGCGAGGCCGTCGAGAAGACCGCTGCCGCCACGGCCGTCGAGGGCGCCGACGGCCCCGCGCTGCCACTCTCTGCCTGCAAGAACATCGTCTTTACCGGCACCTCCGTGCAAAACGGCACCGCCATGGCGCTCGTCGTTGCCACCGGCTCGGACACCTACCTGGGCGGCATCGCCAAGATGCTCAACGGGCGCGGCGAGAAGAGCGCGTTTGACCGCGGCGTCTCGAGCGTCTCCATGCTGCTCGTACGCCTCATGCTCGTTATGGCGCCGGCCGTCTTTGCCATCAACGCCGCCACCAAGGGCAACGTCATCGACGCGCTGCTATTCGCCACGAGCGTGGCCGTGGGCATCACGCCGCAGATGCTCCCCGTCATCGTGACCACGAGCCTGTCGCAGGGCGCCAAGGACCTCGCCCGTCGCCAGGTTATCGTCAAGGAACTGCCGGCGATCCAAAACCTCGGCGCGATGGACGTCCTGTGCTGCGACAAGACCGGCACCCTCACCGAAGACCGCATCGTGCTCGAGCGCTACCTCAACACCGACGGCAACGAGGACGTGCGCGTACTGCGCCATGCGTTTTTGAACAGCTTCTTCCAGACTGGCCTCAAGAACCTTATCGACCTGGCCGTCATCGACCGCGCCGATGTGACGCCCTCGGCAGCAGCACCCGATTCCATGCTGGGCCAGAGCCTGCGCGACCGCTATACCAAGGTGGACGAGGTGCCCTTCGATTTCTCGCGCCGTCGCCTGAGCGTAGTTGTCGCCGACGCCCAGGGTAAAACCCAGATGGTTACCAAAGGAGCTGCCGAGGAAATGCTCGAGATCTGCTCCTTTGTCGAAGTCGATGGTGCCGCCCAGCCGCTCACCGAAGATAAGCTCGCCCAGATTCGCCAGCAGGTCGCCGGGCTCAATGCCGAGGGCCTGCGCGTGATTGCCGTGGCGCAGAAGACCAATCCGCGCTGCGTGGGCGAGTTTGGCATTGCCGACGAGTGCGACATGGTGCTGATGGGCTTTTTGGCCTTCCTCGATCCGCCCAAAGCAAGTGCCGTGGGCGCCATCGCCACCCTCGAGGCCAAGGGCGTGGCAGTCAAGGTCCTGACCGGCGACAACGACCGCGTCGCGGCCACCGTCTGCGAACAGATCGGTATCGACGCGAGCAACGTCTTGCTGGGCTCCGAGATCGATGCGCTCGATGACGCCGAACTTGCCGAGCGCGCCGAGAACACCCACCTCTTCGCCAAGCTCTCGCCGCTGCAGAAGGCGCGTCTGGTGCGTGTCATGCGCGAGCTGCTCGGCCACACCGTGGGCTTTATAGGCGATGGCATCAACGACGCCGCCGCCATGCGTGCAAGCGATTGCGGCATCTCGGTCGATTCGGCCGTCGACATTGCCAAGGAATCTGCCGATATCATCTTGCTCCAGAAGGACCTGGGCGTGCTCGAGCGCGGCATCATCGAAGGCCGCCGCACCTACGGCAACCTACTCAAGTACCTCAAGACCACGGTGAGCTCCAACTTTGGCAACGTGCTATCCGTGACCGTCGCGAGCCTGTTCTTGCCGTTCTTGCCCATGAGCGCTCTGCAGTTGGTGCTGCTGTCGCTGGTCTACGAGATCGTGTGCATCGCGCTGCCGTGGGACACCGTCGACGACGCCTGGACCGCCCGTCCGCGCGCCTGGGATGCCGCGTCCATTAAGGGCTTTATGCTCGAGTTGGGTCCCGTGAGCTCACTGTTTGATATCGTGACTTTCGCCGTGCTCTTCTTTGTGGTGTGCCCCGCCGCCGTGGGCTCAAGCTGGGCAGAGCTTGCCGCTGTAGGCGACGTCGCAGGCATGGCGGCCTTTACGGCGCTCTTCCAGAGCGGTTGGTTTGTCGAGTCCATGTGGTCGCAGACGCTCGTGATCCACATGCTGCGCTCCCCGCGCCTGCCGAGCGCGCGCGACCACGCCGCGCCGGCACTGTGCGCTCTCACCGTGCTGGGTCTGGTACTCGTCACCTGGCTGCCGGCAAGCCCCATCGCCGATGCGCTAGACCTCATGCCGCTGCCGCCGAGCTTCTTCGCGCTGCTCGTCAGCATCGTCGCCGCCTACATCGCACTCACCCAGCTGGCCAAGCGCCGCTACATCGCCCGCCACGGCGAACTGCTGTAACTCCACAGGCGCTCCCGTCAAAACCACCACAAAGGTGCCTGTCCCCTTTGTGGTGGTTCGCGCTGGCAGTGGCTGCCCAAAACAGCTAAAAAAGCCCCGTCCCAAATGGGCTAGTCCTTGGGCGCCCAGGACCAGAAAAAGTTGATGAGGGCCACACGTGAGGAGGCGCCGGTCTTTTTGTTGATCGAGGCGATATGACGGTAAAGCGTGGAGCGCGAAAGGAAGAGCGTTGCGGCGATGTCTTGAACACTCTCGCGCGATGCGACCAAGGCCTCCAAAATATCGCGCTCGCGCTGCGTAAGCTCAAAGGCGACGGCGAAGGTATCGAGACGCTCGTCGAGTGTGGACTCCGGCACCTCTGCGGGGGCGGGCTCGCTCTGGGCGGATACGGGATCCGTGCCAAGGTCGCTAGCAGCAAACGCCAGGTCGCCGCGCACTTCAACGTCATAGACCTGATGCCCAGACTGTCCCAGCAGCGAGATCGCAATGCCCACAAGCAGTACAAGCCCCACGCCCACTGCCAACAGCACGTTCTGGCTCGAGACAATCGCCACCGCCGGTGCCGTCACGAGCATCGCGCAAACGTTATTGATGACGCGGCCCATACACGGCCACAGATACGACCAATGCGCATACACCGAAATGGCGGCAAACTTCGCCGTGAAAAACACCACGAAGAAGCCCGCACCCAGATAGAAGATGACGGTGGCGGCAAGTATGCTGGCGCCGTTGGCATCGGTGATAAGCACAGCGAATGAGAGCGTGGACAACATGGCGGCGCAGGTCATGATGATGTTCATACACGAGCGCCCGCGCAGGTCAAATAGGGCGCCGGCGAGCAGAGCGCTCACGCCCATCAGCAAGCGCGACCAATCGCCCAAGTCAACGGACCCGGCGGCGTGCGAGATCGTGAGCCCCGCATTGAGGGCGGCAAACACCCCGGTAAGGCAGGCGGTTGCAATCGTCAGACGCACCACGGCGCGCCGAAAAGCCGCCGTTGACTCGGGATCGTTTCGCCATTTGGCGCCAAACTCCGATGCATCCACCGAAAGCTCGGAGATATCGGGTTCAGGCCCAAACTCAGATTCGCCGCGCAGCTTGGCACGGCGGACGCCGTGGAGGAGCGCCACCTGCGCGACCGCACAGGCAACAAAAACAAACTGCTGCGGAATCCCCGCGGGTATCACCATGTGGCTGAACACCTGAAGCAGGACGCCCAGAGCATATGAAAGCGCCGCCGCGCGCGCCAAGTACGGCGTCCGCGCAAAGCGCCGCGCAAAGTTGGCGTGAGCGGTCGATCCGCAGTAGCCCAGCGTGCAACACGCCATCAAACCGCCGGCAATTACCACCTCAAACCGAACCGCCATAATCATCAGCAGCAATGCCGACACCAGCAGCACGCCCGTGATGTCGCTCGTCGTATCGATCGCGCGGGGGCGGCGATAGTACAGAATAGGACGCACAAAAAAGCCGATTACGCTCGCACCGACGATGAGGGTCTCGTAGGTAGCAACCTCGCTCGGCGGCACAAACTCGGCCACGCGCATGTCGAAGAGGTACTCGCCAGCCAAAAACGTAAAATAGAACAGCGCCAGGCATATAATCTCCCGAATGCCCCAACGCAAATACGCTGTTTTGTCCCCCATACCTTTCATGAATCCCCCCCCCCCCGCAGTCGCTTAATGGCCTGCAAACTCATTCTATTAGAGAACCAGTCCTAATATCGAACCTATCCTCAAAATGTCGCTAATTTGACCCCAACAGCCCACGGCGTAAACCGATTTTGAGCCGCAAGGCCCAGAAGGGGCGCGCACGGCTTGCAGCTCGGCAAGGAGTGTCCCCAACTGCCACTCATTTAAGTACGTCCCCAATGAGTGCAAGTGACGCAAGTGCCAATCAAATGACGAGAGCGGATAATCTCCCACTTTGAGCCTGTATACAGGCCAAAAACGGGAGATTATCCACTCTCATTCTGTGGGTAGCCATTGGGGACGTTCTTAAACGACTAGTCAAACAAGAACGTCCCCAATGATTATGTCCAATGCGCTACACCAGGCGCATGGCCTCCTGGACAGCACCGTAAAGGTTGGCGTCGTTGCCGAGCTCGGCCGCCTTTATCTGCGGCACAGGAATGCCGGCAAGGGTCCCTTCGTAACTCGAGAGGGCCAGCGGCATCTGCGCACGCAGGGCATCGACGAGCTCGGGATGGCACGAGATGCCGCCTGCGATCACAAAGACCTCGGGGTCGAGCACGGCCTGCAGGTTGATGAGCTGTCCGTCAAATGCGCGAGCGTAGCGGTCGAGCGCGCGCTGCCCCGCCATGTCGCCATCCGCGATCCACTCAAAGACGCGGCGGCCGTCCACCGGAGAATCCGCAGGCAGGCCCTTCTCGGCAACGGCGGCATCGCGGAGCGCACGCCAACCGCCCGAACCCGCAAAGGAGTTTTCCATGCTCGCAGCAGTCGTGACATCGTTGCGCAAGAAGCTAAACTCGCCTGCAAAGCAGTGCGCGCCGCGCAGGACCTTGCCGTCGATGACGATACCGCCGCCGATGCCCGTGCCGATAGCGAGCACCACGCCAAAACGCGTCCCGCGCAGAGCGCCAGCCGCATACTCACCGAGTGCACAGCACCTACCGTCGTTATTGACGGCAATCGGCACCCCCAGAGCCTCGCGCATGAGCTTTCCGAGCGGACAGCCATCCATAAACGTGAGCGCACCACCGCGATGGATCGTTCCTGTGACATCTCCCTCGTAGATGCCGCCGGGCGCACTCACGCCCACGGCGCTCACGCGCTCGCGATACGGCTCGACGAGCGAGATCAGCGCCGCGACCGTCTCATCAGCCGTGGTAAAGCCCGTCGGCAGGCTTCCGCGCTCGCGGATGGAAAAATCCTCGCCCAGCACAGCCCATTTAACGGCCGTACCGCCCACATCGATTCCAAAAAACTCCTGCATGTTCACTCCTTACAAGCGTAGCCCCGGACGCGCATCGCCGCGACCATCACAGGGGCCACCCCCCTGCGATGGTCGTGCAGCAAGTCACACCCGGAGCCGATTATCTCTGTTTTACGCCTCTAATTTGGTCAGGCGAAGCATCATATACTGCTTACTTGGGAGATCGATGCGGAACTTGCCCTCAAAGGTTCCGGGAAGCTCCTCCTCCGTCATGCCTCATGTGTCCACGACACGCACCTTGTATCGAGCGCCCGCCTCGCCCACAAACTCACGAGACCACTCATTTAAGTACGTCCATTACAGTCGAAATTGTCAGCCCGGGCCCGTCTCGGGCTACGATTGAGGCGCGCCCAGAACGGGCCGCCGACCGGGCGCCCGCGCACGGCCGAACGTCCCTGCCCCCGAGAGGGCCCGTTGGGTGCTGCCGGCGCGGGACGCGCCGCCCCCGACGGCTGATAGGAAAGTGCCGGGCAGGCGCCGCGGCTGGTAATGTGAGTGCCGAGGGGGAGGCCATCCGGTCGAACGACTACCGGAAGGATACCACCGTGAAAGCGCCATCGACCAGACCGGGGGCCGTGCTCGGCCTGGACGTCGGCAAGTCCTCCCACTGGGCCTGCCTTATCGACCGCGGCGGGGAGGTGCTGGCCAGCGCCCCCGTCCGCAACCGGGAGGCCGAGCTCGACGCGCTGTTCGCCTCCGCGCCCGCCGGCACGCTCGTCGTCGTCGACCAGTTCCGCAACATAGGGTCCCTCGCCGTGAGGCGGGCCCGCGCCGCGGGGCTCGGGGTCGCCCACCTGCCCGGGCTCGCCGCCA
>UQSB01000073.1 GCA_900543505.1 uncultured Collinsella sp. | reverse complement strand
CGATAGCGCGCGTAATAGCCTGACGGATCCACCACGTGGCGTAGGTGGAGAACTTGAAGCCCTTCTGGTAGTCGAACTTCTCGACGGCGCGAATCAGACCGAGGTTGCCCTCCTGGATCAGGTCAAGAAACAGCATGCCGCGACCGACATAGCGCTTGGCGATGGAGACAACCAGACGCAGGTTTGCGCTGATGAGTGCCTGCTTGGCTTCGAGGCCCACGTTCTCAATGCGCGTAAGACGACGCATCTCGGCACGCGTGAGCTCGAGCTCACCGGCATCGGCGGCCTCGAGTTTCTCGGTGGCCTCAAGACCGGCCTCGATCTTCATGGCCAGATCGACCTCTTCGGAGGCGGTCAGCAGGTCGACCTTGCCGATCTCTTTGAGGTACATACGAACCGGATCGCCGGTCAGCATCACCGTGGAGGCATCGATGCCACGCACGCGGGAGCGTGAACGGGACGTGCGCACGGTGCGCTTCTTCTTGCTCTTGGAAGAACCCATCTCGGCATCGGCCTGACGGGCCATCTTGAGCTCGTGATCGTCGAGCGAGCCGGAATCGTGCTCGTCGTCGTCATCGAAATCGTCGGTATCGGTATCGTTATCGTCATCGTCGACGTCCATGGGGGCGTCGTCGTTACCGCTCGCGGAGATAATCTGGATGCCGCTGTTGCGCAGCGCGGAATACACCGCGGTGAGCTGCTCGTCAGAAACATCGATATCCTTCAGGGCGACCTGAATCTCGTCCTCGGTTACCGAAGTCCTGTTTGAGCCGTTGCCCATGAGCTTTGCAACGTAGGATTCCAGCCCAGTACCCGTGCTCTCAGTCTTTTTTGGCACAGATTCTCCCTTCATAGTCCACAGGATTCAATACTTTAGCACACACATAGGCGTCTATACCCAAAAGAGGACTGGATATAGGCGAGAATACGCTGGTTGACCACAACATCTAGGCCTGTTCGGTGCCTGCGGCCTCCAGACCGATCAAACGGAACGGGTCCGCCACGCCGCCGATCGACTTTTGCAGCTCGCGTTGACGCTGCGAATCCTGCGCGGCCTGCACGGTCAGCGCACGACGGGCCTCATCATCGAGCGAACGGTCCTGGCGCAGCTTGGCCTGTGCGGCACGCATGCGGCGCTTGATGGTGTAGAGTTCGAGCGTATCAAGCATGAACACGATGTTCGTCTCGGTGGGGTGCTTACTCGTCGCCGAGATGCGCCCGGCACTCACAAGCGTTGCCGCCTCGGGACACACCGAGCGCGCCGCATCCATGCAGGCTGCAGGATCGGTTCCCGGCGGCGTCGCCAGCACGGCCCACGCGATGGACTCGTGGCGCGGATCCACCCACTCGATGGAGCAGATACGGTCGGCATACGTGCGGAACAGGTCGGGGTAGCTCGTGAGCATCGTCAACAGCTCGCGCTCCCCTGCCAAGGACTTGCGCTCAAGATCAGTAAGAACCATCGGCGCCGCCGCAGCCGGAGCGCCCGAACCATCAGTCACAGGCACAGCACCCATACCATCAGGCACATCGATCGGCGGCAGGTCGTCGACGACCTCCACGGGCGCGGCACCGTAGGCATCGAGCGGGACGTAGTCATACGGCTCTTCTTCGACCGGCGCGGACACCGGCGGCGTCGCGCCCGATGCCCAAGCGTCACGACCGGCATCGCGAGAACTCGACGCCCGACTGCCCGTCCCGCCGGACCGCTCAGCCTGTGCCCGCTGGCGCTCATAGTTCTGCTCACGACGTCGCTCGGCATCCTCACGCTTGGCGACATCGCGAAACACGCGACCCGAACTCGCGCGAACCGTCTCCAGATCCAAACCCAGCAGATCGGCAATCTGGATAAAGTACGTATCGATCATATAGCTGTCACGAAGCGGATAGATGAGCGTGAGAGCATCCTCCAGCGCCTTGGCACGACCGCCCGGCGTGGAGATGTCGCTCGACTCCTGCAGCGAACGGTAGACAAAGTCCATGAGCGGCTCGGCCGCGTCGATGCGCGCCTGCAGCTCCTGGCCACCGTGCGCCGTAATAAACTCCATGGGATCGTTGCCGTCGGGCAGCACCACGCAGCGCAGGTCCATCGAATCCTGCTCGATAAACTGAATCGCGCGGCGCGCGGCCTTTTGACCGGCAGCGTCGCCATCGAACATATACACGATGCGCTTGGCAAAGCGGGTGAGCGTCTTGACGTGATGCTCCGTGAGCGCGGTGCCCAGCGTGGCGACAACGTTTTTGATCCCCGCCTCCCAGCAGGCGATGCAATCGGTATAGCCCTCCACCACGATGGCCGTATCCTGCGCGACGATAAACTCCTTGGCCCAATTAAAGCCATAGAGGTTTCGCTTTTTATGAAACACACTCGTCTCGGCGGTATTGAGGTACTTGGGTTGGCCGTCACCCATGATGCGCCCGCCAAAGGCAATGTTGTGACCCTGCTCGTCAAAGATGGGGAACATCACGCGGTCGTAGAAGCGGTCGGCAAGCTGCCCGCGCCCGCGGCTCACGGCAACGTTGGCGTCGATCATCTCCTGCGGGGTAAAACCCGCCTGGGACAGGTGCGACACCAGCGCGTTGCGGCCCGGTGCAAAGCCCAGGCAGTAGCGGCGGCAGACGTCGCCACCCATACCACGGCTGGCAAAGTACTCGCGTGGACGGCCGTCCTTACCGCGCATAAGCATGGTGTGGTAGAACTGGGCGGTCTCGGCACACAGATCGTAGATGCGAGCACGCTTGGTACCGCGCTCGCGACGATCTCCGGTGTCATGCAGCTCAATACCCGCACGATCGGCCAAATAGCGGATTGATTCGGGAAAGCTCAGGTTCTCGCGCTTCATGATATAGGTGAAGACGTCGCCACCCTCGCCGCAGCCAAAGCAATGCCACACCTGCGTGGCGGGGATAATGTGGAAAGAAGGCGTCTTTTCGCCATGGAAGGGGCAGCAACCCCAAAACTCATGGCCGCGGGGCTTGAGCTCAACCGTTTCCTGCACGATGGCAACCAGGTCAGACGCAGCGCGTACCTGGTCTTTTTCCTCATCGCTAATCACGGATGCTCACCCCCTGCTCACCCAAGTTATGACGAATATCCTCGATATTACCCTCGACGGTCGCAATCAACTCATCCAGCGAGTCGAACACACGCGAGGGACGCAGCCAGCGCGTAAACGCCAGCGAAACGGAAGCGCCGTACAGGTCGCCCGTATAACCAATTAAATTGGTCTCGAGATGCGCAGATGCCGCATCGTCGGCATACGTCGGCGGCAGTCCGACGTTAACGGCAGCGGGCCACACGATGTCGTTAACCAGCACCAGGCCCTCATACACGCCATCGGCAGGCACCAGAATGCCGTCGGGAACCTGCAGGTTTGCCGTGGGAAAGCCCATGCCAGAACCCTCGTGACGGCCGCGAATAACACCGCCGCGCACCATATACGGGCGGCCGAGTAACTCAGCAGCAAGCTCCACATGGCCCTGTCCCAGCTCATGACGAATGCGGGTGGCGCAAATGGCCTCACCGCCCTCGCAAAGCAAGTCGTGCCCGTATACGTCAACGCCGCGCTCGGCACCCCAGGCGCGCATCTCGGCAACACCAGAAGCACCGCCACGACCCAGCCTAAAGTCGCTGCCAACGCGAATCGATCGAATGTCGACCAGACGCGACACCAGCGAGAGAAAATCAACATGGTCAAGCGCCGCAACCTCAGGCGTAAAGGGAACGGCCACCACCGCATCGACCCCGGTTTGAGCCAGGGCATGCAGACGGTCGGCCGTCGTCATCAATTTTTGAGCAGGCGAAGGGCTCACCACGACGTCCGGGTCGGGATCGAAGGTAACTACGACCGCCTTACAGCCATGGGCACGGGCGTCACGGACAAGCGCCGCAATGAGCTCCTGGTGTCCACGGTGCACGCCATCGAACACGCCAATGGCGATCGAGGCAGCACCCAGGTGCTCACACTTATCAAACGCATCGGCAGTAACGATGTGAGCCTCGTCCGACTCGACCGCGAAAAAGATACGCGCGAGCTCGCGAGCGGACAACATCATCGAACACCGCCGATGGCCTGCGGAAAGACATGCTCCATGACAAAGCGGCCACCCTCAATGCGAGCGAGCGCCTTGAGTCCCCCATCGAGCACCAACGCAAAAGGCGCCTTCGAGGCATCGAAATCGGCAAGCGCACGCTCAACGGGAATGCGTCGGCCGCAGAGCAGATCGTCGGCAAGATTGCCCGGCAAGTCAACACGCGTGGCGCCCAGGGCCGCAATGGGATCCAGGGCAAAGCCAGCCGCGGACTCGGGGGAAAGTTCCTCGACCGCATGACAAGCGCCAATGGAAACAACACCGGATGCCGTGCGGCGCAGCGCGGAAATGTGCGCGGCGCTCTCGCAGGCGCGGCCCAAGTCGCGAGCGAGCGCACGGATATAGGTACCCTTGCTCACTGAGAACGCCACGGTCCACACACACGTATAACCTTCGCCTCCCACGGCGATCAGGTCGGCGGCATAGACCTCGACAGGGCGCGGAGGTAGGTCCACCGCATTGCCCTCACGAGCAGACTTGTAGGCGCGAACGCCATTGACCGAGATGGCCGAAAACGCCGGCGGCACCTGCATCTGCGGACCCAGCATGGCGGCCAAGCGCTCACGGGCATAGGCAGGATCGCGGAGCTCGTTGGCAACAGCCACGGTGCGGACGGCCTCGCCCTCCGCATCATCGGTATTGGTCTCGGCGCCAAACGAAATGTCGGCGACGTAGCTTTTGGTATCGAGTGTGAGCATACCCAGCAGACGGGTGGCCTGACCCACGCCCACCACCATGACACCCGATGCCATGGGGTCGAGCGTACCGGCATGGCCGACGCGTCGCTCATGGAGGGCGCGTCGGCACTGCGATACCACGTCGTGGGACGTACAGCCCACCGGCTTATCGACGGCGAGCAGCATATTCAATTGAGAAGGCGTACGACGAGCCATGTACCATCCAAAATGTTAGAGCTCGACGGTCACCGAAGCGGGATCCTCCCCTACCAGCTCGGCCAGCATGGGGAGTGCCGCGGTGAGCGTCTCGAGAATCGTTCCGTTGTTAGAGAAACCAGCGGCCGCGGGATGTCCGCCACCGCCAAAAGCAGCAGCGATCTCGGAAACATTGAGGTCGCCCTTGGAGCGCAGGTTGCCGCGTACCTTGGTATCGCCCTCAATGCCCTTCAGGAACAGGCAGACCTCCACACCCATCACCGAACGCACCACATCGACCAGGCCGTCGCACTCGTCCGAAGTGACGCCGCAGGCCTCGAGGTCGCTCTGGTACGCATAACTATATGCCACACGACCGTGCGCCACTGTCTTGATGCGGCCCATAACGATGGACTTGAGATGTAAGAACTCTACGCGCATGCTCTGGTAGACTTCGAGCGCAACGCGCGCCGGATCGGCACCGTGCGCGACCAGGCGCGAGGCGGCATGGAACGCAGCGGCATCGGCGTTTTGGTACTGAAAACGACCGGTATCGGTCACCAGGCCGCACAGCAAGCAGGTCGCGACACCATCGCGAGCCACAATGCCACAATTGTCCAAAAAGCGGTCGATGATCATGGCGCAGGCCGCGGCATCGACGCACCTCAGGCTCAGCTCGGCAAATTCCTCGCGCGCCGGATGGTGATCGAAGCACACCACATGCGACGAGCGGCGGAGCACCTCGGCTGAGTTGTTCAGACGCTCGACGACCGGCACGTCCACCGAGATGAACAGGTCCGGATTGCCGGTATACGCAGATGCCGGCACCAGACGGTCGGCGCCCTCCATAAAGCGGTAGATGCGCGGAACCGGGTCATCGTCTGCCAGCAGCAGCGCAATGTCCTTGTTGGGAAAGAACTTCCTAAGCGAGAGGCCCAGACCCAGCACGGAGCCCAGGGCGTCGCCATCGGGAGACGTATGTCCCGAAATCGCAATGGAGGACGCACCCTCGATGAGCTCAAGGATGCGTCGCTGAATATCTGCAGACTCGCACGATGCAAGGTCGGCGGAATTACTCATCTAAAGCTGCCTCCTGGGCGGCATCCGCAATTGGATAGCCGTCCTCGTCCTTTTCGATCGCAAGCGTGGCAGGAACGTTTTCCAGCGCACGCGTGATGCGCTCGGCCTCATCGGTCGAGCGATCGATGCGAAAATCGAGCTCGGGCGTGACGCGCCAATCGAGCGAGCGGGCCAGCAGGCTACGGATGCGGCCCTTGGCGCTGGCGAGCGCCTCCATGACCTCGTCGTAGCGGCTCGCGTCGCACGACACATACACACGCGCGAACGAACGGTCCACCGCGACCTCGACCGCGGTCAGGGTGACCAGGTCGAGACGCGGATCGGAAACCTCAAAGAGCAGGATATAACCGAGCTTCTCGCGAAGCTGCTCGCCCAAACGGCGGGTTGCCTGCGTTTGCTTCATAGCGCTACCCCCTACTCGGTACGGGCAACCTGGTCGATGCGGTAGCCCTCAATGGTGTCGCCAGGCTTGATGTCCTGGAAGTTCTCCAGGCCAATACCGCCCTCGGAGCCGCTCTTGAGGCTCTTGGCCTCGTCCTTGTAGTGGCGCATCGAGGCGATTTTACCGTTGAAGACCACGATGCCGTCGCGCACCAGGCGCACGGAATCGGTCGCGGCGATCTCGCCCTCTTCGACGCGGACACCGGCGGCGATACCGACCTTGGGCACCTTGAAGGTGTCCAGAACGGTCGCGGTACCCGTGGAAACCTCGACCTCGGTGGGCTTGAGCATACCGATACGGGCTGCGTCGAGGTCCTCGAGGCACTTGTAGATGACGTCGTAGCAACGGATCTCGACGCCCTCGCGCTCGGCGGCGGAGCGGGCCTTGCCGTCGGGACGGACGCCAAAGCCGATGATGATGGCGTTGGAGGCGTCGGCCAGAACGACGTCGGTCTCGTTGATGGCACCAACGGCGGAGTGGATCGTGTTGATGCGCACCTCGGACTGGTCCATCTTGTCGAGGGAGTCCTGAAGGGCCTCGATAGAACCCTGGACGTCGGCCTTGATGATCAGGTTGAGCTCCTTGACCTCGGCGTCGGCGATGGTCTCGAAGAGGTTCTCGAGCGTCACATGCTTCACGCGGCTCTGCTCCTCGATGCGGGCCTTGAGCGAACGCTCGTCGGCCAGGGCGCGAGCCTCGCGCTCGTCCTCGAACACGCGGAACTCATCGCCGGCGTTGGGGACGGACTGCAGGCCCAGAATCTCGACGGCGTCGGAGGGACCGGCCTCGGTGACGGCGTTGCCCTTGGGGTCGAGCATGGCGCGGACGCGGCCGTAAGTAAGGCCGGCGACCAGCGTATCGCCCACGTGCAGGGTACCGCGGGTCACGAGCACCGTGGCAACCGAGCCGCGGCCCTTGTCGAGCTTAGCCTCGAGGACGTTGCCCGAAGCGAACGTATCGGGATTGGCCTTGAGCTCGAGCACGTCGGCCTGGAGCAGGACGGTCTCGAGCAGGTCGTCGATACCGATCTTCTGCTTGGCCGAGATGTTGACGAACATGTTTTGTCCGCCCCACTCCTCGGGGATGATGCCGTACTCGGTGAGCTCCTGCCGCACGCGGTCGGGGTTAGCGCCCGGCTTATCAATCTTGTTGACGGCGACGACGATGGGAACGCCGGCGGCCTTGGCGTGGTTGATGGACTCGATGGTCTGGGGCATGATGCCGTCGTCGGCAG
>UQSB01000072.1 GCA_900543505.1 uncultured Collinsella sp. | reverse complement strand
CGCTTGCTGGGGGAGCAAGCGGGCGCCTGTGAGCGAATATGTTTGCGGCGAGAGCCGTAATGAGCGGTTGGGTTGCGACTAGTTGGTCGTACCGGAATCGTCGCCCGTGCTCGTGCCTGAACCCGAACCCGAGCCAGAAATCGAAACCGTCAACGTGATCGTGTTGTCGGTGGACTGCTTACCGGTGGGGGAGACGCCCGTAACGGTGGCGTTTTCGTTGCCGCTCACAGGGTTGCCGTTCTGGTCGCAGAACGCGATGTTGTAGAACCCGGCGTTGTTGAGCGCGGTGACGGCGGCGGAGATGCTCTTGCCGTACAGGTTACCCGGAACGCTGGCCTTGCCGGACTTCTTGGCAATGACGACGGTAATCGTGGCGCCGGGCTTCTGCTTACCGCTGGGGTTCCAGCTGATCACGGTGCCCTCGGTAACCGAGTCGTTCTCCTGGTAGCTCACGTCGACGCCAAAGCCTGCCATATCGAGGGCGTTGCGCGCCTGGGCCTCGGTCATGTCGGTCAGATCGGGGACGGAGGTGGTGTCAGGACCGCTGGAGACCTTGTACGAGATGGTCGTGCCCTTCTCGACTTCCTTACCGGGTTCGGTGCCCTGCTCAAAGACCTGGCCCTCATCGGCCTCGTTGGCCTCCTCGGAGGCGTTGCCCTTCAGGCCAACGCTTGCCAGCGCGGCTTCTGCCTGGTCCTTGGTCAGGCCGACAAGCCGGGGAACCTCAACCTTCTCGGAGGGCTTGGGGCCCTTGGAGATTACCAGGTTCACCTTGGTGCCCTTGGCCTTCTTGGTTTTGCCGTTGGGCGTCTGCTCGGCGACCTTGCCCTCGTCGATATCGTCGTTGTAGCTTTGGTCGATGGTGCCGACCTCGAGGCCGGCTTCCTTGATCTGCTCGACGGCAGTCTGCTGGTCCTTGCCCAGCACATCGGGCACGGTGACCTGCTCGCCGCCAAAGAGTCCTGTGGCAAAGGCCACCACGATGCCGATGACGGCAACGGCTGCCACCACGGCGGCGATGATCTTGTTCTTGTTGGATTTGGGCTTTTCGACCTCGTAGGAGCCGGTGGAGCCCGAAACCGAGCTACGGGCGGTATTCTGGCCGCTCACGCCCGAGACGGGACGCACCATGGCGCGCGTCTGATCGGAAAGCTCGCGAGTCTTGGTGGCGCCCAGCTCACCGGGGGCACCGATGATGCGCGTGGGCTCCGAGATGTTAACGGCACGGCCCGACAGGTAGCTGTTGAGCACCTGACGCAGCTCGTCAGCGGTCTGGAAGCGGTTTGCCGGGTCCTTCTCCATGCACTTGAGGATGATGCGCTCAAGGTCGGCATCGACGCCGGAGTTGATCTGGCTCGGCGGGATGGGGAGCTCGTTGACCTGCTTGAGCGCGACCGAGATGGCGTCGTCGCCGTCAAAGGGCACGCGGCCGGTGGCGCACTCGTACATGACGACACCCAGCGAGTAGATATCCGAGGTGGGACCGAGGTCCTGGCCGCGGGTCTGCTCGGGGCTTACATAGTGGGCGGTGCCCAGCACATTGTTGTCCTGCGTGAGATGACTGTTCTTGGCGCGTGCGATGCCAAAATCCATTACCTTGATGTTGCCGTCGGGCAGCACCATGATGTTTTGCGGCTTAATGTCGCGGTGGATGATCTCGTGCTTGTGTGCGACCGAAAGCGCGGAGCTGATCTGCGAGCCGATCTGCGCGACCTTCTTGGGATCGAGGGCGCCGTGGCTCTTGATGCCGCTCTTAAGGTCGGTACCGCGCAGGTACTCCATGACGATGTAATAGGTGTCGCCGTCCTTGCCCCAGTCGTAGACGCCCACGATATAGGGGGAGGACAGGCCGGCAGCTGCCTGGGCTTCCTGCTTAAAGCGAGCGGCGAAGGTGGCGTCGCCGGCATACTGCGGCAGCATGATCTTGACGGCAACCGTGCGGTCGAGGACCTGATCCTGTGCGCGGTAGACGGTCGCCATACCGCCCGTTCCCACCTTATCCTTGAGGAGGTATCTTCCCCCGAGGACCCTCTGTTCCATTCCTGCTCCTAACATAACTATTCGCTCAACGATGTGTGTAGTACCAAATGTGTGGCCGC
Source organism: uncultured Collinsella sp. (assembly GCA_900543505.1). Taxonomy (GTDB): domain Bacteria; phylum Actinomycetota; class Coriobacteriia; order Coriobacteriales; family Coriobacteriaceae; genus Collinsella. Next base: position 5,675 of record UQSB01000072.1, on the reverse strand, counting down.
TGGGGCCGTGTGGCGCGTAGCCGCTAGCTCATCGGCCGTGGCGCGTCCCAAGTATCCGCTTTGATCACGGGCATCACGCCCCCTGTGCGGCGAGCGCCGCGGTCAGGACGATACCGGCAATCTTAGCCGCCTTGACGTCGTGTTTGTCGTAATCCTCCAGGGCCACCGAGATGGCAACCGTGGGTGAATCGTAAGGTGCAAAGCCAACAAACGTAGAGTTGACGTTGGTGCCGCCGGTCTCGGGCGAACCGGTCTTGCCGGCAACCTTGACGCCCGGAATCTGGGCATCGGTGCCGGTACCGGACTGGACGACGGCGAGCATGGCCTGCTTGACCTGGTCGGCCGTGGCAGAGCTGACAGCCTGGCCCAGAGAGCGGGACTGCGTGGTCTTAACCACGGTTCCGTCCGGGGCGAGTATCTGGGACACAAAGAACGGGTCCATGACCACGCCGCTGTTGGCGATAGCGGCGGCGATCACGCAACTCTGCATAACGGTGGTCTGCGGGCCGGGCGTGTGGTCCATGCCGACAGGCTGGCCGGCGCCGGCCCAAGCGGTCTCCCACTCGGTCATGAGCGACGGGTCTGCCATGATGGAGGCCGCGGAGGTCAGGTCCTGGCCGAGCTTTTGGCCGTAGCCAAAGGCGTTGGCAAACTGCACGAGCGTGTTTGCGCCAACTTCGTTTGCCACCTGGCCAAAGACGACGTTGGAGGACACGGCAAAGGCCTGCTGCAGGCTGATGGTGCCGTAGCTCTCGTTGGCATAGTTGGTGACCGGTGCGTTGCCGATGTCCATGGAGCCGGGCGCCTGGTAGGTGCTGGTAAGGCTGGCGGTGCCGGTCTCGAGTGCCGCGGAAAGCGTAACGACCTTAAACGTGGAGCCCGGCGTGTACAGCGCGTCCATGGCGCGATTGTACATAGAGCCGTCCTCGCCGCCGCCAGCCTGCAGTAGGGCGTCGATGTTGGTGTTGTCGTAGGTGGGCGAGCTGGCACATGCGAGCACCGCGCCGGTACGCGGGTCGATGACCACTACAGCGCCCTTAAAGCCCTTGAGTGCCTGCTCGGCCGCCGTCTGGATGCGCGAGTCGATGGTGAGCTTGGCGGTGTTGCCCGGCTGGGTCTGGCCCGCGAGCGACGCGATGGCGTTGTTCCAGCTGGAGTAGTCCTTAGAACCGGTGAGCGTGTCGTTCATGACGCTCTCGATGGCGGTGGTGCCATACTGCTGGCTCACGTAGCCAACCACGTGCGCTGCCAGGTTACCGTTGGGGTAGGAGCGTACGTAGGTGCCGTCCTCCTGCTGCAGCGACTCGGCCAGCGTCACGCCGTCGGACGTGATGATGGAGCCGCGCTGGATGTACTTGGAGCGGGCGATGGTGTGGTTGTTGGTCGGCATGTCCTGATAGTCCTTGGCCTTGATGACCTGGACATAGGTGAGGTTGCCGATAAGGATGGCGAATAGCGCCGTAAAGGCGAGCACCGCACGGGTTAGACGGTTGGCGAGCGCAACGCGGCCGAGCACACCGGATTCAGGCGTGTCGAGCAGGCGACGGCGCATGCGCGAGCCGACGGAATGGCTGCCGCTGCCGTAGGAAGACGAGGTGGCAAAGCGCGTGCCCGTCGGGGCGGCGGCAGATGCGACCTGATCATCGGTGATGGCGGCCATAGTGCCGGTGCCGGTAAGCTCGGCCTCGCGTCCGGTCGCTTCGTCACCGGCGCGCAGCAGGAGCGCGACGATGATAAAGCTTGCCAGCAGCGAGGAACCGCCCTGGCTCATAAAGGGTAGGGTGACGCCGGTCAGCGGGATCAGGCGGGTAACGCCGCCCACGATTAAAAAGGCCTGGAAGCTGATGGCGGCCGTAAGGCCCGTGGCGCTAAAGGCGGCGAGGTCGGACTTAGCGCGGGCGGCCGTGGTGAGGCCACGCACGGCAAAGAGCATAAACAGGATGAGCACGGCGCCGCCGCCCAAAAGGCCCATCTCCTCGCCGATGGCCGAGAAGATAAAGTCGGACTCGACGACAGGGATGTTGTTGGCCATGCCGTTGCCGATACCAACACCGACCAGACCGCCATCGGCAAGCGAGAAGAGCGACTGGACGATCTGGTAGCCCTGGCCCTGGGCGTCCTTAAACGGATCGACCCAAACCTGGAAACGCACCTGAACGTGAGACAGGAACTTGTAGGCGCCCACGGCTCCAACGGCTAAGAGCGCAAGGCCGATAACGACATACGAGAATCGTCCCGTGGCAACGTAGAGCATCAGCAAGAAGATGGTGTAGAACAGCACGGCCGAACCCAGATCGCGTTCGAAGACGACGACGAGCAGGCACACACCCCACACGGCAAACAGCGGCAGCAGCAGTCGCAGGCGAGGGATCTTAAAGCCCAGGATCTTGCGGTTGGAGATGGAGAGCAGCTCGCGGTTCTCGGCCAGGTACCCGGCCAGGAACAGCACGATAAAGACCTTGGCGAACTCGCCGGGCTGGATGGTAAAGCCCGCGATGCGAATCCACAGCTTGGAGCCCGAGATCGTGGTGCCGATAAAGATAGGCAGCATCAACAGAATGATGCCGATAATGCCAAAGGTGTACTTGTAGCGCATGACTACGTCGAGGTTCTTAACCAACGCGAGCGTTCCCACCATCAGGGCCACCGAGACAAACAGGATGATGAGCTGTGAGATGGCGAGAGCGGGGGCGAGACGCGTCACGAACGTGATGCCGATGCCCGAAAGCACAAAGACAATGGGCAGGATGGCGGGGTCGGCACCGGGCGCCAAGATGCGCACGGCAATGTGGGCCGCGGCAAAGGCGGCAAAGAGGCCGATCGGTACGGCGAGCGTCTCAAAGGAGATGGCAGCGCCCGCGGTGAGGACGTACATCGCATACAGCAGGATGACGGGGAACGCCGAGGCGATGAGCAAGAGCAGCTCGGTGTTGCGGCGACTCATAAGCGGCACTCCCTTTCTAGTTCTTTTCGGAGGCTTCGGCCTCGGCGGACTGTTCGGCGGTTTTCTCGGAATCTGATTCGGAGGTCGATCCCTGGTCGGTGTTGTCGCGAATCGTTTGCGCGTCGATCACCTGGCGGGTCTGCTCCTCGTCGATCTGGTGGCGGTACTTGGATATCGTGTCCTGCGCATCGTCGACACTTGTTTGCGGAATGCCCGCCTTGAGGCGGTTTTGCGTGTCTTCGGGCAGGTCGGACAGCTTGATACTGGTTTCGCTTTCGAGCCAGTGGAGCTTGAGTCCGAGCGGCTTGCCGGGCAGGCCGCGCCAGACGGCGACATTGCCCTGGTAGGTACCCAGGTAGTACGAGCCGGTGACACCCGTGTAGGCCCAGATGGCAGCCGCCAGCACCAAGACGAGACCTAAGACGACGCCGATGGTGACGTTGCGGCGACGCACGCGTTGCGCCTCGCGCATAACGCCATCGTCAACCAGGTCAACGACTACTACGGTCACGTTGTCGTGGCCGCCGGCGGCAAGCGCCGCGTCCACTAGGTTGTCGACGCAGATTTGCGCGGTTGAGGACTGCGTGGCGATGTTCTCGATATCGCTATCGGGAATCATGCTCGAAAGGCCGTCGGAGCACAGGATCAGGCGGTCGCCTTCCTCGATATGCAGAGTGAAGTGGTCGGCATACATGGCGGGGTCCGAGCCCAGCGCACGGGTGATGACCGAGCGGTTTGGGTGGACGCGAGCCTCGTCTGCCGTAATCTCACCGGCGTCCACGAGCTCCTCCACGTAGGAGTGGTCGCGGGTCACGCGGATGAGCGTGCCCTCGTGGAGCAGGTAGGCGCGAGAGTCACCCACGTGGGCGATGGCGAGCGTGTCGTTTTCGATATAGGCGCAAGTGGCTGTGCAGCCCATGCCGGGCTTGCCCAGGCCGTTCAGGGCCGCCTCGATTACGGCGGCGTTGGCTGCCTCGACGGCTGCGGCCAGGCGTGCTGCGTCGGCGGACTGCGGGGCCGTCTTGGCAATAGTCTCGACGGCAATGGAAGAGGCTACCTCGCCGGCGGCGTGACCGCCCATGCCGTCGCATACGCAAAAGAGCGGCGACTGCACCAGGTAGGAATCCTCATTGTGCGGGCGTACACATCCGACGTCGGAGCGGGCGCCCCACATAAGCTGCGTGGTGGTGCCGGCGTCGTAGGTCGAGTCGGTCTCGATGCGCTCGTCGGTCAGCGGCTCAAAGCTCATGGTCGAGCCGGGATCTTTGAGCTTTGCCTCCACGGCGGCGACATCGATTTCGGCGGTGTCGCCGGGGGAGACGGTGTCGGCATCGTCTCCCGACTCGGCGTCGGAGATGTCTGGAAGGTTGAGATCTTCGGTTACGCGGTCGGCGGGATCGCCGTCCTGCTGCGGCTCGACAGCCGTCGGCTCGGGCGTCGCAAAGTGCGACGGCGCGGGCGTGCTCTGGGGTTGAGCAGAGGGCTCGGGAGCTGCGGCGGGCGCGGCAACGGGCCGCTCAACTTCGGCAGGCGTTGCGGACGCGGGTGCCGCCTCGCTTGCCGGGGCGACGGGGAATACCGGCGCGGCAGGCTCGGGGGCTGCAAACACGGCAGCGCTCTCGTTCATCGCCTCGGCGACGGGCTCGGCAAAGTGAGCCGGTACGGGCGTTGCCTCCGGTTCCGCGGGCGGCTCGGCAGCGTGCGCCCCGATGGGGGCGTCGAGCTGCTCGGTGTCGGCATCCTCGTCATCGACGAGCGCCGGATATTCTTGAGTTACATGCGAAAGAGGCAGGGAGAACACGGTGTCCTCGGGCTCCACGGGTGCGGAGCCCGCCGGAGCGGCGTGGGCCGGCGCAGCTGTGGCGGCGGCCGGTGCCTCGGTCATAGTTGCGGACTTGTTCTCCTCGTCGATCATCGACGGTTCACCTTCATGACCACGTCGCCAATCTGGACTTCGTCGCCCTCACGCAGCGTCGCGGGCTCCACGAGCTGGCGGCCGTTGACGAGCGTGCCGTTCAGCGAGTTGAGGTCCTCGATGATGAGCGCCGGGCCCTGCAGCGAAAAGCGCGCATGCGAGGCCGAGACGAACGGTTCGTTGATGCAGATGTCCGAAGACGGAGAGCGACCGACGATGACGGGGCCGAGCATGTCTACGTGGATGCCGCGGATACCGCGCGGGCCCTTGTCCACATCGATCGTCCAGATAGCCGAGTCGCGGCGCTGCCCGCGCACGAGTCCCACGCCGGTCTTCATGACGGCGAACAGGAAGATATAGAGCAGGGCGACCAGGACGATGCGGCCTGCAAAAAGGACGATATCGATGTTCATAAGCGACTATCCCCTAAATTCAAAGGTACTCAGGCCAAACGTCAGCAGATCGCCGTTGCGCAGCGGGCAGCGCGTAATGCGGCGGTTGTTGACGAGCGTGCCGTTGGTGGAATTGAGGTCCTCGATCGACCAATCCGAGCCCGTAAAGGTGAGCTGGGCGTGGCGGCGCGACACGTTGGGGTCGCGCAGGGCAATGTCCGAAACCGAACGCTCGCGACCGATGGTCACCTGTGCGGAGGTGATGCTATGGCTCTCGCCGCTCACGACGTCGACGAGCTGGGCGAGCGGGCGCTGCGGGGCGCGAGTGCTCGCCATGTTGGAGGCGATACCGGCTGCGGCGCCTAGGCCCACGGCGGCACCGGTCGCGGCGGCTCCGCCCATGCCGGCAAGCGCGTCGCGCGAG
>UQSB01000071.1 GCA_900543505.1 uncultured Collinsella sp. | reverse complement strand
GCCAAAACCGCAACGCCATCGGCGTGGCAGCCGCCTTTAGCTCGGCGCAGCTTGCACTTGCCGGTATCAAGAGCCTGGTGCCGTTTGACCAGATGGCGCACGTCATGCTCTCCGTGGGCCACGCGTTGCCGGCCACGCTGCGCGAGACGGCAAAGGGTGGCATCGCGCAGGCTCCGGCCGCACTTTCGGCCTGTGCAAAATGCGGTGTGTGCGGATAGCGACAAAGAAAGACTCGAAGGTGGGACAAATGTCCCACCTCTTTTGAATGCCACCGTTTCCATACCACAAACAACTAGGTAATCGCTATAATGCAAGCCCAGTAAAAACACGATGAGCCGCAAGGCGAAATTCGAAGGATATGCATACGATGTCGCAAAACGATCGAACTCAACTGATTCCCGATCCGCAGCAGCCGAGCAGGCACACCGGCGGCGTTCAATCGCCGCGTCCTATCGCGCCGAGCCGCGGTCAGCAGCGAGGTGCGGCAAACGTTTCCCAACGTCCGAACAAGCAGCATCAGCAGCGCCAGACAAATGGCAATGCGCCCAAGCAGCCCCCCACGCACGCTCGAGGCGATCGCGGCCCCGCACGCAAACCCGCCGAGAACAATAAGTCGGGCAAAAAGACGACGCTCTTTGTCGTTCTGGGTCTTATCGTCATTGTCTATATCGTAGGCGTCGTAGCGTTTTCGCAGGTAGCCTACCCCAACACCACTATCGCCGGCGTCGATGTCTCGTTCTCCAACGCTTCGTCTGCCGCCACCAAGGTCAACTCGGCTTGGAAGCACTATAAGCTCACCGTGACAGGCGATGACTTTAGCTGGACCTATCAGCCCGAGTCCGATGAGCCCATTGTCGACGGCGAAGCTGCCGCAAAAGAGATTATCAGCCGCAACGAAGCCATTGTATGGCCGGTTCGCCTTGTAGAATCCTTAAGCGGCAAGACCAAAACAACCGCTAGCTCCAACGAAGTCGATCTTGATCAAGACGTCGACCTGTCCATGCTCTCCGATGCCTTTGACCAAAAGCAGTTTGAGGAGGATCTGGGCGCCGCCATCGACGAGTTTAACGAGGGGCGTTCGGGCACGTTCGAGGCCAATAGCTCCTATGACGAGCAGGCCGGCAAGTTTACCGTCGAGAAGGCGCGCTCCAACGAAAAACTCGACCGCGAGCATGTCATTAAGTATGCCGAACTCGAGCTTGCCTCGCTGTCCGAGACCGTAGACCTTTCCAAGCTCGGCAACGATGCCTATGAACCGCTCAATGGAACGCTGACTGATGATCAGATTCAGACCGCATGCGATGCCGCCAACAACTTCCTGGGCGTCAACGTGACCCTCAAGCTCAACGGCGAGGATGCCGGCAAGGTTGATGGCAGCTCCGTGTTGCAGTGGATCAGCTTTGCCGATCCGGCCAACCCCACGCTCGATACGTCGCAGATCAGCAGCTGGGCAGCCGAGCTCGCCAACGGCTTCAATACCGTGGGCTCCACTCGCTGGTGGACGCGCGCCGATGGCAAGCAGTGCGCCGTCGAAGGCGGCGACTTTGGTTGGTGCATCGACAGCGGCTCGCTCGCCAAGCAGGTCGAGGACGCCATTAACAACAAACAGACCGGCGAAATCGAGATCAAGTACTCCCAGAAGGCCGACACCTTTACCGCAAAGGGAGAGCCCGACTGGAAGGCATACGTCGATGTCGATCTGTCCGAGCAGCACGCGCGCTACTACGACGAGAGCGGCAATATCGTGTGGGAGGCCAACTTTATCTCGGGAAAGCCGGGTGAGGACGCCACGCCCGAAGGCGTTTGGCAGATCAACAGCAACAATGGCGCCAGCAAGCTCATCGGTGCCAAGGACCCCGAGACCGGCAAGCCCAAATACGAGAGCCCGGTCAGCTATTGGATGCCGTTTGAGGGAAACATGGTCGGTTTCCACGATGCAACGTGGCAAAACGACAAGAGTTTCGACGATCCCAACTCCTACAAGTGGTGCGGCAGCCACGGATGCATCAACCTTCGCCTGGCCGACGCCAAGGCGCTGCACGATTGCATCAAAGTCGGCCTGTGCGTGGTTGTCCACTCGTAGTGCAACGCGCACATTCATACAACGTGGAACTGCTGCGACCAATCTAACAATTCCGAAAGATACCGTCCTGTGCGCCTGCCCCAACCGGCGGGCGCATATACTTATTGAGGAACTTTCTATAAAGGAGACGCTATGCCGAATGTCCCCAACATCACCCCGGGCCCGGATGATACCGAGCACACGCCCGAAGGTGCCACCGAAACGCTTCCTCTGATCACAGACGTACATGCCGACAAGGAGAGCGGACTCACGAACGATACGGCCGAGATTTCCGATGAAGAGGCATATGCCAAGCTCAAGGCAAAACGTGCCGAACGTCGACGCAAAAAGCTGATTCGACGCGGCATTGCCGCCGGCATCGTGGGTGTCATCGCGCTCATTGCTATTGTTGCAACCCTGGTTATCAATGCGCAGCCACAGGGCGATAGCGGGCCTGCGACCGACATGGTGACCGAGGGCACGTTTAGCACAACGGTCGAGGCAAAAGGCCAGCTCAAACCCATTTCGTCCTCAGTGGTCTCCCCTTCTGTCGACGGCACGGTCGATTCGATCAACGTGCAGGCAGGCCAATCCGTCAACGAGGGCGACGTGCTTATGACCATTAAAAACGACGAGCTCGATCGCAACGTTGCCGAGGCGCAGCGTGCAGTTGCAGCCGCTCAAGAAGACCTCGCCAACGCGCAGAAAGCCGCAGCTGCCGCGCAGGCCAACCCAACGACGGACGTCGACGGAGGTTCCGCAGCGGCTGGCACCCCCGCCGCATCAGCGGACACGAACGCCGTATCGGCCGCACAGCGCAGCCTCGCATCGGCCCAGGCAAACCTCGATCAGGCGAACGCCAAGGCCGCCGGGCGCACGGTTACGGCGCCGAGCTCGGGCAGCATCGTGGAGCTCAACGCCAAGGTGGGCGCTACGGTAACAGGCGGCATGATCATGGGCGAAAGCGATACGAGCGGCGGCAAGCAGTGCATGCAGATCGCCGACCTCTCCAAGATGAAGGTAACGGTTCAGGTGGGCGAAAAGGATATCGCCAAGATCGCCGTGGGCCAGAGCGCCAACGTGACCTATCCCGCGTTTCCCGATATTGTGAGCCAAGGCACCGTCACGGCTATCGCCTCGGTGGCAAACTCCGACACCGCCAACGGTGGCGGCGGCAGCGTAACCTTTAACGTCGACATTCTCATCGAGGCGCCCGACGCGCGCCTGAAGCCGGGCATGACGGCCGAGGTATCGGTGGTGACAGAGCAGCTCGACGACGTGGTGATGGTGCCGACGATGGCGCTCATGACCGAAGACGGCGAGCACTATTACGTCAATCTGGCCACCGATTCGGAAGGCAAGAAGACGCGCCGCGTGAAGGTGACCGTCGTGACGCAAAACGACAACGAGGCTGTAGTCGGTAAGACGCAGGTCAAGCGCGACGACCAGGGCAACGAGATCAACCCAGACGTCCCGGTTACCAAGTTACGCGACGGCGACACCATCGTGACGGATACCGGCACAGGCATGACGGCAGACGGCGGCGACAATATGTCTGCCGACGAGGGCAAGTAATGCGTCCCGTCATCGACATCCGCAACGTGCACCGCATCTTTGAGAGCGAGGCCGGTTGCGCCCACATCCTGCACAACGTGAGCCTGGCGGTGAACCCCGGTGAGTTCGTCGCCATCACCGGCCCCTCGGGCTCGGGCAAGTCGACGCTCATGAACATCCTGGGCTGCCTGGACAAGCCGACGGCGGGTGATTATTTCCTGCAAGGGCTCAACGTCGCCGAGCTCGACGATGATGAGCTCACCGAGGTGCGCGCGCTGAGCATCGGCTTTGTCTTTCAGAGTTTTAACTTGCTGCCGCGTCTGACGGTGATCGAAAACGTCATGCTGCCGCTGTCCTACACCAATGTGCCGCGTAGCCAGCGCGAGATGCGCGCCGTGCACGCGCTGCAAGCCGTCACACTGCCAGTCGACCATTGGGACCACCGAATATCGGAACTCTCGGGCGGACAGATGCAGCGCGTCGCCATCGCGCGCGCCCTCGTCAACGACCCGCCCATCATTTTGGCCGACGAGCCAACGGGCAACCTGGACTCCGCCACGGGAGCGCTCGTCATGGAAACCTTCCACAAGCTCCAGGAGCGCGGCAAAACCATCGTGCTTATCACACACGACCCCGGCATCGCCGCCGAGGCCGACCGTGCCGTGACCATCCGCGACGGTCGCATTCACGACGGCGCGTATATTCCGCATGCACCGAAGACCTTACGCAGCGCCGTAGATAACCTGCCCATGATTTCCGCCTCCGCCAACCCGCCGAAAGGAGTGATGGCATGAGCGCCCGCGATCTTATCCAGGAAGCCCTTCACTCGCTCGAGGCCAACAAGGGGCGCAGCCTGCTCACCATCCTGGGCATTGTCATCGGCATCGCCTCGGTCATTGCCATGACTTCGCTCATCGGCGGCATCCAAAACAGCCTGGTCAACAGTCTGGGCCTCAATGCGGCGCGCATGGTGCAAATCTATTCGTCGCAAGAACTCACCGAGTCGGACATCGAGAAGCTTCAAAAACTGGTGCCGCAGATAGAGCAGATCGGCATCGTCGATAGCGCCTATTCCGAGTACAAGGTCGGGGATAAAAGCTATACCGTCATGGCCCACGGCGTCGATAGCGACATGCTTGATGCCGTGGGCGCCAGCAAGCTCGTTGCGGGACGTGTCTATTCACAGGCAGAGTCTCAATCAGGCTCGCGCGTGGCGCTCATCAGCCGCGGCGGCGCCGATCAGCTTTACGGCAACGAACAGGACGCACTGGGGAAAACCATCAAGGTGTCCAACGGCGAGGTGCAGATTGTAGGCGTGATTGATGGCGGCAGCGACTCCATGGGCTCGCTCACGCTGTATATGCCACGCGAAACCATCTCCGGCCTGTTTGGCAACGAGAATCCTTCATTTCCCAGCGTGACGGCACTTGCCGCCGAGGGCACAGACATGGACGAGCTCTGCAAGACCATCGAGTCTAAGGTGCGCGCGATGAAGGGCATCTCGGAGGATGATGAGTACGACAGCGTATCGGCGACCTCCATGAAAAGCGCCATCGATGCACTCAACTCGTTTATGGGCGCCTTCTCGCTCATCATGGGCGCTGTCGCCAGTATCTCACTGCTTGTCGGCGGAATCGGCATTATGAATATGATGCTTACCAACGTGACTGAGCGCATCCGCGAGATCGGTATTCGCCGTGCCTTGGGCGCCAGTCGCCGCGATATCACCGCGCAGTTTTTGGCCGAGTCCTCGGCGCTGTGCGTCACCGGTGGCCTGCTGGGTGTCCTGATTGGCTATCTGCTGGCCTGGGGCCTCGCGATGTTTGCCGCAGGATCAGGGGTTCTCAACGAGCTCGGTGCCAGTGGGGAGATCACACCGAGCTTTTCAATCGCCACGGTGCTGCTGGCCTTCGGCGTCTCCGTCGGCATCGGCGTAATCTTTGGCTTCTACCCCGCTCGCCGCGCGGCAAAGCTCAACCCGGTGGAGTGCCTACGCTACCAGTAAGCCACCACCAACAAGTTGCGGTGAATTAGGGACTGAATATGCTATCTAGCAGCAAAAACAGACACTATTTCACCGCAACTTATTGAAGGGCTGTTTGCGCCAGTTCTGGGCGTCGTCCTCGAGCTATTGATGGATGACGGGCTTGTACGGGTCGAGCTTGCTCGGGGCGCTCCTCCTAGCGCGCGAACTCCCGTAAGAGAGTGTCTTCCACTTCCCGAAGCGAAAGGGCCCCGCCTCCCTCGGCGGGACGGGTGACCACGATGCAGCGCGCTCCCACGGCGCGCGCTGCGGCGAGCTTCTCAGCCGTGCCGCCTACGGTTCCCGAGTCCTTGGTCACAAGCCACTGGGCGCCCACCTGCCGAAGCATCGCCTCGTTGAGCTCGCGGGTGAAGGGCCCCTGCATGCCGATGACGTGCGACGGCGAAAACCCCGCGTCGATGCACTTCGTTATAGCACCGGGCAGCGGGAGCACACGCACAAAGAAGCGTTCCGCGAAATCGGGGACGCGCGTGTAGGGAGCAAGCTCCTTGCTCCCCGTCGTGAGAAGAACACGACCCGGGTTCTCGGAGAGAAAGCGCGCCGCGCAGGCGATCGACGCGACCGACACGACGCCTTTGGGCAGCGCCTCGACCGGGCGCGCAAGGCGCAGGCATTGTGCACCCACGGCGAGCGAAGCGGCCCGGATGTTGCCGCTTGCGAGCGTAGCGAAGGGGTGCGTGGCGTCGACGACGATGCGCGCGCCGGAAAGCTCGCGATCCATGTCGGCCTCGTCGAGCCTGCCCGCATGCACCTCGATGCCCGGAAGCTCGCCCAAAAGCTCGCCTCCGTACTCGGTTGCCGCGTAGGCACGAGCGGGGATGCCCACCCCGCTCGCCCATTCGCACAGAAGGCGGCCCTCGGTGGTCCCGGCGAAGATGCGCAGCGCCGTCACGGATGCGGGGGCCGTCACTTCGCGCCACCCGTGCGCGTGATCTGGTAGAGCAGCGCGTTCATAATGGCGGCCGCCACGGTCGAGCCGCCCTTGCGACCCCTCGCGACGATGGCCGGCACGCGTCGCGCGAGTAACTCCTCTTTCGCCTCGACCACGTTCACAAACCCGACCGGCACCCCAACGATGAGCGCGGGCGCGATCTTCCCCGCGTCCATGAGCTCGGCGAGGCGCAGAAGTGCTGTGGGAGCGTTGCCGACGGCCACGATGAGCGGACCCTCGATGCCGCTAGCTTTGTCCATGCTCGCAACGGCGCGAGTCGTGCCCGTGGCGCGCGCAGCCGCGGCGACATCGGGGTCGGCCATGTAGCACACGGCCTTGCAGCCGAGCTTCTCGAGCGCGGGCTTGCTTATGCCTGCGAGCGCCATGTTCGTGTCGGTGAGCACCGTGGCCCCTGCGCGCAGTGCGTCGAGCGCACAGTGCGCGGCGTCATGGGTGAACACGAGGGAATCGGCGTACGAGAAGTCGGCAGTGGTGTGGATGACGCGCTTCACGACGGGCTCTTCGAGCGGCGGGAACGTGCGGCCGCCAAGCTCTTCGGTGATGATCTCGAAGCTGCGCCGCTCGATGTCGCCGGGCGCCATCTCCTTGGAATCCATCTAGTACTCCACTCCTTCCCTTGCACATATCCCCTGCTCGTAGGGATGTTTCTCGCACCGCATCTCGGTTATGTAGTCGGCCTTCTCCACGATCTTGCGGGAAGGCGCGCGCCCGGTGAGCGCTACTTCGACGCCGCGCGCGGACATATCGAGCGCGCGGTCCACGAGCGCCTCGTCGACAAGCCCCTTCGAAAGCGCGTCGAGCGCCTCGTCGAGCACGAGCAGTCCCTCTTGCGCGCCCTCGAGCTCGGCGAGCGCAGAAGCGAGGTTCCCATCGTGCAGCTCGCACGTCGCGGCAAGTTCTTCCGACGTCATCGACCAGGTAAACTTGTCCGACACCTTCCCCGCGAACACGGGCACGCCGAAATGCTCGGCGAGCAGGCGCACCTCCCCGCTTTCGCCGTCTTTCAGGAACTGCACGACGACGACGCGGCGGCCTGCAGCGAGCATGCGAAGGGCGAGGCCCATCGCCGCCGTGGTCTTGCCTTTGCCGTCGCCATGATACACGTGGATCATACGCCCTCCTCGATAATGCGGTAGACATACTCCATGTCGAGCGCCCCGCGCACGACGTCGGCCAGGCGGTCAAACTCGCGCGCACGGTGATCGGCCGCGGACGCCGCGCCCGCAGCACCCACGAC
>UQSB01000070.1 GCA_900543505.1 uncultured Collinsella sp. | reverse complement strand
CCCGGGGACGGACAAACCTACTCCGTCTCGCCCGGTCGAGCGCCGCGGGTCAGGGCGTCCTGGTACTCCTTGACGGCCTTGAGCCTCTGCATGGGCTTAAGGCGCTCGAACATGGTGTTGCCGTGCAGGTGATCAATCTCGTGCTGCAGGCACACGCAGAACAGATCGCCCGAAGCCTCATAGCGAATCAGGTTTGCGTCCAAGTCGTACGCCTCGACGACGACATGGTCGGGACGCTCGATCTCGCAGCTAATGCCGGGGATAGACAGGCAGCCCTCGCTAAACGGCACGAGATGGTCGCTCTGCTCCACAATCACGGGATTGATGAGCACGTACGGATCGTAGTCGTTCTTGTCGCTGTAGTCGCAGTCGATGGTGACGAGCTGGATGAGTTCACCGATCTGCGGGGCGGCCAGGCCGCAACCGCCGTTGTCGAACATCATCTTCTTCATCTTCTCGGCAAGCGCCTCGATCGCCGGGGTGATCTCCTCGATGACGGCGCACTCCTGGCGCAGACGAGGGTCGGGCGACAGTACGATTCCGTTGGCTTCCATGGCCATCCTTTCGGGTTGTTACATCAAATCATAGGCGTCGACGTCAACGCTCACGCTCACGCCGCGCACGGAGCCTACCTCTTTGAGGCAGGCGTCGATATCATCAGAGACATGGTACCCTACCGGCGACTTCACAAGCAGATGGAAGCGGTAACGGTCCTTGGCTCTCTCGATTACACACGAAGCCGGGCCCAGCACCTGCGGCACGGCGCTCCCCGCCCGCAAAAAGTCGAGCGCGGCGGCATGCCAGCGGCGCTTAAGGAGCTTTGCAATGCGCCCAATGTAGTCCTGCGCGTCGCCTCGGTTCGCCGACCACACCAAAATGTTGACCAGACGCACGAACGGTGGATACAGGGCGTCGCGGCGCTGGTCCAGGTCGTAGTCGGTAAAGATCGAACGGTCGTGCTTAGCGACGGCGCGAATGACCGGATCCTCGGGCAGGTAGGTCTGGATGATGACCTCGCCGGGACGATCGCCGCGACCGGCACGGCCCGCGACCTGCTCCAGCAGATCGTAGGCGCGCTCCCCTGCTCTAAAATCGGGCATCTTGAGGGCAAAGTCGGCATTGACCACGCCCACGAGCGTGACTTCGGGAAAGTCGAGGCCCTTGGCGATCATCTGGGTACCCAACAGCACCGCGCAATCGGCGGCATCGAACTGCTCGAGCAGCTTTTTGTGCGCATCCTTGCCGCGCGTGGAATCGGCATCCATGCGAATAATGGCGACGTCCTCGGGCAGCATCTGGTGCAATGCGTCCTCGATCTGCTGCGTGCCCAGGCCCATTTTTGCCAGGTAGCGACTGCCGCATTTGGGGCAACGGCTCGTGGGCGCGGGATACGGCTGCACGCGCCAAGACGAACCGCATGTGTGACACTGCAGCGTGTATGTGCGCTCGTGATACGTAAGCGCTGTGGAGCAGTGGTTGCAGGTGGGGACGCAGCCGCACTCGCGGCACATCAGGAATGGCGCAAAGCCACGGCGGTTATGCAGCAACACGGCCTTCTCGCGGCGCTCGACCACACGCTCCAATCCCTCCATCAAGGGTTTTGAGATCATGGAGCGGCTGCCGTGCGAGAACTCGCGACGCAGGTCAGCAATGCGGACCGTAGGCAGCACGGCGTGTCCGGGGCGCTCGGGCATCTCGACACGCGTCCAGGTGGCACCGTTATACATGCCGCGGCGGCAGCGGTCGAGGGCCTCGGCAGAAGGCGTGGCCGACCCCAGCACGAGCGGGCAGCGATAGCGGCGCGCCATCTCGGCTGCCACCTCGCGCGCATGGTAGCGCGGACTGGACCCCTGCTTGTAGCTGGTCTCGTGCTCCTCGTCAATGATGATGAGGCCCAGGTCGCCAAGCGGGCAAAAGAGCGCCGAACGTGCGCCGACGACCACGCGGGCGGAACCGCTGGCAACCATGTCCCACTGGTCCAGGCGCTCGCCGGCCGAAAGACGCGAGTGGAAAACCGCGACCGTCTCGCCAAAGCGGGAGCGGAAGCGACCGACGGTCTGGGCTGTCAGCGAAATCTCGGGTACCAGCACGCAGGCAGAGCGGCCAGCCGCGAGCACGCGCTCGATGGCGGATAGATAGACCTCGGTTTTGCCGGAGCCGGTGACGCCGTCGACCAGCACCACGTCGCCATGAGCGTCCAGACGGGCGCGCTCAATCTGCGCGAGTGCCTGTTGCTGGCCGTTGGTAAGGGAGACCGGCGCCTTGCCGCTTGCCGAGGACAGCGTGGTCTGCTCGCTGCAACCGCGCCAGGCACGGCGCTCCTCCACCACCACGACGCCGCGTTTTTCGAGAGCCTTGATGGTCGCCGACATACTGTTATAGAGAAGGTTGAGGTCGCGCGTCGTGACCGGGCCGCACTGGAGCGCCTCGATGAGTTGGCGCTGGCGGACCGCGGTCTTGGGCGGCGTATAGTCGAAGCCTTCGGGCGTGAGCATGACCCAGCGATTTTGGATGGGTTTGACGGCTGGACGTTCAACCGTCCACACGCCGTCGTCACCCTTGACCACACGCGGACTGCCGCCCGGGGGCAAAAACAGGCGCAGGCACTCGGAAAGCGTTGCGACGTACTCGTGGCTCATCCAGCGTGCGATACGGGCGGCTTCGGCGGTAAAGAGCGGTTTGCTGAGGATGGCTTCGACAGGCTTGATGCGCGAAAGGTCAAGGGCGTTGTTGCCTTGCAGGTCGCCCAGCTCGGGCGCAATATCGACGATGTAGCCTGCGGCGGCACGGTTGCCAAAGTGGACCAGGACCGTCGATCCGACCTGGGCCTCGTTGGCAAGGGACTCAGGAATGCCGTAAGCGAACGGTTCGGACAGCGCACGGGTGGGGATATCGAGAACCACGCACGAGTAGGCGGCAATGGGCTCAGGTGCAGGATCGGGCTTGGCCGAGACAGCAGCGGATGCCGGTGCCGCCGGAGACTCCTCCGGTTCCGGTGAACCAAACAGCGACAGTTGTTGAGCCATACACCACCTCTAACGAACGGACCTGAAAGGGGTGGGACAAAATAATCAGTAGAGTTTGTCCCATGGCCGATACGAGTGTCGAGCTTGTTGCGTCACTCGAACATGGGACAAACACTACTGATTATTTTGTCCCAGCAACCCACTCATCGGTACAGAAACAAGAGCCCCGCTCTGAGTGAACGGGGCTCGGATACATACGTTTGCGCAGCGATTACAGCGCCATCGTACGGGCGCGATCGATGCGCGCCAGGCAGTCGTCGCGGCCGACGAGCGCCATGGTCTCACCCAACGGAGGGCTCACCATATTGCCGCAGACGGCGACGCGCACGGCCTGGAACACCACGCGCTTCTTAAGGTCCATCTGCTCGGGCAGCGGCTCAAGCGCGGCGTCGATGTTGTCAGCCGTCCACTCGTCCACACCCTCGAGAGCAGCCTTGGCGGCGTCCAGAATGGCACCCATGCCCTCCTTGGCCAGGCCTTTGTTGACGGATTTCTCGTCATACTCGAGCGTCTCGGCCGTAGCAAAGATGGGAGCAGCGACGGTCACGGCGTCGGCAGGCATCTTGGTGCGCGGCTTAACGATGGCAGCAAGCGCATCGATCCAATCCTCGCCGTACTCGACATTACCCTCGATGAGACCCGCCTCGTGCAGCTCGGGGACCATGATCTCATCGGCAAACTGAGCATCGGACATGCCGTTGATGTACTCGGCATTAACCCAATCAAGCTTCTTGGGGTCGAAGGTCGCCGGATTCTTGGAGATGCGGTCGAGCGAGAACTTACTGGCCAGGACATCGCGCGGGATGATCGTGGTCTCGCCGTCGAGCGACCAGCCGAGCAGCGCCAAGTAGTTGACGAAGGCGTCGGACAGGTAGCCGGCGTCGCGGTACTCCTCCACCGAGGTGGCGCCGTGGCGCTTGGAGAGCTTCTTGCCGTCGGCGCCCAGGATCATGGAGATGTGGGCGAACGTGGGCACGGGCGCACCGAGGGCCTCGTAGACCATGACCTGGCGCGGGGTGTTGGACAGATGGTCGTCGCCGCGGATGACGTGGGTGATCTTCATCATGGCGTCGTCGACGACGGTCGCGAAGTTATACGTGGGCGTGCCGTCGGAGCGGAAGATGACGAAGTCGTCGAGCTCCTTGGCGTCGAAGGTCACCTCGCCGTGGACGGCGTCGTGGATAACGACGTCGCCGCGGTCCTCGGGCACCTTGATGCGGAGGACGTAAGACTCGCCGGCCTCGATGCGGCGGCGGGCCTCCTCAGGATCAAGATCGCGGCAACGGCGCTGATAGCCCTGGAAGGGGTCCTTGCGCTCCTGCGCGGCCTTACGGTCGGCGTCGAGCTGCTCCTTGGTGCAGAAGCAGGGATAGGCCTTGCCCTCGTCCCAGAGCTTCTGGGCGGCCTGCTTGTAAAGGTCCAGGCGCTCGGTCTGGGCGTAGGGGCCAAAGTCGCCGCCCACCTCGGGACCCTCGTCCCAGTCCAGGCCCAGCCAACGCATGGCGCGCAGGATAATCTGCGTGTTCTCGTCGGTGGAACGGGTGGGGTCGGTGTCGTCGATGCGCAGGATGAACGTGCCGCCGTTTGCGCGGGCAAAAGCCCAGTTATAGATAGCGGTGCGGGCGCCGCCGATGTGCAGCTTGCCCGTCGGTGAGGGTGCAAAGCGGACGCGAACGTCTGATGCCATGGAAATCTCCTCGATTGCAGGATGGATGTCTAACCGCACCAGTATAAAGCATCAAAGCAACCTCCGCACAAAGGGCACCGACCCAGTCATTGGGGACAGACTTAAAATGACCAATCTTTGGGCAACCTGTCGGCACTTAGGCAAGGCTGGTCATTTAAGTCTGTCTCCAATGAGTAGGTGCGGAAAGGGTGTGAATGTTTGATTTACGCGCTATGATGTGCCCTTGCATAGAGAGCCCGGCGGAATGGTAACGGTCGCCGGGACACGTTTTTGAAAGGACAATCATGTCAGAAGAACTTCGTTCCATCCCGCCCCAACACGGGTCCTTTGTTTTTACGTCGGAGTCGGTGACCGAAGGTCATCCCGATAAGATCGCTGACCAGATCAGCGACGCCGTCCTCGACGCAATCCTCGCCAAAGAAATAGAGCTCCAGGAGCAGGGCTACATCGCCCCCAACGGCGTGCCCGCCAACGTTGAGAACGTCCGCTGCGCCTGCGAGACCCTCGTGACCACCGGCACGGTCATCGTTGCCGGCGAGATCCGCACCCAGGCCTACGTCGACGTGCAGGAGATTGCCCGTGGCGTTATCCGCCGCATTGGCTACAACCGCGCAAAGTTCGGTTTTGACTGCGATACCTGCGGCGTTATGAGCCTCATCCACGAGCAGTCGCCCGATATCGCCCAGGGCGTTGACGAGTCCTTCGAGACCCAGACCGGCGCTACCACCGACCCGATCGACCTGATCGGCGCCGGTGACCAGGGCATGATGTTCGGTTATGCCTCCAACGAAACCAAGACCCTCATGCCCATGCCGCACTACCTGGCGAGCCGCCTGGCCGAGCGCCTGGCCGCCGTGCGTCACGACGGCACCCTCGCCTATCTGCGTCCCGACGGCAAGACCCAGATCACCGTGCGCTACGAGGAAGGCAAGCCTGTCGAGGTCACGACCATCGTCATCTCCACGCAGCACGCCGCAGAGATCGAGGACATGGGCAAGATCAAGGCCGACCTCATCGAGCACGTCATCACCCCGGTCATGGCTGCCGAGAACATGCCGTGGGACAACGCGGACATCTATGTGAACCCCACCGGTCGCTTTGTCGTAGGCGGCCCCATGGGCGACACGGGCCTCACCGGCCGCAAGATCATCGTCGACACCTATGGCGGCTACGGCCGTCACGGCGGCGGCGCCTTTAGCGGCAAGGACTGCACAAAGGTTGACCGCTCCGCCGCGTATGCCGCGCGCTGGGTCGCCAAGAACGTGGTCGCCGCCGGTCTGGCCGACCGATGCGAAGTCGAGCTTGCCTACGCCATCGGCGTTTCCAAGCCCCTCTCAATCATGGTCGACACCTTCGGTACCGCGCATGTTGCCGAGGACAAGATCGTCGAGGCCGTTGAGAAAACCTTCGACCTGCGCCCGGGCGCCATCATCCGCGACCTAGACCTGCGTCGCCCCATCTACGAAAAGACGGCAGCCTACGGTCACTTCGGCCGAGAAGACGCCGACTTCACCTGGGAAAAAACCGACCGAGTCGAAGAACTCAAAGCAGTCTGCGGCCTGTAAGCCAACGGCAAAAGCTGCAGCCACATATCGATGCACCAAAAGAAGTACCGGCCCCAACCGGTACTTCTTTTTTATTAATCCGGTGGTGAAGATATTTCGATATGGGCATACGCAACGTCAGCAGCCAATGAATTTTGGAGCACATGCGCCTCTACCATGTATCCTTAGTCCCGAGGGGCGGGGCATAAGGTCGATCGCGAGTTCCGCACGAGCCGGAGAGCACTTAATGTGCTCTCCGTGCGAGCAGGACTGTAGAGCAGGCGACCTTATGCCCCGCCCCTCGGGACGACGAGCCACGTAAAGGAGCAGCCATGGCAGGCAAGCCGCAAACACTAGCTACGACCTCGGCATTCGAGATCTTGGGCCCCGTCATGGTCGGCCCAAGTTCATCGCACACCGCCGGCGCCCTGCGCTGCGCCCAAGTTGCCGCCAGCCTGTTGGAAGGCCGCATCACCAAGGTCACCTTTGGCCTGTGGAACTCCTTTGCCCACACCTACCGCGGCCACGGCACCGATCGTGCACTCGTCGCGGGCATCCTAGGCCTCGACACCGATGATGAAAACATCAAGCAGGCCTTCAACCTCGCACGCGAGCAGGGCCTCGAATATCACTTTGAAATTAAGGGCGACGACGCCTCCATCCACCCCAACACCGTCGACATCGACATGGTCGACGACACGGGCGCCACGGCACAGGTCCGCGGTGAAAGCCTGGGCGGCGGCAAGATGCGCATCAGCCGCATTAACGGCGTCGGCGTCGACATCTCGGGCATGTACTCCACGCTCTTCGTGGCGCACCAGGATGTTCCCGGCGTGCTCGCCGCGCTCACGAACCTGCTCGCCTACGTACACGTGAACATCGCCTTCTGCCGCACCTACCGCACCGAGGTGGGCGGCCAGGCCTACTCCGTCTTTGAGACCGACGGCGCACCCGACGACACCGTCGTCCCTATGCTGCGCAAGCTCGACAATGTCGATTACGCGACCTTTATCGAGCTCCCCGGTTCTGCCTCGTCGCTCTCCCCCGGCGTCTCAGCAAAGGAAATCTTCGACGACGGCGAGCAGCTGCTCGATGCGTGCGAGGAACGGGGACTCAGCATCGGCGCCGTCATGGCCCTGCGCGAGGCGCGACTGACCGGCGAGGCCCACGCCGTCGCCGCCATGCGCCGCGTGCTCGACGTCATGCGCGAGGAGACCACGGCCCCTATCGTCAATCCGCAGCGCTCGCTCGGCGGGCTTATCGGCGGCGAGGCCAAGCTTGTCGATGCCACCGGCCGCAACGACCTGAGCTCCAATTTAATGGGCGCCGTCCAGACTGACGCCGTGGCCCGCGCCATGGCCGTGCTCGAGCGCTCGGCCACGATGGGCGTAATCGTCGCAGCTCCGACGGCAGGATCCGCGGGCGTCGTCCCCGGCTGTGTGCTGGCACTCGCCGACCATCTGCAGCTCGACGACGAGCAGGTGATGGACGCGCTCTACTGCGCAGCCGCCATCGGCCTCAACCTCACCACGAGCGCCTGCGTCGCCGGCGCCGAGGGCGGCTGCCAGGCCGAGGTGGGAAGCGCCGCCGCCATGGCTGCCGCCGCGCTGGTGCAGATGCTCGGCGGCACGCCCGGGCAGGCGCTCGACGCCAGTTCCATCGCGCTGAGTAACTTGCTGGGCCTCGTTTGTGACCCCGTCGGTGGCCTCGTGGAGGTGCCCT
>UQSB01000069.1 GCA_900543505.1 uncultured Collinsella sp. | reverse complement strand
GCATCCCCGTCGCCATCATCGGCCGCCCCAATGCCGGCAAGTCGTCGCTGTTCAACCGTATCCTGGGCGCTGACCGCTCTATCGTGTCCAACATTGCCGGCACGACGCGCGACGCCATCGACACCGTCGTAGAGCGCGATGGCAAACACTACCGCATGGTCGACACCGCGGGCATTCGCAAGAAGAGCACCGTGTACGAGAACATCGAGTACTACTCCATGGTCCGCGGCCTGCGCGCCATCGATCGCGCCGACGTGGCACTGCTCGTCGTCGACGCCTCCGTGGGCGTTACCGAGCAGGACCAGAAGGTCATGGGCTTGGCCATTGAGCGCGGCTGCGCCATCGTCGTGCTGCTCAACAAGTGGGATCTGCTCGACGACGACCGCAAGCGCGAGGCCTGCATGGAAACCGTCGACCGCCGTCTGGGCGTCATGGCTCCCTGGGCCCAGTACCTGCGCATCTCGGCCCTCACCGGCCGCAGCGTGGAGAAGATCTGGGCCATGGTCGACGCTGCCGAGAAGACGCGTTCGCAAAAGATCACCACCTCGCGCCTCAACACGTTCCTCACCGACCTGCGCGAGTTTGGCCACACCGTGGTGGACGGCAAGCGCCGCCTGCGCATGCACTACGTGACCCAGACGGGCATCAACCCGCCCACGTTCACGTTCTTCGTCAACCACGGCGACCTGGTCAACGACACCTACCAGCGCTATGTCGAAAACCGCATGCGCTCGACCTTCGACTTTGCCGGCACGCCCATCCGACTCTTCTTTAGGAAGAAGGAGCAAAAGGATGCATAATCCGATTCTGCTGACCGCCGTCTGCGCCGTGGTCTCGTTCTTTATAGGGGCGATTCCGTTTGGCCTGATCCTGGGCCGCGTGTTCAACCACACGGACATTCGCAAGGCGGGCTCCGGCAACATCGGCACCACCAACGCGCTGCGCGTGGCTGGTCCCAAGGTCGCGGCGCTCACGCTGCTGCTCGATTGTCTGAAGGGCGCCGTCTGCGTTCTTATCGCCCGCCCGCTTATCGCCGATCTAGGCTATGGCTTTCCGCCGAATATCATGGCACCCGGAGCTCCCGGCGATTGGATGCTTGGCGTCATCTGCCTGGCAGCGGTATGGGGCCACATCTTCTCGCCGTACCTCAACTTCCACGGCGGCAAGGGTATCGCGGTTGGTCTGGGCGTCATCCTCGCTTGGTACTGGCCTATTGGCCTGTCGCTGCTGGGCATGTTTATCGTGGCCGTCGCCATCACCAAGTTCGTGTCGGTGGGCTCGCTCGCCGCGGCCATCGGTCTTCCCATTGCCGTCTGCGCGGTCTTTCCGTACAGCAGCCTGGGACTTAAGTTTTGCATGGCGCTGATCGGCATCACCGTGGTGTGGGCCCATCGTGCGAACATCAAAAAGCTCATGACGGGTAAGGAGTCCAAGCTCTCGTTTACCAAGCGCGTCACCGAGCCCGACGATAAGTAGGAGAGAGTCATGAATGTTGCGCTGATTGGCTCCGGCTCCTGGGGAACCGCCGTCGCCGGCCTTGCCGCCGCGCGAGCCGAGCGCGTGACCATGTGGGCCCATAGCGAGCAGACGGCCGCCGGCATCAATGGCGAGCACCGCAACCCCCGCTACCTTGTGGGCTACGAGCTGCCCGGCAACGTCGTCGCCACGACCGAGCTCGTGCAGGCGCTCGACGGCGCCGAGGCCATCATCTTTGCCGTTCCTTCGACGCACCTTCGCAGCGTGTGCCACCAGGCCGCGCCCTTTATCGCCGCCGATACCCCGGTGCTCTGCCTCACCAAGGGCATTGAGCCCGAGTCCGGCCTGCTCATGAGCGAGGTCATCGCCAGCGAGATCGGCAACGAGGCGCGCGTGGCGACCCTCTCGGGCCCCAACCATGCCGAGGAGATTTGCCGCGGCGGACTTTCTGCCGCCGTCATCGCCAGCGAAGACCCACAGGTAGGGGAGACCTTTAAGGACCTGCTCCTATCCACGGCCTTCCGCATCTACCTGTCGCAGGACATGACCGGCGTCGAGGTTTGCGGCGCCATGAAAAACGTCATCGCCATCGTGTGCGGCATTTCCGCCGGTTCCGGCGCGGGCGACAACACGCTCGCCCTTATCATGACGCGCGGCCTGGCCGAGATCAGCCGTCTGGTGCACGCCCGCGGCGGTCAAGCCATGACCTGCATGGGTCTTGCCGGCATGGGTGACCTCATTGCCACCTGCACCTCCGAGCATTCGCGCAACCGCACCTTTGGCTACGAGTTTGCCCACGGCGTCTCGCTCGACGAGTACCAGGCACGTACGCATATGGTGGTCGAGGGCGCCGTCGCGGCCCGCAGCGTCAGTGAGCTTGCCCGTTCACTGGGCGTAGACATTCCGCTCACCTTTGCCGTGGAGCAAACGCTCTACAACGGTGTTACTTTGGATAGGGCACTCGAGATTCTTACCGATCGCGTCCCTTCTCAAGAGTTCTACGGACTCACCGACTAGCGCAGAAAGGCTTCTACCATGGGTTCCATCAAAATCGCTCCGTCTGTCCTTTCGGCCGACATGGCCAACCTCAAGGGCGAACTCGACAAGATCGCCGGTGCCGACTACGTGCACTTCGACGTTATGGACGGTCACTTTACCGGCAACCTCACCTTTGGCGTTGACATCCTTAAGGCCGTCAAGCGCTCCACCGATGTACCGGTCGACGCGCACCTCATGGTGACGAACCCCGACGAGACGGTCGATTGGTACGCCGACGCCGGTGCCGACATGATCACCGTGCACTACGAGGCTTCCACGCACCTGCACCGCACGCTCACGCATCTGCAGCAGCGCGGCGTCAAGGCCGGCGTGGTGCTCAACCCCGCCACCCCCGTGTGCGTGCTCGAGAGCATCATCGACGTCGTCGATATGGTGCTGCTCATGAGTGTGAACCCGGGCTTTGGCGGCCAGAGCTTTATCCCGGGCACCATCGCAAAGCTTCACGAGCTCAAGGCCATGTGCGAGCGCCACGGCGTTTCGCCCCTCATCGAGGTCGACGGTGGCATTTCTCCCAAGAACATTGCCGAGGTCGTCAAGGCCGGCGCCAACGTGCTCGTGGCCGGTTCTGCCGTATTTAAGTCCGAAGATCCCGCTGCCGAGGTTGCGCTGCTGCAGAAGCTGGGCAACGAGGCCGCACAGGAGGCATAAACCCTTATGACCGCAGGTCAAAACCGCATACCCGTGAATCTTGACTATGCCGCCTCGACGCCCATGCGCGCCGAGGCGCTCCTTGCGCAGCGCGAGTACGACGACAGCGAGCTTGCCGGCGTCAACCCCAACTCGCTGCATTCGCTCGGCCGCAAGGCTGCCGCGCGTCTGGAGGTTGCACGTCGCGAGATCGCCCGCAGCTTTGGCGCGCGCGTCCGCCCGTCCGAGATTGTACTGACTAACGGCGGCACCGAAGCCAACCAGCTGGCGCTTCTCGGTCTTGCCGAGGGCGCTCGTCAGCGCGATCGCAAGCGCGGTCGTGTAATCGTTTCGGCCATCGAGCACGATTCGATTCTGGACAACCTGCCGCTGCTGCGTGCCTCCGGCTTTACCGTCGACCTGGTACAGCCCTGCCGCGCGGGCTACGTTGAGCCTGCCACGCTTGTCGAGCTGCTCAGCGACGACGTGGCGCTCGTGAGCATTATGGTCGCCAACAACGAGACCGGCGTGGTGCAGCCCATCCGCGAGCTTGCCGCAGCTGCGCACACCGCAGGTGCCCTGTTCCACACCGATGCCATCCAGGGCTACTTGCATATTCCGCTCGATGTCACCGAGCTGGGCGTCGACGCCATGTCCGTCGCAGCCCACAAGATTGGCGGTCCCGTGGCATCTGGCGCACTCTACCTTAAGAGCCGCACGCCGCTGCGCCCGCGCATCTTTGGCGGCGGACAGGAGGCCGGTCGTCGTGCCGGCACGCAAGACCTGCGAACGCAGCTCGCCTTTGCCGCTGCCGCCTCGTCTCTGACGCCCCATGTGGCTCAGGAGCGCGCGAAGCTGCAAGCCCTTTCCGACAAGCTCTACGCCACGCTTACGGCCCACCAGCGCATTCACGCCACCATGGGTGACTACGCACAAGCCGACCGTCTGCCCGGCATGGTATCGATCTACATTGACGGCATGGACTCCGAGGAACTCATCATTAAGCTCGACGCCGCCGGCTTTGAGGTGTCGGCAGGCTCGGCATGCTCGAGTGGCAGCATGGACCCGAGCCACGTGCTCAGCGCGATGGGCATCGGCCGCGAACAGGCGCTGGGTGCCTTGCGCATCTCCTTCGATGATCGCGTGAATCCAGGCGATCTGGACGACTTTGCCCAGACGCTGCTCTCGATCGCAGGTGCCGCATGATCGTCGCCGAGCTCGAGCGCGCGCTACTGGCACGCTATCCCAAGACGGACACCGAGCCCTGGGACCACGTAGGACTCTCCGTTGGCGATCCGGCCGCGGAGATCACCGGCGTTGCCTGCGCACTCGATGCGACTGAGGCTAATGTTCGCCGCGCCCAAGAAGCAAGCGCCAACGTGCTGCTGACGCATCATCCCATATACATCAAGGCACCCGAAGCCTTTTGTCCGGCGGATGCCACACGACCCCAGTGCAGTGCGGCCCTCTACGAGGCCGCCCGCTGCGGGGTGAGCATTATCTCGCTCCACACCAACCTGGACCGCTCGCACGAAGCCCGTGCCTGCCTGAGCAAGCTGCTGGGTGCCGCACCCGTGAGCTCACTGGAGCACGTGGACGACCCCGAGGCCACCGGCCTGGGCGCACTTGCAACGCTCAACGACCCGTGCACGCTGCGCGATCTTGCCACCCGTGCTGCCACGGCCTTTGGCAGCGACCCGCGTGTGTGGGGCAAAGCTGATCGCCCGTGCCGCACCGTCGCCATTTTGGGCGGCTCCCTGGGCGACTTCGGAGAGCTCGCCATCGCCGCGGGCGCAGATGTTGTCGTGACGGGCGAGGCGGGCTACCACGTGGCGCAAGACCTTGCCTTGCGCGGGCTGCCGGTGATCTTGCTCGGCCACGACCGCTCCGAGGAGCCGTTCGTTGATATATTGATGAACTCTGCAGTTGACGCCGGGGCCGACCCCCGTCATGCGATTAAAATACTGAACCCTTGCCAATGGTGGACTGTGACAAAAGGAGAGAACTTATGAGCGCCGGCGCTACGCTACTCAAGCTGCAACAGATCGATTTGGAGCTCGCCCGCAACAAGAGCGAACTTGCCAATATGCCGGAGCTCAAGGAGCTCGCTTCCAAGCGCAAGACCTACGTTAAGCTCAAGGCCGAAATGACCAAGCTCTACGCCCAACGCAAGGACCTGGATATTGAGCTCGACGATCTCAACACCACCGAGATCCAGACCAATAACGCCATCGAGGCCGCTAAGAAGCGCCACGTTGACGGCTCCGACTACCGCGAGGTACAGGACCTGGAAAACGAGCTCGCCACCCTGGCCAAGCGCCTGGACAAGATTGAGCACACCCGCAAGGATGTCGTTGTCGCCCACAAAGAGGCGCTCGACCGCGAGACCCGCGCGCAGGCCATCATCGCCAAGTTCGAGGAGGGCGTGAAGGCCGATACCAAGGCCGCCCGCGCCAAGGCTGCCGACCTGCAGGCTCAGATCGAAGCCGCCACTAAGGAGCGCACCGCTCTTGCCGCCACGCTGCCGGCCGACGTGCTCACCGACTACGAGCGTCTGCTCAAGCAGTTCCGCGGCTTGGCCGTCGAGACCATCCAGGGCAACATCCCCACGGTCTGCCACACCGCGCTGCAGGCATCGTCCATGAGCGACCTCAACCAAGACGGTAGCGAGATTACGCACTGTCCGTACTGCCACCGCCTCCTGGTGCTCCCGAGCAAGGAAGCCTAGCGATGACGGCGGCATCCAACAATTCAATGCAACTTGAGGGAAAAACGATCCTGCTGGGCATTACCGGCGGGATCGCCGCCTATAAGTCGTGCAATATCGTGCGCCTGCTGCAAAAGCGCGGCGCACGTGTCAAAGTCGTTATGAGCGAGCATGCCACGGAGTTTGTGGGGCCGCTTACCTTCCGCGCGCTCACTAACGAGCCGGTCGCGGTTGGGCTATTCGACGATCCTTCCGACCCCATCCACCACATTTCGCTGGCGCAGGAGCCCGATCTGGTGGTCGTGGCGCCCGCAACGGCCAATATTATCGCCAAGATGGCCAACGGCATCGCCGATGACCTCATCTCCACCACGCTGCTGGCAACGCCGCGACCCATCGTGATCGCACCCGCTATGAACAACGGCATGTGGAAGGCGCCGGCAACGCAGGCCAACATGGCCACGCTGCGCGAGCACGGTGTCCATGTGGTGGGACCCGGCAGCGGCTACCTTGCCTGCGGCGACGTGGACACGGGGCGCATGAGCGAGCCCGAGGACATCGTCGAGGCTGTCTGTGAGGTGCTCAACCCCGTGCCGCAAGACCTGACGGGCAAGCGCATCGTCATCACCGCCGGCCCCACGCACGAGCCGATCGACCCGGTGCGATTCATTGGCAACCGTTCTTCGGGCAAGATGGGTATCGCCCTGGCGGGGGATGCCGCACGTCGCGGTGCCGCCGTCACGCTCGTGCTGGGACCGACATCGCTCGACGTTCCCCGCGGTGTGGAGTGCGTGCACGTACAGACCGCCTCAGAAATGCTCAAGGCAGCGCTGAGCGCCTTCCAGACGGCCGACGCGGCCATTTGCGCCGCCGCCGTCGCCGACTACACGCCGGCGGCCCCAGCGGACCATAAGCTCAAAAAGGCCAACGAGCGCCTGGATCGAATCGAGCTCGTCGAGACCGTTGACATCTTGGCCGAACTTTCACGCCAAAAGGGCGATCGCCTCGTAATCGGCTTTGCAGCCGAGACTGATAACGTCGTCGAGTACGCCGAGCGCAAATTGACCCGCAAAGGCTGCGATGCCATTATCGCCAACGATGTCTCACGCGCCGATTCGGGCTTTGGAACCGACACCAACAAGGCTTGGATCGTGAGCATAGCGGGTACGCAAGAACTACCCGTACTAACAAAACCCCAGCTCGCAGATACAATTTTGGACTTGCTTCAAAATTTGTAAAAAAGTTCTTGCACAAGGACAAAGTTTCGGGTTAATATACTCCCTGTTGCGAGCGAAAGCAGAGCAACAAACAAAAGCTTCGGGACGTGGCGCAGCTTGGTAGCGCACTTGACTGGGGGTCAAGGGGTCGCTGGTTCGAATCCAGTCGTCCCGACCAGAAGTTTGCAGGTCAGGCACTTAGTGCCTGACCTTTTTTGTTTTAAGCAATTGCTTAATTTTCAGTAAGCGACAGGGTGCCAAAAATCTACCTACGCGATAATCGCCTTTTGCGGCTACTTGCGCGTTTTGCACGCGCTTGAGCCGATTTATTAACGCGATATGAATCTACATACGCGTAGCTGGTATACAGCCGAGTACAGGCTGTATTTATCGCGACGATTTACACAGATATAGCAACTGTAACGAACAGGCGTGTCGCTGTCTTTATTCCAGCAGTTCACTTAATCGGTGGACAAGTGGGCGATTGCAACGATATGCCAAACGGTATGGGCTCTATACGAGGACGCCGCAGAGGTAATGGCGGGGGAGTGCGGCAAGCGCTCTGAGAGCTGCTGTATGACCCCATTTCTCCTTAACTCGATTATTTGTGTTTCAAGCCACGAATCGGTCGAGCAATTGCCAAAAGAAAGGCCCATGCAGGATTGCACGGGCCTTACATCAGATCAAATTTGAGCCAGAAGCACCAAACGGGGCAGACGCAACACCATCTCGTCGCGGCCTCGGCGAGCGATATATCGCAGTCGAGGTAGACATCGAGGAATTCGTCAGATCCCGCACAGTGGGACCGCGATGGTGGCCACCGCGCCGCCCGAGGGGCTGTTGGCGAGCGAGACGGAGCCCCCGTGGGCGCTCGCGGCCTCGGAGGCGACGTGGAGGCCGAGCCCGTAGTGGCGGCCTCCGTCGCGCGAGGAGCGGGACGAGTCGTCTGTGAAGAGGCGCT
>UQSB01000068.1 GCA_900543505.1 uncultured Collinsella sp. | reverse complement strand
AAGATCAATGCCGCCTCGTTTCAAGGCACCTTGCTCGCTCTGGCGGGTTTTCGCTCATATGACCCAATCCGCTGTCAAGAGCCACAATGGCCCCGCCGACCGCTTGCAATCGGTCGGCGGGGCCTGCCGTTAACCCGTCCCGGTCCGCCCCCGGCATGTCATCGACGCCTTCGGCTCAGTCTCATATCCGCGGATACCGTTCTGTCGGCCCGCACTCCATTCCTTCGGCGGGGTTCCCCAAGTCTGTCGAGGCGCATGCGGAGGGCTCCGCGCGCACAGCGAAATAGGGGGTATCCCCGAAGGCCGCCCGGCTCGCCGGGGCGGGGGCTATGTCTATTCCGCGCCCTCCCGGCACATCATGCCGAGGGCCCAGAGCCACCTCACGAGCTCGGCCGCGGTGGCCGCGTTAGCCTTCGCCGCGGGCATGCCGCGGGCGAGCATCTCCTCGCGCCGCCGCAGGAGCCGCTCGGATCCCTTCCTCCCGTGCATCCTTATCTCGAGGGGCACGCCCGTGTCCCTTGGCATGAGCTTCGGCTGGTGCCGTGCCGCGGCGTAGCACCATGAACCCTCAACGGCCAGCTTCCTCACGAGCGCGTTGCCCGCACCGCTGATGCCTCCGAGCCGCACGGAGTCGCCGCTCGACCTCTGACTCGGCGCGAGGCCGAAATAGGCCGTGACCTGCCTTCCGGAACGGAACCTCGTGAAGTCGCCGACCTCGGCCGAGAAGGCTGCGGCCAGCGCGAAGGCGCAGCCCTTGATCGACTGGAGGGCGGCCACCTCCGCGGCGATCGGGCTGGCATCCACGGCCGCCCTGTACTCGGAGAGCAGATCCGCCCGGGCCTCCGCCGCGGCCTCGACCTCGCTCCTCAGAGCGGCGAGCGTCCGAACCCCGCCATCGTCCTCCGGCCTGACCTTGTCGAGCCACCTCAGGAAGTCGTAGGTCCAGTACTTCCTCGGGTTGCCGGCGGGCGTGGTGCCGCCGTAGGCGAACCCTCGCTTTGCGAGGAAGGCGAGCAGCCGCTGCTTGGCGGTCGCCAGGCGCGCGGTCGCCCCGTCGTAGGCGCCGGCGAGGTCCCTGATGCCCTCGACCTCGGGGGAGGGGACCCATACGGGGGAGATGTCGTGGGCGAGTATCGCCTTGGCCATCCTGGCGGCGTCGTTCCTGTCGTTCTTGGAGGCCGAGTCGGCGGCCGACCTGGGGATCTTCGAGACCGCGGCGACGACGCACTCGACGCCGAGCCCGGCGAGCTCCCTCTGCGGGGCGAAGCCGGGGTAGCCGCTCTCGTAGGCCGCGAGCGACGGCCCGGGGAACCCGTCCATCCACCCGGCGATCTCGCCCCAGGGGTTGCCGGGGAACCTCCTCGTCACGGCCTCGCCGGTGTCCGCGTCGAGGGCGCAGACGGTGGTCGACCTCAGGTGGACGTCCATCCCGAACGCGGTAGAATACTTTGGCATGGGAGCCTCCCAACCTCGTTGCGGCGCGGCTGCGCCTATGGCACTTCAACATCATTGTCGCAGCCCCGACCCGCGGTCACGAGCGGGGGCTCCTATCTTTTTAGTGCCCTCGGATTGGGTCATAGTGTCTGTCGTTGCCAAAACATCGGCGTTGTCCTGGTCCAGATGCGGCACTTGGGGACGTTCCTTTTCTGCCGACACCTGGGGACACTCCTGATGTAGTCGTTGGGGACGTTCTTAAACGACTAATCATTCAAGAACGTCCCCAATGACTACCCGCAAAATGAGCGTGGATAATCTCCCACTTTGAGCCTGCATCCAGGTCAAAAACGGGAGATTATCCACGCTCGTTATTTGAGTGTCCAATAATCCTCGCTCGTTGTTACTTGAGTCCGGGGAGGCGGGTGTAGGGGAACGAGCGCTCTAAGAACTCGGAGCAGCGGGCGTAATCTTTGGCAAAGTAGCTGCTATAGAGCGAATCGAGTACGTATTGCACGGCGATATGGCTGGCGAATTGCGTGATGCGGTGCGTCATGCTCTCGTGGTCGCTTACCGTGAGATAGGCGGCAAAGCCGGGGTGAATGCGGGCACAGTACGGCGTGCCGATGACGATGACCGGGACATGTCGACTGCTAAGGATCGGCAAGATCTCCTTGAGGTTGGGGGCAAGGCCGCTGTAGGAGATGACGATTGCCACATGGTCGGGACCCGAGGCGAGCGCCGTGCGCACCTGCGCCTCGACGCTGTCGTGGCACGTCGCGCTTTTGCCGGCGGAAAGCAGGCGATCGCGGAACATTCCCGCTGGATACAGGTTATGCGAGCCCGTGTAGATGTCCACGGTGCCGGCGCGCATGATGAGCTTGGCGGCGTGGTCGAGCTGTGCAGGGTCGAGCAGCTCCTGCGTTTCGGCCAAGGTGGTCTGGTAGAGCCCCTCCATGCGCTCCATCACCTGCGCAGGGGTGGAAGTGGCATCGAAGGGAAAGTCGATATCCACCTCGGGGGCGGAGTCTGCGTACGAGGCTGCGCGCACCAGCTCGACCTTGAGCTCCTTGAAGCCCTCAAGGCCGAGCTTTTTGCAAAAGCGGTGGATGCTCGCAACGGAGACATTGGCCTGGCGCGCAAATTCCTTGATGGAGAGCCCGCGAACGTTCTCGCCCATGGCGAGAACCGTCTGCCCGAGCTGCTGCTCGGTGGGGGTGAGCCCCTTGCCCTGGGTGATTTTGCGCTTGATATCCATATGGCTCCCATGCATTCGTATCGCGATGTATCAATCATAACGGTAAATAAAACGCCCGGCTTGGCTGGGGAAAGCAAGCCGGGCGTCTCGTAAGGGGCTGTTGCGCGGGGTCGCTACCCGAGCACGCGGACGGGACCGAGCAGGCCGCTGGGCTCGGAGGGCTCGGTCATGCCGAACATGTCGGGGATGGCGTGGTCGAGGGTGTTGATCACATCGATTGTGAGCCCGTGCTCGCCGGCGGCAAGGGTGCCGAGCTCAAAGCGGTAGGGCGGACAGATGCGCGTGCCGAGGAGCGTGCCGTCGAGGGTGACGGTTGCGGTCTCAAAGACCTCGCCGAGATCGAGCGCGGCGCTGGTGAGGCCCTTGTCAACGCTGAGGCTCGCCTGGTGGCGGAAAGTGCCCGCCTTGCCGGGGAACTCGGCAAAGGAAAGGTCGTGCAGGCCTGCAAGCTCAATAGACTCGTCAAAGGCATCGGTGCCGGGGGCAGAGAAGGCGACCGTCCAGGGCCCGTCGATGCATGCGGCTTCAGTTCCTGCTGTTGCTGCGCGCGCGGAACCTGCGGCCCCGAGCACCACGATGCAGCTCTCGTAGGGCGCAAGTTCGAGCGTGCCCTCAAAGGCGACAGGCTCCCTGCCGTTGAGCAGGTCGAGGCGCGCGCCTGCAACGGGCGTGCCGTCGGCAAACGCAATCTGAGTGGAGATGCCCTGCTTGGGATGCTCGTTTACCAGCATGAGGTAGCTTTCGCCCGCGCGATCGTAGCGCAGCGCGCGCAGCCACGGCTGCGGCTCGGCGCATGCCACGGTCTGCATGCCGGCCGCGGCAAGCACGCTCGCAAGCTTGGAAGTGGCAACAACGCAAACGCCTGCAAGCTCGCTGGCATCCACGGAGGCAAAGCCCTCGCGTCCTGCAATATCGCCGTCATAGCGCTTACTCGGCAGCTTATCCAGGGCATACACGGCAGCGCCTGCGGCCGCGGCGCGCGCGGCAAAGTCAAGTACAGCCCCGCCGACAAACTCGGCGCCGGGCATGACCAGACAGCGGTATGCCTGCCCGTTTACAGTAAACCCGCCGTCCGCGGTAAACGCCACGGTATAGCGCTCGGCATCCTCAAATGCCTCGGCCGGCACAATATCAAAGTCGATTTGCGCGCGCATGAGCTCGGCGGCGGCGTGCTGCATAAACGAGGCTTCGCCGGCCCACTCGGCATCGGCGTGGTACAGAAGCGCCACCGGTGTGGCGGCCCGCCCGCCCGAAAGCAGGCTCGCCGTGCGATTCATGTAGCTCATGAGCTTGCCAAAGTGCGCAAACTGGGGGTTTTGGCCGTGCGCGTAGAAGTGCGGCGGGCAGTCCCAGTCGGGGAAGGCAGCCATGCTAAAGGCGTGCGGCACAAACCAGTTAACGCCGCGCACCATAAAGTGGTCGGCGATCCACTTCATCTCGCGCAGGCCCTCGTGCCAGCCAAAGGCGCCAAAGACCTCGGCCATGCAGCGCCCCTGCTTTTTGGGGTCGAGATGCGCCGCCGAGGAGCCCAGCTTGGGTAGCACGTAATTGTAGAACTCCAGGTCCCATACGCCGCGGCCGTAGGAGTGGAACCCCTGGTCCATACCGGGGACGAGCTGGTTGATCACGATGTCCACGCCCGCCATGTCCTGGCCGCCCACGGCGCGGAAGTAGTGTCCGGCGCCCACGCCCAAGCGCGCGTGGCAGTCCTTGTCCTCGATCACGTGGCCGATGTACTGCACGCCGTGCGCGCGGCACCAGCCGCCGAGCTGGTCGCAGAAGCATTCCTTGTAGAGCGTGCTTGCGATGTCCATGTACACATGACGCACGTGCGCGCCCGCCGGCTCGCGATCCCACAGGTGCGGGAGTTCGTCCAGGTAGCGCTCGCCCAGCGCCGCGCGCAGGCGGCGCTTGAGTTCGGCCGACCAGGGCAGGGGAGCCGTGGCCTTGCCGATGAGCGTGTCGGAGATGCCGTCGGCGCCGGTGACGCCCTTCTCGTTGGCAAAGCCGGGCTCATCGGAGAAAAAGCCCAGGATGGTCTTGCCAAACTCATCGCCCAGATGCGTAAAGTGCGGCTCGTACACAGCGTCGATGAGCTGTGCCACCGAGGCGCGGTCGACCATGTTGATGTAGTCCTCGTTGTAGGAGGTCTTGCCGCTCGTGAACATCACGCACGCCTGCGTGATGCCGGCCGGCGCGTCAAAGACCAGGCGGTAGGGTATGCCGTGCTCGTCCTCGATGACGCGGTGCTCTACCTCGACGGCGTGCCCTTCCTGCATAAACGTTACGCCATAGAAGCGCTCCGTCTTGTCGAACAGGTTGGTGAGCACGATGTTCGCCTGCGGCGTGGGGCCCACGATGTCGAGCGTGCGGTGTGTGAGCACGATCTTGCGGAGCTCGGGCGCGGCTTCCTTGACGGCGCCGTTGGCGTATCCGGTGGGAAAGTGTGCGTCGTCCAGAATCCAGATCTTGAGGCCCAGCTGCTTGCATATGTCGATCGCAAAGCGCAGGTCGCGCCACCAACCCTCGCCGCAAAAATCGGGGTGCGGGCGGCTCTCGAGGCAGACCTCGTGGATATCGGCGCCGGCGATCTTTTCCAGATACTCGGCAATGGTCTTATGGCTCTCGCCCTTCATCCACAAAAACGGAAGCACGTGGTTGTCGTAGGCGCCGTTGAGCACCTGCTGGTAGTACGCGGTCATGGATCCTCCTCGGCTCGGTCGATTAGCTGCATGGCACAGATTATGGACGTGTCAGCGCGCTCTGCTAATATCCGAATCACAACGAACTATGACCAAATCAACGATTGGTGAGCGATGGAGATCGACGAGCTCGAGCGTAGGCTCAGCGAACTGAGTGCCAGCGAGATTGCGTATAGAGACGGCTTGGCGTTTGATTGGTCGATTATGACCGAGCATGTCGAAATCGACGGACGTCCGGTGCGAAAGATTGGGCAGGTCGGGTTTGCCTACGCCCAGCCCGGCATGCCACGTGGCCTGACGATAAGGACAAACTCGCGTTTTAATGCCGTGCCCGAGCATGTGCACGACTACGTTGAGATGAGCTATGTGTATCGCGGGCACTGCCCGCAGACGGTGGCGGGGGAGAGGCTCGAGCTGGGCCGCAACGAGGTGCTGCTGCTCGACGCCGCCTGTCCACACGCGGTGTCGTCGCTCGGCGAGGACGACATCATGCTGAGCATGACCGTTTCACGTGCATTTTTGCGCCGGAGCCTGGAGTCGAGCCTCTCGCGCGAGAGCGTGGTCTCGCGGTTTTTGTTCAACGCGCTCAACAGTGAGACGGACCATCGCGGGCACGTACACTTTCGTTGCGGGGAGAGCCGGCGCGTGCGGCGCTACATGCAGGAAATGCTCTGCGAGCGTTACGAGCCGAGCCCCAACAGCGCCGAGATTGTTCTGTGCCTGTTTCAGCTGTTTTTGGCTGAGCTCATGGATTGCTACGAGCGCGAGCTGGTGCGCGGCGTGGCGGACGGCGCGGCGGGGCCCACTGCCCTGGTGACGGGAATGCTCGGCTACATCGAGCGCTCGTTTGCCGCCTGCTCGCTCGAGGAGATGGCGGCACACTTTCATGTGAGCCCCAACTACGCGTCGGCGCTGCTCAAGCAGCAGGTGGGAAAGACCTATCGGCAACTGGTCCAGGAGCGCAGGCTCGCGCGTGCCGCGGAGCTCTTGCGCGCGGGCGCCACGGCCGAGGCAGCGGCGCGTGCCGTTGGCTACGAGAACATGAGCTTTTTCTACCGCAAGTTCCGCGCCGCCTACGGCTGCACCCCGGCAAAATACCGTGGATGAGCAAGACGGAACGGGCTTTTAGCTATCGATATGCCACACCTAAATACTGTGTCTCATGTTTCGTTTCATCCATCCGGGTTGGAAGGTGGCCGTCAGGTCGATTTTTGCCTCGTCTAGGCCTCGGTATCAAAAAGTGTCAGCCGGCGGACGTGCCGGGGCGAAAAGAAGTGTCCAATGCAGCGCCTCCGCGCCTTGGGCGCCCAAGTGCGCGCGATACTCAACTCAGCACATAAAACCCGTTGCGAGGAGGCACCTATGGGATTTCCCAAGGGATTTTTCTGGGGCGGCGCCACGGCCGCAAATCAGTTTGAGGGCGCTTGGGACGTGGACGGCCGCGGCCCCAGCGTAGACGACCATTTCCTGGGCGGCAGCTACAAGGAGCCGCGCCAGATTACGATCGACATCGACCCCAACCGCTTCTACCCCAACCACGACGGCATCGACTTCTACCATCACTACGAGGAGGACATCGCGCTGTTCGCCGAGATGGGCTTTACCATGTTCCGCATGTCCATCTCCTGGAGCCGCATCTTCCCCAACGGTGACGATGCCGAGCCCAACGAGGCCGGCCTCGCCTTCTACGATCGCGTCTTCGACTGCCTGCGCGCGCACAACATCGAGCCGCTCGTCACACTCAGCCACTACGAGATGCCCTATCACCTGGTCGAGAAATACAACGGCTGGGCGAGCCGCGAGCTCATCGGCTTCTTTGAGAAGTACTGCCAGACCGTCTTCGACCGCTACCAGGACAAGGTCAAGTTCTGGCTCACCTTCAACGAGATCAACTGCGGCACCATGGACATAGGTGCCATGATGGAGACCGGTCTGATCCAGGGCTTTGAGGGTCCGGCAAGCGCCATCAAGACCACCGCTCAGCAGCGCTACCAGGCCCTGCACCACCAGTTTGTCGCCAGCGGCCGCGTCGTGCGCTATGCCCACGAGCACTATCCGCAGTTTAAGATGGGCAACATGGACTGCTTCGTCCTCTCCTATGCCGCCACGTGCGATCCGGCCGACGTGTTCGCCACGCAGCAGGAGATGAATACCATGAACTGGTACTGCTCCGACGTGCAGGTGCGCGGCAAGTATCCGTTCTATGCCAAGCGCTTCTGGGCCGAGAACGATGTCGAGCTTGTGATGGAGGACGGTGACCTGCAGGATATCGCCGACGGCAAGGTCGATTTCTACACCTTTAGCTACTACATGTCCGGCACCGTGGGCACCCACAAGGATCACGAGATGACCGAGGGCAACATGACCTTTGGCGGCAAGAATCCCTATCTGGAGTCCACCGACTGGGGCTGGCAGATCGATCCGCTGGGTCTGCGCATCGCCCTCAACGAGATTTACGCCCGCTACGAGATTCCGCTGATGGTGGTCGAGAATGGCATGGGCGCCTACGATGAGGTCGAGGAGGACGGCTCCATCCGTGACCCGTATCGTATCGCCTACTTGCAGAGCCACGTCAAGGCCATGGGCGAGGCCATTGCCGACGGCGTCGACCTGATCGCCTACACCTGGTGGGGCCCCATCGACCTGGTTTCCGCCGGCACCGGCGAGATGCGCAAGCGCTACGGCTTTATCCACGTCGATAAGTACGACGACGGCACCGGTACCTACGAGCGACGCCGCAAGGACAGCTTCTACGCCTACCAGAAGATCATCAAGTCCAACGGTGCCGAGGGCCTGGATTAATCGACAATATGAGTGCCACCGGGGAAAAGCGTTGGGATGGGGTTGATTTCCGATCTCAGCCGAACACATTGAGCGAATAGGCCGTTCCCGCAGCT
>UQSB01000067.1 GCA_900543505.1 uncultured Collinsella sp. | reverse complement strand
GTCCTGGGAAGGAATGTTCACGGGCTTACCGGAAGCCGGGGAGCGCAGGTTGTTGGAGCTCATCATCAGGATGCGAGCCTCGGCCTGGGCCTGGACGGACAGCGGGACATGGACGGACATCTGGTCGCCGTCGAAGTCCGCGTTGAACGGGGCGCAGACGAGCGGGTGCAGGTGGATGGCCTTACCCTCGACCAGCACGGGCTCGAAGGCCTGGATGGAGAGGCGGTGCAGCGTCGGTGCGCGGTTGAGCAGCACCAGACGGCCGTCGATGACCTCTTCCAGGATGTCCCAGACGAAGGAGGCGCGACGCTCGATGGCGCGCTTGGCACCCTTGATGTTCTCGACCTTGCCGAGCTCGGTCAGGCGCTTCATGACGAAGGGCTGGAACAGCTCCAGAGCCATGGTCTTGGGCAGACCGCACTGGTGCAGCAGCAGCTTGGGGTCGGTAACGATTACCGATCGGCCGGAGTAGTCGACACGCTTACCCAGCAGGTTCTGACGGAAGCGACCCTGCTTGCCCTTGAGGGCCTCGGCGAGCGACTTGAGCGGGCGACCGCCACGGCCAGAGACCGGGCGACCACGACGGCCGTTGTCGAACAGGGCGTCCACGGACTCCTGGAGCATGCGCTTCTCGTTGTTCACGATGATCGCAGGGGCGTCCAGGTCGAGCAGGCGCTTGAGTCGGTTGTTACGGTTGATCACGCGACGATACAGATCGTTGAGGTCAGACGCGGCAAAGCGGCCGCCGTCGAGCTGGACCATCGGGCGCAGATCGGGCGGAATGACCGGGATGACGTCCAGGATCATGTTCGCGGGGCTGTTGCCGCCCTTCAGGAAGGCGTCAACGACCTCGAGGCGCTTAACGGCCTTCTCGCGCTTCTGCTTCTGGGAATCCTCGTCGGCGATGATGGCCTTGAGCTTCTCGGCCTCGGAGGGAAGGTCGATGGCAGCGAGCAGGTCGCGGACGGCCTCGGCACCCATGCCACCCTTGAAGTACATGGAGTAGTAGCGGGTCATCTCGCGGAACAGCGGCTCATCGGAGATGAGGTCGCGCTCGGTGAGCTTCATGAAGGCGTTGAAGGCGTCCGTGCGGAGCTGCTTCTCGTCCTTGCACTCTTCCTCGATGTCAACGATGCCAGAGGCGATCTCCTCGGGGGTCAGCGGCTCCTCGTCGGAGAACTCGTCAAAGTTCTCGGGGTCGCCCTGCTCCTTGAGGGACTCGATCTGGCGGGCGCACTCGGCATCGATCTCTTCCAGATCGGCGGCG
Organism: uncultured Collinsella sp.; assembly: GCA_900543505.1. Classification (GTDB taxonomy): domain Bacteria; phylum Actinomycetota; class Coriobacteriia; order Coriobacteriales; family Coriobacteriaceae; genus Collinsella. Next base: position 7,077 of record UQSB01000067.1, on the reverse strand, counting down.
AGCTCCTCGCGCAGGTCGTCGGCGTCGGCCTCGCGAGCCTCGTAGTCAACCTCGGTGATGATGTAGCTGGCAAAGTACAGAACCTTCTCGAGGTCCTTGGACTTGATGTCGAGCATACGGCTCATCGGGAAGCTCGTGGGGCTCTTGAAGTACCAGATGTGGGACACGGGAGCGGCGAGCTCGATGTGGCCCATGCGGTCGCGACGCACCTTGGCCGAGGTGACCTCAACGCCGCAGCGCTCGCAGACGATGCCCTTAAAGCGGATGCCCTTGTACTTGCCGCAGGAGCACTCCCAGTCCTTGGCGGGACCGAAGATCTTCTCGCAGAACAGGCCGTCCTTCTCGGGCTTGAGGGTACGGTAATTGATGGTCTCCGGCTTCTTGACCTCGCCGTGCGACCAGGAACGGATCTGGTCGGCGGAGGCAAGGGAGATCTTTACCGAGTCAAAATCAGTAGCTTCGAAATCTGCCACAGTCAACTACTCCTTATCAGTGGTCGTGGCGGCGACAGCCTCGGGTGCCTCGGCGGTCTCGGCATCCTGGGCCTCGACGTCGGTGTCAACGCCGGCGAGCGCAGCCAGGTCGTCGAGAGCAGAGGTCTCCTCGGCGGTCACAGGGGCGGAGGCGTCCTCGTCGGCATCGTGCATGGGCTCGATGTCCAGCGCGAGGGAGCGGATCTCCTTGACGAGAACCTTGAAGGACTCAGGGATACCCGGAACCGGGACGTTCTCGCCCTTGACGATGGACTCGTAGGTCTTGACGCGGCCCACGGTATCGTCGGACTTGACGGTCAGGATCTCCTGCAGGACGTTGGAAGCACCGTAAGCGTACAGTGCCCAAACTTCCATCTCGCCGAAGCGCTGGCCGCCGAACTGGGCCTTGCCGCCCAGAGGCTGCTGGGTAACCAGGCTATAAGGGCCAGTCGAACGGGCGTGGATCTTGTCGTCGACCATGTGGCCGAGCTTGAGGATGTAGGACGTACCCACGGTAATGGGCTCGCGGAACTCCTCGCCGGTACGGCCGTCGAACAGACGGGTCTTGCCGCGCTCGTCAAGCTGGGTGACGAACTCGGGGCGCATGTGATCGCCAAAGGCAGCGGTGGCCTTGTTGAGCATGTTCTTGTTGGCACGACGAATGACCTCGGCGATCTCGTCCTCCTTGGCGCCGTCGAAGACGGGCGTGGCGGTGAAGAACGGACCGGGGACGTACTTGTCGGAGTCGGCCTGCTCGGTATCCCAACCGCAGGCAGCAGCCCAGCCAAGGTGGCACTCGAGCAGCTGGCCGACGTTCATACGCGAGGGAACGCCCAGCGGGTTGAGGATAACGTCGATCGGGGTACCGTCAGCCATGTAGGGCATGTCCTCGACCGGCAGAACGTTACAGATAACACCCTTGTTGCCGTGGCGGCCGGCGATCTTATCGCCCTGCTGGATCTTACGACGCTGGGCGACGTAGACGCGCACCTGCTCGTTGACGCCGGGGGCCAGGTCGTCGCCGTTCTCGCGGCTAAAGCGGACGACGTCGATGACGCGGCCGTAAGCGCCGTGAGGCATCTTAAGGGAGGTATCGCGGACGTCGTGGGCCTTGGCACCGAAGATGGCGCGCAGCAGGCGCTCCTCGGCGGTCAGAGCGCTCTCGCCCTTAGGCGTGACCTTGCCGACCAGGATGTCGCCAGGGCCGACCTCGGCGCCGATGCGGATGATGCCGTCCTCGTCGAGGTTGGCAAGCATGTCCTCGGAGAGGTTCGGGATCTCGCGGGTGATCTCCTCGGGGCCGAGCTTGGTGTCGCGGGCGTCGATCTCGTGACGGGTGATGTTGATGGTCGTCAGCAGGTCCTCGGCCACCAGGCGCTCGGACACGACGATACCGTCCTCGTAGTTAAAGCCTTCCCACGGCATGTAGGCCACGGTGAGGTTCTGGCCCAGTGCGAGCTCGCCGTGATCGGTCGAAGGACCGTCGGCCAGAGGCTCGCCCTGCTCAACGGTGTCACCGACGCGCACGAGCGGACGGTGGTTGATGCAGGTGGACTGGTTGGAGCGCTGGTACTTGGCCAGGTGATACTCGTCCATGCCGCCGGCATGCTTGACGATAATCTTGGCGGCGTCGGCAAAGATAACCTCGCCGGCGTTCTTGGCCAGGGTGACCTCGCCGGAGTCCAGAGCGGCGCGACGCTCCATGCCGGTACCGACATAGGGAGCGGCGGGGTGAACCAGCGGCACGGCCTGACGCTGCATGTTGGCGCCCATCAGCGTACGCTTGGCGTCGTCGTGCTCAAGGAACGGGATCAGCGTGGCTGCGACGGAGAGCATCTGACGCGGCGAGACGTCCATGTAGTCGACGTCCTCGACAGGCACGTCGGCGGGAGCGCCGAAGGAGCCGTCGAAGTCGCGGGTACGGGCGATCACGGCGTGCGGGCGGACGAGCTTGCCCTCGGCATCGGTCGTGATGAACTCGTTGGTCTTGGGATCGAGCGGCGTGTTGGCCGGCGCAATGACGTGCTTCTCTTCCTCGTCAGCGGTCATCCAGTCGATCTGGTCGGTGGCAACGCCGTTCTCGACACGACGGAACGGGGCCTCGATGAAGCCGTACTCGTTGACGCGGGCATAGAGGGCGAGCGAGCCGATCAGGCCGATGTTGGGGCCTTCGGGGGTCTCGATCGGGCACATGCGGCTGTAGTGCGAGTTGTGAACGTCGCGGACGGCCGTCGGCACGTTGGTGCGGCGGCTGGAACCGGACTTGTGACCGGCAAGACCACCAGGGCCGAGTGCGGACAGACGGCGCTTGTGGGTCAGACCGGTCAGGGGGTTCGCCTGGTCCATGAACTGCGAGAGCTGCGAGGAACCGAAGAACTCCTTGATGGAGGCCACGATCGGGCGGATGTTGATGAGCGACTGCGGGGTGATCTCGTCGATGTCCTGGGAGCTCATGCGCTCACGGACGACGCGCTCCATACGGCTCATGCCGATACGGAACTGGTTGGCGACAAGCTCGCCGACGGTGCGGATACGACGGTTGCCAAAGTGGTCGATGTCGTCGACCTTGAAGCCCTGCTCGCCGGCAGCGAGGGACAGCAGGTAGCGCAGCGTCGCGACGATATCCTCGTCGGTAAGCACCGTGACCTCTTCCTCGGTGGTGAGGTTGAGCTTCTTGTTGACCTTGTAACGACCGACGCGGGCCAGATCGTAGCGCTGCGGGTTAAAGAGCAGACCCTCGAGCAGGCTGCGGGAAGCGTCCACGGTGGGAGGCTCGCCCGGGCGCAGACGACGGTAGATCTCAATGAGGGCGTCCTCGCGAGTGAGAGCGGTGTCGCGCTCCAGGGTACGCTTGATCACATCGGAGTTACCGAGCAGCTCGATGATGTCATCGTTGGTGACGGCGATGCCAAGGGCGCGCAGGAACATCGTGGCGCTCTGCTTACGCTTACGGTCGATGGAGACCATGAGCTGATCGCGCTTGTCGACCTCAAACTCAAGCCAGGCACCGCGGGACGGGATGATCTGGGCCTTGTAGATCTGCTTGCCCGAATCCATCTCGGAGCTGTAGTACACGCCCGGGGAGCGGACGAGCTGCGAGACGACGATACGCTCGGTACCGTTGATGATGAAGGTGCCTTGATCGGTCATCATGGGGAAGTCGCCCATGAAGACGAGCTGCTCCTTGATCTCGCCGGTCTCCTTGTTGGTGAGACGGACGTCGGTCAGAAGCGGGGCCTGATAGGTCATGTCCTTCTCGCGGCACTCCTCGACGGTGTGCGCGGGATCGCCAAACTGATGCTCACCGAAGGTAACCTCGAGAACATGGTTCTGGCTCTGGATGGGGCTGGATTCCTTGAACGCCTCACGAAGGCCCTCGTCCTTAAAACGCTCAAAGGATTCCCTTTGAACAGAGATAAGGTTGGGGAGCTCCATGGCCTCCGGGATTTTCCCGAAGCTGACGCGCTTGCGCTCAGTGGCAGTGTATGCGTAGGTCACCAGGTTTTTCCTCCTTCACGGAAATGCTCGGTGGGTTGGCGAGGCATAGCTTCGCCAGTTATCGCAACCTAATAGTTTATCAGGTACCGACCGTTGAGCAAGAAAAGCCTTGACGCGATTGAGTTTTTGGAGTAGCAAAGTTTTTCGACAGAAAAGATGCAGGTAGATAGGTATGTATCGAACACCTGTTCATATATTTTATGTGAACGAGACCGCTGGTGCGGGCCGCTGAACGGCGAAATGACGGCGAGGGTTGGTCAGGCGGAAAGTGCGTCCCGTTTTGAGGCCTCAAACTGGGTCGCAGTTTCCGGTTGAGCACTGTTTGGGAAAGCATATCCCGTTCTGAGCCGAAATTCCGGGTCGCAGTTTCCGCTAGGGGTTCCAACCGGAAAGCGCGTCCCAGAATTCGACCAAATTGTGGGTCGCACTTTCCGGAGCCAAGCTGTAGCTCGAATAAAAAAACGGGTGCAGACCGAAGTCCGCACCCGTAAATGTCGATGCCCGAAGGCTTACTTGCGCATCAATCCGCCGCGCTCGTCGATGGCGTCCCAGAAGGCATCGGCAAAGCGGGGGTCGTTTGCAGCCATGAGGGCGTTAGTGGCCATCCAACCAGAGGGAGTGCCAGTGTCGTAGCCCGACAGCGGGTCGATGACGACGGCGTACATGGCCTCGCGGTCGAGCGAACGGGCCATGGCGTCGGTGAGCTGGATCTCGCCGCCCTTGCCGGCCTGCTGATCTGCCAGCAAGTCCATGACCAGCGGGCTCAGCAGGTAGCGACCGACGATGTACAGGTTGGACGGAGCAGCCTCGGGAGCGGGCTTCTCAACCAGACCGCCGATACGCCAGACAGCGCCCGGCTCGGCATCGGCAACGTCCTCGGCGCCCTCGAGCGAACCGACGCGCTCGCCGGCGATAACACCGTAGCGGCTGACTTCCTCGGGCGAGCAAGCAGCGACGGCGATAACCGAAGCGCCACCGTGCTCCTTGGAAACGGCGAGCATCTTGTCGCAGATGTCGCGGTTAGGCACAACGTAGTCGCCCAGAAGAACCAGGAAGTTCTCCCCTGCCACGGCGTCGGCAGCAGAGCGAATGGCATGGCCGAGGCCCTTGGGCTCGTACTGATAACGGAAGTCGACCGGCATACCGCCAGCGTGGGCGACGGCATCGGCATAGGCGTTCTTGCCGCGCTCGCGCAGCAGGTTCTCGAGCGAACGGTCGGGCTGGAAGTAGTTCAGCAGCTCGGGCTTGCCGGGCGAGGTAACGATGATGGCGTCGTCGACCTCCTCGGGGTCGAGTGCCTCCTCGACGACATACTGGATGACCGGCTTGTCGAGCACCGGCAGCATCTCTTTGGGCGTGCACTTGGTGCCAGGCAGAAAACGCGTGCCAAGACCGGCGGCGGGGATGATTGCCTTCATGTTATTCAAAGATCCTTTCGCAGGCGCAAAAGCGCCCCGTGCGTGCGGCGCACAGCCGCAGACCAAATTGCGATACCCAAGCATCTTACCGCTGGAACTATATGTCGCTACAAGGCAGAGACAATTCTTCAGCAGGTCAACGCAAATTATTGCTCGAATGGTGCAATTTTATTGCCCAACGGCAGGGCACCCGATGCGACGCAAATCACAGAACATGGCAGTTTGAGCAACCGATGTCGGGGAACCGAAAAACAAAAAAGACGGGGCTCGCAATGCGAACCCCGTCTGCAAAGGAATCTGGCGAGAAAGCCTGATTACTTGAGGGTGACAGCAGCGCCAGCAGCCTCGAGCTTCTCCTTGGCAGCCTCGGCGTCCTCCTTCTTGGCACCCTCGAGAACAGCCTTGGGAGCGCCCTCGACGACCTCCTTGGCCTCCTTCAGGCCAAGGTTGGTGAGCTCACGGACGGCCTTGATGACCTGGATCTTGTTGTCGCCGAAGCCCTCGAGCACGACGTCAAACTCGGTCTTCTCCTCGGCCTCAGCAGCGCCAGCAGCGGGAGCGGCGACAACAGCGGCAGGAGCAGCGGCGGAAACGCCGAAGGTGTCCTCGATAGCCTTAACGAGCTCGGAAGCCTCGAGAAGGGTCATTTCCTTAAGAGCATCGATGATCTCATCGGTGGTAAGCTTAGCCATTTCTAAGTCCTTTCGGTTTCCGTGCGGATGCACGGAGATCAGTTAAAACACGGCGCGAATGCGCCAGGGGTGCGGCGTTGCCGCCGCGGGTGAAAACAGCGACTAGGCTGCCTTCTGCTCGGAGACCTGCTGGATCGAACGAGCGAGACCAGAGGAAACGCCGTTGACGCAGACAGCGATGTCGCGAGCGAAACCAGAGATGAGACCGGCGATCTGGCCGAGAAGCTGATCCTTGGTGGGCAGCTCGGCGATAGCCTTAACATCATCAGCGGAAACGGCCTTGCCGTCGGAGATACCGCCCTTGATCTCAAGGACGCCCTTGGACTTAGCAGAGAAGTCCTTAAGGGCCTTAGCGGCCTCGACCGGCTCGGACTCGTAGAACACATAAGCGACGGGGCCGGCGAGGATCTCGTCGAGCTCGGGCTGCTCCTGGTTCTTGAGAGCGATCTTGACCAGGTTGTTCTTGTAGACCTTCATCTCGGCGCCGCACTCGCGAAGCTGATGACGCAGCTCCTGAGCCTGCTTAACCGTCAGACCGTTGTAGTTGACGACGAACAGACCGGCGTTCTCGGCGATACGGGACTCGATCTCTGCAACCTTGTCGATTTTGTACTGCTGGGGCATAAATTACACCTCCTCGAATTCTTTCCGGGCACGGTCCGCCACAAGGACGTGACGGGGGCATGTCCAAAAAGAAAGCCCCCGCGCTGCATGAGCGACGGGGGCGAGAAGACATATCTACTCGACCACCTCGGCTGGCGGGATGTCCCATTAAGCTCGCGGGCGATGCCCGTTTGCACCGGCTGTCTCTGGCAGCGGATTCGTGCGTGAACCGAAAGTATTATGGCGGGGACCCCGGCGTCGGTCAACGGGAAACCGGGCTGCACACAATTCCACCATCCGGCCGCGCCGCCGAAGGCCAGGCGCAAGGTTTTCGCTCGGTCAGGTCCTGGGCTCGCACGAAGAGCACATTAAGTGCTCTTCGGCTCGTGCGGA
>UQSB01000066.1 GCA_900543505.1 uncultured Collinsella sp. | reverse complement strand
GCTGCGGGAACATGCTTCCGTCCAAGAAATATCGTGCAAAAGGAATTCTGGCTGAATTATTGTTCGCGTGGGTGATTCAGTCGATGAGGGCTATTTATGCCCTGTTGGGGACTAAGGAGTGTCCCGGGGTGCCGGCAGGAAAGGAACATCCCTGAGTGCCGGGTGGTATGAAAAAAGGCGAGGACCCGTAGGGAGTCCTCGCCTTTGTTACAGGGGGCGATGTTATTCGCGTACTGCGGAATTAGACCAGGCGGGCGGTGATCGTCTTGGCGATCTCGGCGGCGTCGGTGGAACCCTTGACGGTGGCACGGAAGTCCTCGTCCATGAGCGCCTCGGCGACCTTGGACAGGATCTTGAGGTGCGTGGTGCCAGCCTGTGCACCAGGGATGAGCAGAGCGATGGCCACGTTGACGGGAGCGCCGTCCATGGTATCCCAACCGGTCACGCCGGACTCGTCCTTAACGACGATGACGGCAGCCTCGGTAATGGCGTCGGACTTGGCATGCGGGATGGCGAAGCCCTCCATCATGCCCGTGGTGCCCTCGGCCTCGCGGGCCAGGAAGGCGTTCATCACGGCGTCGGCGTCGCTGGCGATACCGGCCTTGACAGTCTGGTTGGAAACGAAGCTCAGAGCCTCGTCGCGAGAAGCGAAGTCCTCGGCGACAAAGACATTCTCGACCTTCACGAAGTCGGCAGCATCGGCCTTAGGGGCCTCAACGGCAGCAGCCTTGGAAGCCTCAACCGGCTTGGCTACAGGAGCGGCCTTCTGATTCTTCTCGAAGTCGTACTTCTTGAAGGCCACGAACAGGATGCCACCGATCACAGCGCCGATGAGGATCGCGAGGACCCACAGCGGACCGTTCTCGACAACGGGCAGGACCAGGAAGCCACCGTGAGGCGCCGGATCGTGAACGTTGAACATGATGGTCAGGATCGAGGCGATGGAGGAACCGAGCATCATGATGGGCATGACGGGCCAGATGTTCTTGGTCATGAACGGAATGGCGCCCTCGGTGATGTGGGTGCAACCAAGAATGAGGTTGACGATACCGGCGTCATGATCCTCCTGGCTGAAGTACTTCTTGCCAACGACGACGGCGAAGGTGGTGATCAGCGGCGGAACGATGCAGGCGGCGGAGACGGCAGCCATGAAGTTGGTGCCGAAGTTGTAGGTATCGGTGCCAACGCCAGCAGCCAAGGCCTCGGTGAGCATAGCGGTACCGGTGACGTAAGCAGCCTTGTTGACCGGGCCGCCCATGTCAACGGCGCACATGCAGCCGATGGCAAGGCCCAGGACAATGGCGCCAGAGGCGGACAGACCCTTGAGGAAGTCCATCATGGCGGTGTTGATGGCAGCCATGGGGCCGGAGATGCCGAGCATGACCAGGCCGACGATGGCGGTCGAGAACAGCGGGTACAGGAAGATAGCCTTGAGGCCGTCCAGATTCTTGGGCAGCTTGGAGAAGACCTTCTCGAGCAGCAGGATGACATAGCCAGCGAGGAAGCCGCCTACGATGCCGCCCAGGAAGCCGAAGCCCACGCCGGCGCCGCCGGCGTCGATCATGCCGGTCTCGGCGTTAACGGGCAGGCCCTGGATGGCGATCATACCGGCAACGAAGCCGGGGACGAGCGCCGGGCGCTTGCCGATGGACTCGGCGATATAGGCGGAAAGCACGGGAACCATGAGGTTCATGGCGATACCGCCGATGATCTTAAGCATAGCGGCAAAGCTGTTGTAGTCAGACGCCGTCGAATCGAAGGACGTGATGCCCCACAGGAACGAAACGGCGGTCAGGACACCACCGGCGACGACGAAGACCAGCATGTGGCTGACGCCGTTCATGAGGTGCTTGTAGATGATGTGGCCGATAGATTCCTTCTCCTCGACCTCATCCTCGACATCGGCAGCAGCCGCAACCGAGTCGTCACCCTTGGCGGCGAGCGCGCGGTCGATCAGCTTACCGGCTGCCTCGACGGACAGGGCCTTGGAAACACCAACGGAAACCATGCGCTTGCCGGCGAAACGCTCCGCCTGGACATCCTTATCGGCTGCGACGACGACGGCCTTGGCACCGGCGATCTCACTCTTGGTGAGCTCGTTCTCGACACCGACCTGGCCATGGGTCTCGACCTTAATGGTCAGACCGCGCTCGGCAGCTGCCTTCTCCAGCGCCTCCTTCGCCATGAAGGTGTGCGCGATACCGGTCGGGCAACCGGTGGCGGCGATGATGTCAAACTTAGCCATGTGTCCCTCCTTTTTAAGTTTTGCGCCCGCAGGCGCTCCCCTACACGCGCGTCCTTGCGCGCTTTTCCACAACTGAAAGATACCAACCTACCGTCCGCGTGAGAAGAGACAAGGAGCAATTCTCCGGTGAAAGGTTCTTTCATAACCGTAAACGGTAGGTGAAAGTTTACCATCAACACTTGAAACGGCAAGGTGTATCTTGTAATTGAAAATCCCCCTATACTATGACAGTACAAAACGAGTCCGATTATCATGCCAACCAGGAGCCATCCATGACCGATAGTAGCAAGAGCGCACTTTCCCTCATTAGTACCCATCAGGGATACAGCGAATCCGAGCAGCGCATTGTCGACTATATATTGGAGCACCAGTCCGAGGCGCCACGCCTCACGGCGGCTCAGCTCTCGCGCGCCGCCGCCACGTCCGAGGCGACCGTTTCGCGCTTCTGCCGCAAGCTTGGCTTTGGCAGCTTCCGCAGCTTTCAGTTTTCGTTGGCGAGGGATTTGGAAAGCCAGCGCAACGAGGGCCTGACTGACGAAGTCTCGCTCGACAATATGGAGCAGAGCCTTAAGAACATCCTGGCTGCCAAGGTGAGCGAGCTTAATGCGACCATCGACGGGATCGACCACGATACGTTGGCGGCTGTTGTGCATGCCCTTAAGCATGCAGGGGTTATTGAGTTTGCGGCTGTGGGAAATACGAACGCGGTCGCGCTCGATGCGACGTTTAAGTTTTCGCAGCTGGGCCTGCGCTGCATGGCGAGCACCATTAGCGAGACATCAATCGGCTTTGCGCTCACGTTGCGCCCGGGTGACGTCATCGTGCTCATCTCAAACTCCGGCAAGTCGCGCCGACTGAATCGCATGGCAAAAGCGGCTCGCGACTGCGGTGCCACCGTAGTCGTCATCAGCAGCGACAGCAAGTCTCCACTCGCGCGCCTGGCAGACTACACTTTTAATACCGTCAACCACGAGGCGCTGCTGACGACGGGTGACTTTGCGTTCTCCAAGATCAGCGCCACGATGATCATCGAAGTTATCTACAACTTCCTGCTGCCCGAGATTGAAGACGCTCGTGAACATATCAGCTACTACGAGGAGCTCATCCAGCCGGACAAGGTCGTTGAGTAAAACGCGTAGTGGGACAAAAATTTCAGTCTATTTTGTCCCACCAACACCGCTGATACGACCTAGCCTCGAACTTCTTCGAGCATCTGCTTTGCGTGGGCCAAGCTTGCTTCGGACTGATCGCCGCTCAACATGCGGGCAATCTCGGCGGTACGCGCTTCGCCGGTTACCTCGTCCAAATGCGTCTGGGGAACATCGCCCGGCTCCTTGCTGACAACATAATGCTTGTCGGCCATGACGGCGACTTGCGCCAAGTGGGTTACGACAATCACTTGATGCGTAGCGGCAAGATCGGCCAGCACACCAGCAAGAGCACGAGCCGTGGAGCCGCCGACACCGGCATCGACCTCGTCAAATACCAGTGTGTCGACGCCGTCAGCATTACCCAAGACCACCTTGCTCGCCAGCATGACGCGGCTGAGCTCGCCGCCCGAGGCAATGCGGCGCAGGGGACGCGGCGTCAAGCCGACACCGCTGCGATACAAAAGCTCGTAGCTTGAAGGACCCGCCGGCGTCCACTCGGCGCGCGGAAGATCACGCGACTCCCAAACGAGCTCGGCGCCGCCCATCTCCAGGCGCGCCATTTGGCGGCCAACCTCGTGACAAAAACGCGGAGCAGCGGTATTACGCGCACGCTTGAGTGCCTTGGCGGCAGCGAACAGCTCGCGCTCGGCGCTCCCGAGTGCCTCACGCGCCTTTTTGATCTGTTCATCGCCATCATCGACCAGGGACAGCAGCTCTTGCGAGCGATCGCGCATGGCAAAAACATCGTCCATGGTGGGACCCCACTGACGCAACAGGCCCTTGAGGTCGGAATACCGCTCACGCATGCGAGCGAGCTCGCGCGGGTCGAAGGCGACGCCATCGCGATAGGCACGAAGCTCGTTCGCGCTATCCTCAAGGGAGATGCAGGCATCCGAAAGCGCATCGGCAATGTCGCCCAGTTTGCGATCGACGGTAGCCATACGGGAAAGCTCTGCCACGGCGCTGTTCACGGCATCGAGCGCTCCACCTTCGGCGGCAAGCGATGCATGGGCATCGTTAGCTGTGGCAACCAGTACCTCGGCATGTTCGGAGCGCGGCAGCAGTTCCTCGAGTTCCTCATACTCACCCGGGTTGGGGTCGACCTCGGCAATGCGCTCCAGGGCGAAGCGTGCCTCCTCAACGCGACTCCCCTGCGCACGCGAGGCCTCTTCGACGCGACGGACCTCCTTGGCAGCCGCGCGCGAGGCTTTAAAGCAAGCACGATAGTGCTCGAGCGCCTCGAGTGCCGGGCGCCCTGCCCAGGCATCGACCATGGCAACATGATGCGCCGGGTCGAGGAGGCGCTGGTGCTCGTGCTGGCCGCAAAGATCCATCATCACACCGACGCGCTCCGAAAGTTCGCGCACGCTGGCGATGCGGCCGTCAATTTTTACGCGGCTACGGCCCTCGGCAGAAAGGCTGCGCTGCACGGTGAAGCCCTCCGCGTCGTGCGGGCCGTCAAACAAGCGCGCCTCGACGCTGGCAAGCGCCTCGCCTTCGCGCACCGTCGACGAATCCGCGCGCTCGCCCAAAATGAGCTTGAGCGCCGAGAGCAGCGCGGTCTTACCGGCGCCGGTTTCTCCGGTCAGAACCGTTAGACCCGCGCTTGGCACCAACGTCGCCTCACGAATGAGTGCAATGTTGGAAACCTGCAGCTCATCGATCATGACGCACTCCGTAGAATACGCGGCTCACCGAGTTGTAAAAGCTCTCGGGGCCGTAGTCGAGCAGCAGCACATCGCCGGGGCCTCGTCGCACAGCCACGCTCTCGACCGTGCCATCGCAGGTAATAAACTGTCCATCGATGGCAATTGCCGGCACGCTCGGACGATCATCTGACATAAAGATCTCGACGACATCGCTCGGCGAAGTCAAGAAGGCGCGAGCCTGAATGGTATGCGGAGCGATGGGCACACAGACCATGCCCGTGTAATCGGGGCTGACGATGGGGCCGCCGGCGGAAAGCGCGTAGCCGGTGGAGCCGGTCGCCGTCGAAACGACGACGCCGTCACCGCGCAGGCGGTCGATATGATGGCCGGACACCGTGATGTCGAATTCGACCATATCGGACAGGGGCCCACGCGTAAGCGCCATATCGTTGAGGGCAAACGTGCGCACGACATCCTTCGTACCGTCTTCGCGTACCGAAACGATATCGGCGGCGATGGTGGCGCGGCGACTCACATGGAGCTCGCCGGACAGGGCATCGCTCACGACCTGCAAAATGTCGCGCTCCTCGGGGCTCGCGGCCGTCAAAAAACCCAAATGACCATAGGAAAGACCCAAAATGGGAATCTCACGGTAGTTGAGAATGCGGGCGGCACGCAGCAGCGTACCGTCACCACCGAGCGTAATGACCAGGTCGGCATTGTCAACATCGGGCGCGCTCTGGATCTTGGAGCGCTGGTCGGCAGCCCATGCGACCTCGTAACCTTGGCGCGAAAGCCAAAGCTCGAGCATCAGGCCGCTCTCGACCGCCTCTTGCTTGTAGTAATTGGGAACCAGAAAGACCTTCATAGCGTTGCTGCTTTCTCGCTCAAAACCGATACCTGGGATTGCAGCTCATCGTCGGTGCGTTCGCCGGGGGCAAACCTCGTGCCGTACAGGAAAAACTCAACGTTGCCCTTGGCGCCACGGATGGGCGACACGCACACGTCGAGCGGAAACAGGCCCTTGGCGGCAAAAAGCTCAATCGCCGCCGCGAGTGTATCGCAGCGGACGGCGGGGTCGGTCACGATACCGCCGTCACCAACCAGCGCAGCCGGCGCCTCAAACTGGGGTTTTACGAGCGTGCAAAACGAACCCGAAGGCTTAAGGCACGCCAGCACGGCGTCGATGATATTCGCGATACTCGTAAACGACACATCGCACACGGCCAGGTCGATAGCGCCGCCGTAGCCGAGCTCGGGCAGCTGCGTCACGTTGGTGCGTTCGTGGAGCGTCACGCGCTCGTCTTGACGCAGCGACCAATCAAACTGGGCGCGACCCACATCGACCGAAACGACCGTGGCGGCGCCACGCTTGAGCAGGCAATCGGTAAAGCCGCCCGTGGAGCAGCCCACATCGAGGCAAGCAAGGTCCGTCGGATCAATCCCAAACGCATCGAGCGCGCCCTCGAGCTTGAGCCCGCCGCGCCCCACGTAGGGAATACGACCCTTCACGTGTAGGGGCAGACCGGGCGTCACCTTAAGGCCCGGGGAGGTCAAACGCTCGCCGCCACTCGAGACCAAGCCGGCCATAAGAGTGCGAAGGGCATCCGCGCGATCGGCGCAGATGCCCTGTGAAATCAGTTCGTCATCAAGACGCACGCGTTTCATGAATGCCATCAACCATTCGTATCCGGGGACGCGGCATGGCTATCCTTGGATTCGTTTGCCGCATCCTCATCGTATTCCTGCTCGAGCTTATCGGCCTCACGCGGCGTCAGCTCAAACTTGTCGACCATATCGACCGCACGGGAGCCCAGCTCAATCGCCTCGTCAAACAAATCGAGCGAACGCTCCAGGGACGTATCCTTGGAGCGAACGGTGGCGATGATCTGGTCCAGGCGATCCGAGATCTCATCGAAGTTGCGGACGGAACCCTCTGGCATAGCTACTCCTCGACGGAGTCGGCCTCAACGGCCTCAGCAGCGTCTGCATCCTCAGCAAGTACACCGGCGGCAGCCTGAGCGGCAGCGACCTTGGCGGCAGCCTCGGCAGCCTGTGCCTCCTCGCGAGCGCGATCCTCGGCCAGCAGCTCTTGGTACAGGTCCTCGCCCGGCAGCTCCTCGCTGCGAGCGATCTTACCCAGTACGCCGTTGACAAACGATGCGGACTGGTCGGTACCATAAGCCTTAGCGATCTCGACGGCCTCGTTGATGACGATGGCGTCCGAGACCTCCTCGTCGGTGAGGAAGCGCATCTCGTAGACGGCGATACGCAGCAGGTTGCGGTCGGCGCCGGGCATGCGCATAAGATCCCAGTTCTTGGCGACGGCGCGCAAGGCGCAATCGATACGATCGATATGCTCGTAGGCACCGCGGCAAAGCTCCAGCGCATAGGGGTCGAGGGGGCCCTTCGAGATCAGGAAATCGCCCTCGAGGACGCGCTCGAGCGGGCTGTCCGTGGCCTCGGCCTGGAACAGCAGCTGCAGCGCCTGACTGCGGGCAAGCGTGCGCCCGCGATAAACCTTAAGGCTCAAAGGTTACTCCTTGGGGAAAACGAGGCCGTCAATGCAAACGTCAACGCGCTCGACCTCGACGCCCACCTGAGCATCGATGGCAGCGACCACGGCGGCGCGAACGGCCTCGGCGAGCTTCTTGAACGGATAGCCAAAGAACACCACGACACGCACGGTGAGTGCGAGCTTGTCGCCGATGACCTCGGCCTCGACCGGCGGCTCGGAAGCCGGGGCCTTGGACGAGAGCATCATGGAGACAAGGTTGGTGGCAAGGTCCTTGACGCCAACGGAGGCGATGCCCTCGACATCCGACACGGCGCGCGAGACGATGGCGGTCAGAACATCGGGCGAAATGCCGATGCCGTCAATCTTGATTTCCTGGGGCATGAGTCCTCCTAGAAGAGTTGGTTGCTAGACGCGGGAGACGAACTTGCCGTCGCGGGTGTCAACCTTGATGACCTCGCCCTCGTTGAGGTACATGGGGACCTGGATGACAGCGCCGGTGTCGATCGTGGCCGGCTTGGTGGAACCCTGGACGGTGTCGCCCTTAAAGCCCGGGTCGGTCTGGACGATGGTGGTCTCGATGAACATCGGCGGGGTCACGCCCATGAGCTCATCGTCGGCGAAGAGCAGCTGGCAGATGTCGTTCTCGCGCAGCCACTTGGAGTTCTCGCCCACCATGTCCTCGGGAACGGGAACCTGCTCATAGGACTCGTTGTCCATGAAGATGTAGTCGGTGCCATCGTTGTAGAGGTACTGGAACTCACGGGTGGTGAGCATGACGCTCTCGAACTTGGTGCCGGCGTTGCAGGTGTTCTCGACGACGCGGCCGCTCTTGATGTCGCGGGTCTTGTAGCGCACAAACGCGCCGCCCTTGCCCGGCTTGACATGCTGGAACTCGACGATGGTGTAGACCTTGTCTTTAATGCGGAGACCGAGGCCGTTCTTGAAGTCGGCGGTAGAAATGGTAGGCATAGTGACCTTTCTTGTTATGGGCAGAACGCACAAGCGCCCAAATTACATACGACCGAAATTATACACTTGCAGACGGCGCCTGCAGCGAGCGCATAAAAAGAGAACGCGGGGCGCCCGAATTGCCTTGATTGGCAACTTCATCCGAACACTTCCCACATTCATCCGCACATGTGCGGA
>UQSB01000065.1 GCA_900543505.1 uncultured Collinsella sp. | reverse complement strand
AAGCACTTAATGTGCTTTCCGTCTTGCGCAGGACTGTAGAGCAGCAAACTTAACCCGCGCCAGCCGGCCCCGGAGACCCTCCCGGAGGGCCCAAAAAATATTTTCAAAAAAGTTGTTGCGCACCGGACAGACTTCTGTGTATACTAATCCCCGCAGCGCACGCGAGCGGAAACAAACGCGAACGACTGCCTGGGGAGTTAGCTCAGTTTGGTTAGAGCGCCGGCCTGTCACGTCGGAGGTCGCGGGTTCGAGCCCCGTACTTCCCGCCAACGCAATTAAAGCCACGTCTTCGGACGTGGCTTTTTGCGTTTGATAGGACCTTGATCCCATCGGTACCTTTCGCCCAAAACCAAATCCTTCCAATTCCCGGACAAGCTCCGTTTGAGACATGTGCTCAAACAAGACGTTTGTTGCGCAACACCTGTTCAACGAAGCAGGGGGTTAGGTTATACTGAATTGCACTGTGGGCCGTTTTTGATGCAAGAGGCTTCAAACGCGGCATTCAGTGGACACCCGTTTTGCTATTTGGGCGTCCATACGGTCATTGACGTCTCGACGTAAGCTCGGCCCCGGAGCTCGTTCGAGCTGTTCCTATTCCTTGAAAGGGGAAAAATGGACATATCGAGGAAGACTGATTACGCCCTTCGCATGCTCGCGATGCTTGCCGAGGACCCGGAGCGTCTGCTTTCTGTTCGCACTGCCGCCGAAGAGGTCAATGTCCCGTATTCGTTTGCCCGTTCGATCCAACACGGTTTGGTTCAGGCCGGCATTGTGGAGAGCCTGCGTGGTGTTCATGGCGGCATGCGCCTTAAGGTGAGCCCCGACGATGTCACGATCCGTCAGGTTGTAGAGGCCGTTCAGGGCCCCATGGTTATGAACGACTGCACCGCGCCCGATGGCGACTGTGCGCGCATGGGCACGTGCTGCTATCATCCCCTGTGGGCCGGAGCCCAGGCACTGATGCGCGACTATCTCGATTCCGTTTCGCTCGGCGATATCGTCGCCCATCGCCAGTTCCCGGCCGTCGATCCCAAGTTCGCCGATCGCGATGCGTTTCCCGAGTACGCCGCCTGCGCGTATGCTTGCCGGGAGGAATAGCGCCGCATAAGGAGCATTGTCATGATTCAGGACCCCTTTCGTTCGATGATTCGTTCGGAAGGGGTCCTGCGCTATCGCGACCTTCCGTGGCGCCGCACGCGCGACCCGTACATTGTTTGGCTTTCCGAGGTTATGCTGCAGCAAACGCAGGTGCCGCGTGTGGAGACGCGTATGCCCGCGTGGCTCGATCGCTTTCCAACCGTGCAGGCGCTTGCCCAGGCCGCGCCTTCCGATGTTTTGGACGCTTGGCAGGGGATGGGCTACAACCGACGCGCCCTGGCGCTCCACAAGGCCGCTCAGCGCGTTGTAGAGGACTGGGACGGGAAGTTTCCACGTGAGACGCGCGACCTGGTCGCCCTGCCCGGTATTGGCCCGGCGACGGCGCAGGGCATCCGGTCGTTCGCGTTCGATCTTCCAGGCGTGTATCTGGAGACCAACGTGCGCACGGTCTTTCTGCATCACTTCTTTCCCGATGTACCGGCTGTTCCCGATCGCGAGCTGGTGCCGCTGATTCAGGCGGCCTGTCCGGCGGCCCCCGGTGCGGCGACCGACGAGATCGCTCCCTTTGCCGTGCCGCTCGATGATGCCGATACGCCGCGCGCGTGGTATTACGCGTTGCTAGATTACGGCGCATATCTAAAAAAGACGTTGCCCAATCCGTCCAGGCGCTCGGCGGGCTATAGCCGTCAATCAAAGTTTGAGGGCTCACGTCGCCAAAAGCGCGCGCATATCGTGCGCATGTTGCTGGCAGCGCGCGATGGCCAGCCGGCGGGGATTACGCTTGCTGATGCCGTGGTGGGCGTTAACGAGATGGAAGCGGCGGCTGGGCGTGGACCGGTCGAGCGCGAGCTTGTCGCGGGCATTCTGGCCGACCTGGAGCGTGAGGGCTTTTGCCGAGCCGAGGGCGATCGCTGGCTGAGCATCTAGCCCGTGCAAATCTGAAGAACAGGATTGTAAGGTTTAGATTTTCGGCATGAGGGCATCCTAAAGACGAGGCCGCTCGAAGCCTACGGGCGGCATGCGTTGAAGGGAAGTACACCTATGGATTTTGAGAATTCTCAAACCAAGAAGAACCTCGAGACCGCTTTTGCCGGTGAGTCCCAGGCACACACCAAGTATCGCTACTATGCCTCCAAGGCCAAGAAGGACGGCTACGTTCAGATCTCGAACATCTTTGCCGAGACGGCTGGCAACGAGTCCGAGCACGCCAAACTGTGGTTTAAGTATCTGCACGATGGCGCCGTCCCCGATACCCTGGACAATCTGCGCGATGCCGCCGCGGGTGAGAACTACGAGTGGACCACGATGTACGACGAGTTTGCCAAGACCGCCGAGGAAGAGGGCTTTGCCGAGATTGCCGCAAAGTTCCGTGGTGTCGCCGCCGTCGAGAAGGCCCACGAGGAGCGCTACAACAAGCTCGTCGAGCGCATCGAGTCGGGCGAGGTGTTTGAGCGTGAGGGCGTAAAGGTGTGGAAGTGCCTGAACTGCGGACATCTGCACGTTGGTGCCGAGGCACCTGAGGTGTGCCCGGTGTGTAACCACCCCAAGGCGTACTTTGAGGAGCAGGTGGTGAACTACTAGCGCTTGGCGCTGGCTGCTGCGGAGCGCAGGGCGGGGAAATACCTTTCCCTCTCGCTCACGGCTTCGCAGAGTCGCGCGAGGCAAAGGTATTTCCCCGCCTTGCGCTCCGGCGTTGGGTCGTCGCGTGCTCGATACAGAAAAGCTGATAAAAAAGGTTGTGTGCCGCCCCCTTTTGGGGGCGGCACGTTTTTGTGGGGTCCCGGTCTTCACAATTTTCGTCAAGCTTTTGGTTAGATTTTGGTCAGTTGGCGTAAGGGTGGAAGGCCAAAAGATTGCTGGCGAAAAAAGCTCAGAGAAAGTGCTGGTAGAGGAGTTGTTGAGCTTTTCGACAGCTTTTGAGCAAAAGAAACTTTGTGGCTATTGCCGGCGATTGCGTTGTCGCGGTCATGGCGGTGCGGGATGCTGGTCGTAAGCGTCGAATGCTCCGATTTTGGAGGCCAGCATGGATCTGTTTCTTGAGACTCCGCAGCAACAAGCTGAGCGCATGCTGCGTCAGCAGCAACGGCTCATGGAGATGCAAATGCAAGGGGCGGCAGCCCAGCCCTTTGCGCAAAATGTCGTGCCCGCTGCTGTACCTGCAGCTGTGCCCGGGTGTGAATCGGCGCCAGAGGCCTATTCCGTACAGCAGGATTCATATGCACAGGAGCTCGCGTTCGATAAACGTCGTGCGCGTCACCGTCGCTGGGCCCAGCGCCTGCGTACGCTGGCGATGATCGTGCTGATTCCGCTGGGGCTCGCGACAATCTTCTTGGCCTCATATGCCCTCACGTGCATCCTCAACGGCGCCTCGCCCAATGAGGTACTTCAGCACTTGGCAGCTCTTGGTCAGCGCTTGGGGGATGTCGCAGCAACCATCCGCGCCAGCTGGGAGAGCTAGCGGACCAGCACCCATAGCGCAAAGGTAACTTGTCTGCGCTCGATTGGACATGAGCTGCGTTTGACAGGGTAAGATTGATCGCGGTTTTGATTGGTGCTCGATTGGGTTTGTTGGGCGGAGTTTATGTCTGCTATTGATATTGTGCTTGTTGTGATCGCCTTGGTGGCGGTGGGGGTTGCTGTGGCTTGCGCCCTCCAGCTCAAGAGCCTGCGTGCCGAGTTGCGGGAGCGTGGCGACAGTAGCGCGGAAACGCTGGCAGCGCTCGAGCAGGCCAACAGCACGCTCGACACCCTGAACGTCGCGTTGGCCGAAACCCGCCGCACGGCCAATGCCATCGCGCAGCAGCAGACGACCGACGCCGCCGTAGAGCAGCAGCGCTACCTGACCATTGCGCGCGAGTTCTCGCAGGCGGGCGACCGTATGGATGACCTGCGCCGCGAGACGGCCCAACAGCTTGGCGCCAACCGCGAAGGCATCGAGCACCGCCTGGACAAGGTGCGCGAGACGGTCGATGCCCAGTTGGGCGCCATCCGCAAAGACAACAACGTGCAGCTCGACCAAATGCGTGCGACGGTGGACGAGAAGCTCTCTCGCACGCTCAACGATCGTCTGTCGGCATCGTTTAAGCAGGTGAGCGACCAGCTCGAGGCCGTGTACAAGGGCCTGGGCGACATGCAGTCTATCGCCACCGGCGTGGGCGACCTTAAGCGCGTGCTGGGCAACGTCAAAGCGCGTGGCATTTTGGGCGAGGTGCAGCTGGGCGCGATCCTGGCGGACATCCTCACGCCCGACCAGTATCTGGAAAACGTCGCCACCAAGCCCGGCGCCTCGGAACGCGTTGAGTTTGCCGTCAAGCTGCCGGTGGACGAGGGCGACCCCGTGCTGTTGCCGATTGACTCCAAGTTTCCGGGCGACGCGTACGAGCATCTGCTCGACGCCCAGGAGTCGGGCGACGCGGAGGCTGTGGCCGCCGCGCGCAAGGCGCTCGATATGATGGTGAAGCGCGAGGCAAAGGACATCTGCGAAAAGTACCTGAGCGTGCCCGCGACCACCAACTTTGGCATTCTGTTCGTGCCGTTTGAGGGCCTGTACGCCGAGGTCGTCAGCCGCCCCGGGCTTATAGAGACCCTGGGCCGCGACTATCACGTCAACGTTGCCGGCCCCAGCACCATGGCGGCCATCCTCAATAGTCTGCAGATGAGCTACCAGACATTTAAGTTGCAAAAACGCACTGATGACGTGCTGCGCGTACTTTCCGCCGTCAAGGCCGAGCTGCCGCGCTATCAGGCGGCGCTGCGTCGTGCCCAGCAGCAGATCGAGACCGCGGGTAAAACGGTCGAGGGCATCATCACCACGCGCACTAACGTTATGGAACGCAAGCTCAAGGATATCGACGCGCTGGAGGATACCGACCAGGCCGACGCGATCTTGGGGCTCACGTCCGCAGGCCTGCCCGCAGACCAAGAGGACGAGGACTAGCCGCAACGGACGGCTGCGCGCCGGCGTAAACGCGGGGCGCGGGCGCTTTTCGCGTCGCGCTTGACTGAAGCGCGCTTCAATGTGCAACAATGGCCTCTCGCCCTATCAGACGCGAAAGGAAGCCCATGTCTCAGAGAAGCACCAGTCCGCTCAAGCGCTCTACCGTGCGCCGCACGCTGCAGCGTTTTTGGGATGTCACGCGCACGCAGCCGCTGATCGTCTTTCTCTCGGTGCTCTCGTCGGCGGGCTATATCTTTTTGCTTACGTTTGCCAACACCTACGTGATGGCGCTTATCGTCGACCGCGTCCAGGCCGGCCCCGTGGCAGGTGACCAGGTGTTTGAGGTCTTTGGTCCTTACATTCTGGCGCTCGTACTCGTTAATCTGGTGGGTCAGATCCTCTCCAAGCTACAGGACTACACCGTCTACAAGCTCGAGATCGCGGGTAACTACCACCTGGCGCGCTTGTGCTTCGACACGCTCTCCAATCAATCCATGACATTTCACACCAGCCGCTTTGGCGGATCGCTTGTGAGCCAGACGAGCCGTTTTATGAGCGGCTACACGGGGCTGGTGGACGTGACGGTGTATTCGCTTATCCCCACCATCACCTCGGTCATTTGCACGGTGGCGGCGCTCGCTCCGGTGGTGCCCACATTTACCGTGATCCTGGTGGGCATCATGGTCGTCTACATTGCGTTTGTCTGGCTTATGTACAAGCGCATCATGCCGCTTTCGGCCGCGACGTCCGCCGCGCAAAACAAACTCTCGGGCGTACTGTCCGACGCGGTCACGAACATCCTGGCCGTCAAGACCTGCGGGCGCGAGGACTTTGAGCGCGACCTGTTCGATACCGCCGATCGCGCCGCGCGCGATGCCGAGACGGTCTCGATGCACGCCATGATGCAGCGCAACTTTACGACCTCGGGCCTTATCGTCATTACCATGGCCGTGGTGAGTGTGTTCGTGGCGGGCGGCAACGCGTGGTTCGACATCTCGGCCGGTGCGCTCGTTATGATCTTTACCTATACGTACAACCTCACCATGCGTCTGAACTACGTGAGCTCCATGATGCAGCGCATCAACCGCGCGCTGGGCGATGCGGCCGAGATGACGCGCGTGCTGGACGAGCCGCGTCTGGTGGCAGACGACGAGAACGCCCCCGAGCTCAAGGTGCGCGAGGGCGCGATTGATTTTGAGCACCTGAGCTTTGCATACCGTGATGCCGCGGCGGGCGAGAGCGTGTTCGACGACCTGACGCTCCATGTGGCGGCGGGCCAGCGCGTGGGTCTGGTGGGCAAATCGGGCTCGGGCAAGACGACGCTCACCAAGCTGCTGTTGCGCTTGGACGACGTACAGGGCGGCCGCGTGCTCGTGGACGGCCAGGACGTCTCGCGCTGCACGCAGCAGAGCCTGCGCCGCCAGGTTGCCTACGTGCCGCAGGAGGCGCTGCTGTTCCACCGCTCCATTCGCGAGAATATCGCCTACGGCCGCCCCGATGCCACCGACGAGCAGATCCGCGAGGCCGCGCGCCTGGCCAACGCGACTGAGTTTATCGATCGCCTGCCCCATGGCTTTGACACCATGGTTGGCGAGCGCGGCGTTAAGCTTTCGGGCGGCCAACGCCAGCGCGTTGCCATCGCTCGCGCTATTCTGACCGACGCGCCGATTCTGGTGCTCGACGAGGCGACCTCTGCCCTGGACAGTGAGTCCGAGGCGCTGGTGCAGGAGGCGCTCGAGAACCTGATGCGCGGGCGCACCTCCATTGTGGTGGCGCATCGCCTGTCCACCGTGGCGGCACTCGACCGCATCGTAGTGCTGGCAGACGGCGAGATTGTCGAGGACGGCACGCATGCGCAGCTCGTCGAGGCGGGCGGCGAGTACGCAAGCCTGTGGGGCCGCCAGACCGGCGCATTTTTGGAGGCTTAAGGCCCCCGTACGTGGGACAATCGTTTCCGAGAAGTTTTGTTTCTGCCGAGCCGAGGAGTCGTTATGCCACGCGAGACCAATGCCGCCAAACGCGAACGCGCCATCGAGGTGTGCGAGCGCCTTAACCGTCGCTATGGCCCGGTCGAGTGCTTCTTGGACCACGAGAATCCCTTTAGGCTGCTCATCGCGGTACTGCTCTCGGCTCAGACGACCGACGCGCAGGTCAACAAGGTGACGCCGCAGCTGTTTGCCCAGTGGCCCACGCCCGAGGCCATGGCAGGGGCGAGCGTGGCCGATGTGGCGGACACCATTAAGTCGCTCGGCTTTTATAAGAGTAAGGCCAAGCATGCCGTGGAGGCCGCGCAGATGATCGTTGCCGACTACGGCGGCGAGGTACCGGCCGACATGAAGGAGCTTGTAAAGCTGCCGGGCGTGGGACGCAAGACGGCGAACATCGTGCTCAACGTGGGATTTGGCATCGTTGAGGGCATCGCGGTGGACACGCACGTCAACCGCATTGCGCACCGCCTGATGCTGAGTCCCAAGACGCATGCCAAGGAACCGCTCAAGACCGAGCAGGATCTGCTCAAGATTTTGCCGCACGAGTATTGGGAGTCGGTCAACCATCAGTGGATCACCTTTGGTCGCGAGATCTGCGACGCCCGCAAACCCAAGTGTGACGAGTGTCCGCTGGCAGATTTGTGCCCCAGCGTGCGCGTGGCGGGGTAGGGCGGAACGCATCTTCGTCTGGCGTTTTTTGCGGGGCTGGGTTTGCCCTTGAGCCGGAGTCCGCCCCATGCGTTACCATGACAATCAATAGTTTTGATGTACGACCCGCCGAGCCTGCCCCGGCGGGCTTTTGGCGTTGCGATGCCGGAGGACCACATGCTCATTCACCGTATAGCCGCGCAGCTCTACACTGCCGAGGCGCTGCAGACCGTCGAGGCCGGACTCGATGCCGGCGAGGACGTGACGCTGGCCGTGTCGCAGTCGGGCCGCACGCTCATGGCGGCAGCCCAGTTTGCGCGCCGCCCGCGTCCCACGGTCTATATCGTGAGCGGCGAGGACGCGGCCGATCGCGCCGCGCGCAGCCTGGCCGCCTATGTGGGTCTGGCGCATGTGTGCCGCTTTCCCGAGCGCAAGGACTATCCGTGGCGTGAGCAGGCGCCCGACGACGCCGTGGTGGCGCAGCGCTGCGAGGCCCTGGGACGCATCGTGCGCGGCGACAACTGCATTATGGTCGCCTCGGCCCGCGCACTGCTGCGCTGCGTGCCGCCGGTCGAGAGCCGCTACTGGGAGTCCACGACCTTTGCGGTGGGCGAGGAGATCCCTTTTGACGAGGTGCCGCAGCGCCTGGTGGGCATGGGCTACACCAATGCCGGCGCCGCCGATGCACCCGGCCTGTTCCGCGTGCACGGTGACACCGTCGAGGTGTTTCCCGCACAGGAAAAGGCGCCCGTGCGTATCGAGTTTTTCGGCGACGAGATCGACCGTATCCGCCGCATGGTGAGTTCCACGGGCCAGACCATCGGCAACGAGGACAGCATCGAGATCTTCCCCTGTCGCGAGCTCGCACTCACCGACGACGCCGTCCACAACATGCATGTGGCGCTCTATCGTGCCAGCCAGGACGACAGCAAACTGGCGGCGCTGCTCGAGATGGTGGATGCGCGCATCGTCACGCCCGAGCTCGACCGCTTTTTGCCGGTGATGTACGGCCAGACCGTGAGCCCGCTGTCGCATGTGAGCGGCAAGGCGCTCGTGGTGCTGTCCGAGCCGCGCTCGCTGTTCGACGATTGCCTGCGCGCCTACGAGGATATCGAGGCACGTGCCGGCGAGGCGGGGGTCGACCGTCTGGACGGCCTGTACGTGCGTGCCCAGCAACTCGACTTTGGCTCCCAGCAACGCCTGAACTACGTGAGCCTCATCCGTGCCGGCGGTGCGGTGACGGCCGAGCTCAAGATTGAGCAGCCTGCCATCGCAGGCTCGGACAACCGTTTTATGACGCGCATCCAGGAGGTCGTGGGCAAGCGCTATGCCTGCGTGTTTGCCATCCCCGACCGCGGTGCG
>UQSB01000064.1 GCA_900543505.1 uncultured Collinsella sp. | reverse complement strand
CCTTCCAGACCACCCCCGGCGAGCGCTTCGCGCTCGTGGGCCCCAACGGCGCCGGCAAAACCACCATGCTCAAAATCATCATGGGCATCGACAGCCCCGACGCCGGCCAGGTCCAGTACGCCAAGGACTGCCAGGTGGGCTACCTAGAGCAGGAAACTAATCTGGAGCACAAGGACACCACCATCCTTGCCGAGGTCATGGCCGCCGCCAAGGAAATCCGCCGCATGGGCGAGCGCGCTAACGAGCTGCAGGCCCAGATCACCGAGCTCTCCGAGCAGGGCAAGGACGTCGACGCACTCCTTAACGAGTACGGCCAGGTCCAGGACCGCTTTGAGCACCTGGGCGGCTACGAGCTCGAGAGCAACGCCCGCAAAATCCTTTCCGGCCTGGGCTTTAAGGTCACCGACTTTGAGCGCCCATGCTCCGAGTTCTCGGGCGGCTGGCAGATGCGCATCGCGCTCGCCAAGCTCTTCCTGCGCCACCCCGACCTGCTGCTGCTGGACGAGCCCACCAACCACCTGGACCTCGAAAGCGTCCAGTGGCTGCGCGGCTTTATCGCCAACTACGACGGCGCCGTCCTCATCGTCAGCCACGACCGCGCCTTCATGGACGCCTGCGTCGACCACGTCGCCGCCCTCGAGAACCGCCGCGTAACCACCTACACCGGCAACTACAGCAGCTACCTCAAGCAGCGCGAGGACAACCTGGAGCAGATGCGCGCAAAGCGTGCCGCCCAGGAGCGCGACATCGCCCACATGCAGGTCTTCGTAGACAAGTTCCGCTATAAGCCCACCAAGGCCGCCCAGGCGCAGGAGCGCATCCGCAAGATCGAGCAGATCAAAAAGGAGCTCGTCATCCTGCCCGAGGGCCACAAGCACATCGACTTTAAGTTCCCCGACCCGCCGCGCTCCGGCGATATGGTCGTGGGCCTGGAGGGCGTCTCCAAGTCCTACGGCAACAAACACATCTACAGCGACATCGACCTCAAGCTCTACCGCGGCGAGCACGTGGCACTCGTCGGCCCCAACGGCGCCGGCAAGTCCACCCTCATGAAGATCCTCGCCGGCCTGGAGCCGCCCACCACCGGCACCCGCGATCTGGGCACCAACGTGGGCGTGGCCTATTACGCCCAGCACGCGCTCGAGGGCATGACCGAGTCCAACACCGTCCTGCAAGAGATCGACACCGTCACGCCCAAGTGGACCGTGCCGCAGCAGCGCAGCTTGCTAGGCGCCTTCCTGTTTAGCGACAACGATTCCATCGAAAAGCAGGTACGCGTCCTCTCCGGAGGCGAAAAGGCGCGTCTGGCCCTGGCGAAGATGCTCGTGGCCCCCGAGGCGCTCCTGTGCCTGGACGAGCCCACCAACCACCTGGACATCGACTCGGTGGACATGCTCGAGAACGCCCTGCAAAACTTCCCCGGCACCATCGTGCTAATCAGTCACGACGAGCACCTGGTACGCGCCGTGGCCAACCGCGTCATCGACATCCGCGACGGCCAAGTCACGGTCTACGACGGCGACTACGACTACTACCTCTACAAGCGTGAGGACCTCGCGGCCCGCGCCGCCGCCGAGGCGTCCACGGAGAGCGCGCCGGCCACGACCAAGTCCACCAAGGCCAGCGCTGCCCAGGCCGACACCCCCGTCGCCGCCCCCAAGCCTGCCGAGGGCAAAAAGACCAAGGAGCAAAAGCGCGCCGAGGCCCAAGCCCGCGCTGCGCTCAACAAAAAGCTCAAGGGCGTGCGTAACCAGCTCAAAAAGATCGAGACAGAGCTGGACAAAAAGCGCGCCCGCTATGACGAGCTTATGGAATTGATGGCAAGCGAAGAGCTTTATGCCGATCAAGACAAGTTCAACGCCGCGCTGGGGGAATATAACGGCCTTAAGCAAGAGCTGCCCAAGCTCGAGGACGAATGGCTGGAGCTTTCCACCCAGATCGAAGAGGAGACCGCGCGTGAACTCTCGTAAGGCCGCTGCCGTGGCGATGAGCATCATCGCCATCGCCTGTCGCATCTGCGGCATCTTTATGAGCGCGATGACCGTGCTGCTGTGTTTTAGCGGCCTCACCGCCAAGCTGCAGATCGTAGGCTTTGTCGTTGAGCTTTCGCGCGCACTGCCGAGCGCCATCGCCGGCTATGGCGTCATCACGTCGCCCTTTGGCGGCGTGTTCCGCCTGGATTACGCCATCGTCACCGTGATCCTGTTTGTGATCGACTACCTGCTCACGCGCGCCTCGCGCCGCGTCCGCTAGGGGAGCGCTATGTCCAGCAGCTACCTCATGAACCTGCTCGCCAGCGCCGTCGCCGTCATCGTGGGCATCGTGATCCACGAGAGCGCACACGCCGCCGCGGCCTGGGCGCTCGGCGACAAGACGGCCCGTTCGCGCGGCCGCGTGTCACTCAACCCGCTTAACCATATCGACCCGTTTGGCACCATCATCCTGCCGCTGCTCATGCTCGCGGCCGGCGGCCCGGTGTTCGCCTTCGCCAAACCCGTGCCCGTCTACCTCAACAACCTCAAGCACCCCAAGCGCGACGAGGTCCTGGTGAGCGCGGCCGGCCCCGCGTCGAACATCGCACTCGCGTGCCTTGCCGCGGCACTCATGCACGTGGCGTACGGCAACCTCTACACCGGCATCTCCTTTGCCCTGGCGTCACAGATCATGAACTTCGGCGCCACGTTTATCGTGGTTAACCTGTCACTCGCATTCTTCAACCTCATCCCGATCCCGCCGCTCGATGGCTCGTCGATCATCGTGCCGTTCCTCAAAGGCAAGGCGCTCAACAACTACTACCACCTGCAGCAATACGCCATGCCCATCCTCATCATCGTGCTGTATCTGCTGCCCATGTGGACTGGCATTGATGTGATCGTCCGCTATTTCGACGTTACCGTGTATCCGCTGGCCGAGTGGCTGCTCAACTTCGCAATCGCCGGCATCTAAGGTAAACTTACAGGTCGACCGCGCAAAACGGTCGCAACATGCACCCAAACCGCGCCGCGAAGGCGCCGTCAAAGGAGGTCGAAGATGTCGTATCGCGTGTCGACTCAGGTCTACAGCGGGCCGTTCGACCTGTTGCTGCAGCTGGTAACCCGCCAAAAAGTAGATATCGGCGCCATCTCCATCAGCGAGGTGGCCGAGCAGTACCTTGCCGAGGTGGAGCGCATCGAGGCGCTGGACCTGGACGTGGCGAGCGACTTTCTGCTGGTCGCGGCAACCCTTCTGGACATCAAGGCCGCCTCTCTGGTGCCGCAGGAGGCCCCGCGCAAAGTCGATGACGACGATGACGAGTTCGACGAAGACCTCGAGGAACTCAGCGCGCTCGACGGCGACGCCTTGCGCGAGGTCCTGATCCAGCGCCTGATTGCCTACAAGCAGTTTAAAGGCGCGGCTGCGGCCCTCGGTGCCCGCATGCAGGCCGAAAGCCGTATGCATCCGCGTGTGGCCGGCCCCGACCCTGAGTTCCTAGGGCTCATGCCCGACTATCTGGCTGGCATCACCCTGCGCGGCCTGGCCGTTATCTGTGCCGACCTGGACGGCAAGCGCCAGACCTTCCTGCTGGAGGCCGAGCATGTGGCGCCGCATCGCGTACCGCTCGACCTGACCGTGGCCTCAGTCGACCGCTTTACCATGGCGCACCAAACCTGCACCTTCCGCGAGCTGTTGGACGGCGACGCCACCACCGAGCAACTCGTCGTCACCTTCCTGGCCATGCTTGAGCTTGCCAAGCGCGGTTCGCTCACGCTGAGCCAGGACGAGATCTTCGGAACCATCTGCATCAACCGAGTCGAGGGCGCCGAGGCATACGTGCCCGGCGAGGGCCCCGAGCTCACCGAATAGGAGCAGCAACCATGTCAACCCTTTCAACGCTGGAGGCAAACAGCCTCAAAGGCGCCCTCGAGGCGCTGCTGCTGGTGTCGAGCGACCCGGTGAGTGCGCCCGCGCTCGCCGGCGCACTGGATATCGCCCCCGGCGAGTGCGCATCGCTGCTCGCCGAGCTCAAGGTTGAGTACGAGGAGGCCAACCGTGGCTTTCAGCTGCGTGAGGTCGCCGGCGGCTGGCGCCTGTTTACGCACCCCGCCTACCACGACGTGGTCGAGGCCAATGTGTTGAGCTGGGACACGCAAAAGCTGTCGCAGGCCGCGCTCGAAACACTGGCCGTCATCGCATACCACCAGCCCGTGACGCGCGAGGTGGTCAAGGGCATCCGCGGCGTCAATTCCGACGGCGTCATCGCGTCGCTCGTGGACAAAGGTCTGGTGCGCGAGCTCGGACGCGACCCCCAGCGCGGTCAAGCCATCATCTACGGCACGACCAACGCCTTCTTGGAAAAGTTCGGTCTGCGCTCCACCCGCGATCTGCCCGATCTGGAGCAGTTTGCCCCCGACGAGCAGTCGCGTCAGTTTATCCGCGAGCGCCTGAGCGGCCGCAGCATTCAGTCCACGCTCGAGGAGCAGGCCGAGGACCTGGACGAAGAGCGCGAGCTGCTCGATACCGATGTTGAAGATGTTGAGGCAGTCGAGAACTTGGAAACCCTGGTCGTCGACGAGATCTCGGAGGATTTGCATGACGAGGACTAACGAAGTAGGGGAGACGCGCGCCGGCGCTGCGGTACCCAACGCGGATACGCACGAGTCCGACGCCCAGCCCGTCTATCCGCACACCATGCGCCTGCAGCGCTTTTTGGCGCGCGCGGGCGTGGCGAGCCGCCGCGGGTCGGAAGACCTGATGACTGCCGGCCGCGTGACCGTCAACGGCCAGGTCGCGACCGAACTGGGCACCAAGGTCGACGTCGACCGCGACCATATCGAGGTCGACGGCATGCCCGTCAAGCTCAACCAGGGCGCCGTGTACTTGATGCTCTACAAGCCGACCGGCTACCTCACCACCATGAGCGACCCGCAGGAGCGACCTTGCGTGGCAGACCTGGTCCCGCGCGACCGCTATCCGGGGCTCTTCCCGGTGGGTCGCCTGGACCGCGACACCACAGGCCTTTTGCTCTTTACCACCGACGGCGACCTGTCGCAGGACCTGCTGCACCCCAGCAAGCATGTCTATAAGACCTACCAAGCACTCGTGGACGGCCACCTGACCGATCGCGACTTGGGACCGCTCCGCCGTGGCATCGAGCTCGACGACGGCCTGTGCCAGCCGGCGATCTGCCGCGTCATCAACGCGCGCGAGGCAGAGGCTGTGGCACCGCAAGGCGTCAAGCCCGGTACCACCGCCGTGGAGGTCATCATCCGCGAGGGTCGCAAGAACCAGGTCAAGCGCATGCTGAGCAAGATCCACCATCCGGTAATCCGCCTGCATCGCTGCAACTTTGCCGGCCTTGAGCTCGAGGGCGTGGCCAAGGGCTCGTGGCGCGAGCTCACCGACCGCGAGGTGCAGATCCTCAAGGCCGGCGGCATCCCGCCCAAGCAGGCCGTCGGCAAGCGCGCCGGCGCGGCGGCGACCAACGCCGCGACCCGCACGCGTCACCACGGCAGCCACGGCTCCGCACCCAAGCGCAATACCTACCGCGAGCGTTACACCGGCTAGGCAGACCGCCAACCAATACAGCGCCCGCGAACCATACCAGCACGTCAACCATCGAAAGGAAGCACTGCATGATCGTCGCCATCGACGGCCCCGCCGGTTCCGGCAAATCCACCATCGCCAAGGAGATCGCCCGCCAGCTGGGCTTTAACAAGCTCGACACGGGCGCCATGTATCGCGCCGTCACCTTCGCCGCGCTCGACCGCGGCATCGATCTAGACGACGAGGCGGCCATCGACGCCCTCGCCGAGCAGATCGAGATTCGCTTTACCAACGGCACCGGCGAGGACACGCGCCTGACCATTGACGGCCAGGACGCTTCGGCCGCCATCCGCACCCCGCAGGTCGACGCCAACGTGTCCAAAGTCTCGGCCTACCCGGGCGTGCGCGCCGCCATGCTCATCCATCAGCGCCGCGCCGCCGAGGACCGCGATATCGTGGCCGAGGGTCGCGACATCGGAACCGTCGTGTTCCCTAACGCGCAGGTCAAGGTCTTCCTGACCGCCGACCCGCGCGAGCGCGCCCGCCGCCGCGTGCTGCAGCGCCACCAAAACGACGCTCAGCCGCTCACGCCCGCGCAACTCGAGGCCGAGGTCGACGAGACTCTCGACGCCCTTAAGCAGCGCGACAAGCTCGACAGCAGCCGCGAGGTCGCCCCGCTCATCCCCGCCGAGGACGCCGTGCACGTCGACTCCACCGCCCATACCATCGACGAGGTCGTCCGCATTATCGAGGTCCTCATCAACCAAAGGAGGTAGCCCATGCGCCTGTTTAAGCAGACGCCCGAGGACTATTACAACGCCCCCTACGCCGAGTTCCCGGCGCTCATCCGCGGTACCGTCGTCGTAGTCATGGCCATCCTTTGGGCCTTCTCCAAGCTCATGTGGCGTTGGAAGGTCGAAGATGCCGATCTGCTGTTTGAGCGCCAGGACGGCCGCGGCAGCGTGGTCATCTGCAACCACACCTCGATGGCCGAGCTGCTGGCCGTGGAGACGGCGCTGTTCTTTGGCGGCCGCCGCATTCGCCCTATCTTTAAGTCCGAGTTCGCCAAGAGCAAGATTGTGCGCTGGGCTTTTAGCCGCGTTGGCGGCATCCCCGTGGAGCGCGGTACTGCCGATATGAAGTGCCTGCGCGCCGCCCAGCATGCGCTGCAGCGCGGCGAGGACGTCCTGATCTTCCCCGAGGGCACGCGCATCCGCTCGCGCGAGATCAAGCCCGAGGTCCACGGCGGTTTTGCGCTCATCGCTCAGATGGGCAAGGCGCCCGTCAACCCGCTCGCCATTTGCGGCTGGTCCGACATCACGCCCGCGGGCAAAAAGCTCATGCGTCCCAAGAAGTGCTGGATTCGTGCCGGCAAGGCCGTCTCGCTTTCCGACGCACCGGCCGGGCTTAAGCGCACGGAGCGCCTGGCCTGGTTTGAGTCCGAGGCCATGAGCCGCGTATACGCCATGCGTGACGAGCTGTGCGCCGAGCATCCGGGCAGGTTCTAGCCATGATCGAGAACGTGACGAACACCGCCGCGACTGCGTCCGACCACGCAACCGCGCCTACCATCGAGATCGCCGCCCACGCCGGCACTTGCTACGGCGTACAGCGTGCGCTCGATATGGCGCTGGCCGCTGCGCCGCAGGCAGGGGAGTGCAATCAGGTCCATACCTTGGGTCCGCTCATCCATAACCCTATCGTGGTGCGCGAGCTCGCTGAGGCAGGCGTTAGCCTGGCTGAGAACCTGGATAGCGCCGCAACCGGTACCGTGATCATCCGCGCCCACGGCGTGGTGCCGCAAGTGATCGATGCTGCCCGCGAGCGCGGCCTTACCGTGGTCGACGCCACCTGTCCCTACGTGAAGAAGGTCCATGTGGCCGCCGAGCGCCTGGTACGCGAGGGCTACCGCGTACTCGTCGTGGGCGAGCCGGGCCATCCCGAGGTGGAGGGCATCCTGGGCCACGCTGGTGATAACGCGCAGGTCGTGAGTTGCGCTGCCGATGCGGACGCGCTGCCGCTCAAGGGCAAGGTGGGCCTGGTTGTGCAGACCACCCAGACCGCGCAGAACCTCGCCGAGGTCGTGGCTGCCATCACCCCGCGCGTGCAGGAGCTGCGCGTGATCAACACCATCTGCGCCGCCACGAGCGAGCGCCAGCAGGCAGCCGCATCACTTGCCAAACGCTGTGATTGCATGGTCGTCGTGGGTGGCAAGAACTCGGGCAACACCCGCCGCCTGGCTCAGATTTGCGCAGACGCCTGCGAGCACACGCATCACATCGAGGAAGCTTCCGAGCTTCTGGCCGCGTGGTTTACCGACGCTCACCACATCGGCATCACCGCCGGAGCCTCAACCCCGCAAGAACACATCGAGCGCGCCGTAACGCGCATCAAGGAGCTTTGCCGCTAATCATGGACCAGACCGTACCCGCATACGCCGCCGAGGTGGCCGATTACGGGCGCAGCCGCGACCCCGAGCCGGGTGAGGGCGCGCTCGTAAAGAACGTGCGTCCCGAATCGCCCGCGTGGGATGTGGGTATCGAGCCGGGCATGCGCGTACTTACGGTCAACGGCGAGCAGCTTACCGATATGATCGTGTGGCTCTGGGAGGCCGACGATGATACCGTCGACCTCGAGGTTTTCGACCCGCGCGACGGCACCGTCACCCCCGTCGAGCTCGACCGCTTTCCCGGCGAGGATTGGGGTTTGGAGTTCGATGGCCCCATCTTCGACGGCATGCGTACCTGCGTCAACGCCTGCGTGTTCTGCTTTATGACCATGCTCCCCAAGGGCGGCCGCTCCACGCTCTATATTCGCGACGACGACTATCGCCTAAGCTTTTTGCAAGGCAACTTTGTCACGCTTACGAACCTCACCGACGAGGACGTGCAAAACGTCATCCAGCGCAACATGAGTCCCATGAACGTGTCGGTCCACGCTGTGAGCCCCGACGTCCGCCGTCGTATGATGGGCCGTAACGCCCAGCGAGGCATGGACGTACTCGAGACCATCATGGCCGCCGGCATCGAGATTCACGCGCAGATCGTGTTGTGCCCCGGCATGAACGACGGCGAGGAGCTGGAAAAGACCCTGCGCTTTTGCGAGGAGCACGAGCAAATCACAAGCCTGGGCATCGTGCCGCTCGGCTTTACCAAGCATCAGAACCGTTTTAGCTGGTCCTACAGCGACAAGCCCGAGCTAGCGCGCGAGACCATTGCCATGATCCGTCCCTACCAGGACCGTGCCTTCGAGCGCTTTGGCCGCCACACCTTCCAGATGAGCGACGAGTTCTATCTGGACGCCGGCATCGATCCTCCCGAGGCGGACTTTTACGACGGTTACCCGCAGTACTACGACGGCATCGGCATGATCCGCTCGTATCTAGACGAGACCGACGACGTGCTTGCCGCCGATACCGAGCGACTGGCCCGCGTCCGCGAGGCCATCGCCGCACGCAGCCAGCACCTGCTGTGCCTTTCGGGCGCCAGCGCGCGCGACACCGTGGCACGCTTTGTGGAGTCGCCGCATGGTCTCGACGGCACCGTCACGGCCATCAAGAACCGCTACTTTGGCGGCAACGTGGACGTGACCGGCCTCATCGTCGCGTGCGACATTCTGGAGCAGCTGCCCCAAGACCTGTCGGGGGTTATGCTCTTTGTGCCTAAGCTCATGTTCAACGCTGACGGCATGACGCTTGACGAGTATCATCGTGACGATTTACTCGCAAGCCTTACCAGTCGCGGCGCCGAGGTTCATGTGGTATCGACCATGCCGCATGAGCTGCTCGATACCCTGGAGCACATCCTTGGCATTGTGCCTGCCGACTCTACTAATTCCACTGACCCTACCCATTAAAGGAGAGCAGATGAAACCTATCGTCGCCGTCGTCGGACGCCCCAACGTGGGCAAGTCCACGCTCGTTAACCGCCTGGCCCAGACCTCGGACGCCATCGTCCACGAGTCCCGCGGCGTCACGCGCGACCGCTCGTATCACACGGCCGATTGGAACGGCCGCGAGTTCACCATCGTCGACACGGGCGGTATCGAGCCGCTCAAGAGCGACGACGTCTTTGCCACGTCCATCCGCGACCAGGCGCTCGCCGCCGCCGAGGAAGCGGCCGTCATCCTGTTTGTGGTCGACGGCCGCACCGGTGTCACCGAGGAGGATGAGTCGGTCGCCCGCATGCTCAAGCGCTCGGACAAGCCGGTCTTTCTGCTGGTGAACAAGCTCGATAACCCCGATCGCGAGAACGACAACATCTGGGAGTTCTATTCGCTCGGCATCGGTGAGCCCACGCCGCTCTCGGCCCTGCACGGCCATGGCACGGGTGACCTGCTCGACGACATCGTGGCCCTGCTCCCCGAGGAAG
>UQSB01000063.1 GCA_900543505.1 uncultured Collinsella sp. | reverse complement strand
ACGTCGTGTTGGACTTGGACAGCGAGCCGGCAAGCTTGCGGAGCGCCTGGCTCATCAGGCGAGCTTGCAAGCCGACCGTGGTATCGCCGATCTCTCCCTCGATCTCGGCACGCGGGGTAAGCGCGGCGACGGAGTCGACGACGATGGCATCGATGGCGCCGGAACGCACGAGCATGTCAACAATCTCGAGCGCCTGCTCACCCGTATCGGGCTGGGAAATCAGTACCTCGTCGATATCCACGCCAATGCGCGCGGCATACGTGGGATCGAGCGCGTGCTCGGCATCGATAAATGCCACCACGCCACCCATTGCCTGGGCCTCGGCCAGGATCTCGAGCGAAAGCGTCGTCTTACCGGAGGACTCAGGACCGTAAATCTCGACGATACGGCCGCGCGGCACACCGCCGATACCCAGAGCGGCATCGAGTGCCAGAGCGCCCGTGGGGATGGCCTCGACCTCAAGCTCGGGGCCGCCGTCACCATACCTCATGATGGAGCCTTGACCGAACTTCTTCTCGATCTCGGCCTTGGTGGTGGCGATCATCTCTTCGCGCTCTTTACCCGTCGTGGGTGCATGAACGGTACGTACGGGACCTGAATTCTTGGCCATGAATAGCCCTCCTCTTAACAACCTGCATTGATAGTAAACGAACGGCTGTTCGTGGTCAACCGTTCAGGCCAATCATATGCAGGCAGTCTTTCCAAAACCCAACCAAACGCCGACCAAACACTGACCAAATGCTTGACCACAAAGGGCCGAATAAGAACAAGGAAGGCAAGAATACACCTATAACCAGCGCAAACGCTAAATTCGTCAGGGGTC
This sequence comes from uncultured Collinsella sp., assembly GCA_900543505.1. Lineage (GTDB taxonomy): Bacteria > Actinomycetota > Coriobacteriia > Coriobacteriales > Coriobacteriaceae > Collinsella. The sequence continues at coordinate 9,089 of UQSB01000063.1, read as the reverse complement.
CCTATCTCCACAATTAAGGGGCCCTAAGGCCCCTGAAAACACGTCTATTCCATAGAGTTGAGCACAAGGGCAATGCGTCCCAATGCCTCCGCGACCGCATGGGCACGAACACACGAACGGTCGCCCTCATAGTGGCAGCGCACAGAGTCCACGACCGGCACTTCCCCATCAGCCGCGCGATACGCCCAGCCAATATAGAAAGTGCCAGCCGGATCGTCCTCAGTGCCGCCGCCGGGGCCGGCATAACCCGTTGCGCTCACGGCAATATCGCTCTGGTACAGCTCCAGCGAACCCGCCGCCATCTCGCGCGCGGTCTGATGCGACACCGCGGTATAGCGGTCGAGCGTCTCCTGATCAACACCCAAAACGCGATGCTTGATCTCATCGCAGTAGGTCACCGCACCGCCACGCAGCACCGCCGAGGCGCCCGGGATATCGGCAATCGTCGAGGCGATCATACCTGCTGTCAGCGACTCAGCCGTCGAAACCGTCACGCCCCGAGCGCTCGCGCGCTCGACAATATCGCGCGCCAGCTCCTCGTTATGTGCGGAAATCTGCTCAAAAGAGTCCGTCATACCCACTAGGACCTAGACCGAAAAGACGATCTTGCGGCAGTTCCAGAAGTACTGGGCGCCCGAGATAACGGTCAGGACAACGGCAACGGCGTACAGGAAACGCGACACCGAGTAGATGCCGAGCGTCAGCGCCAGCGGGCCAAGGTGCAAGCCGGCCATCGCAAAGACGCACAGGTAACCGCAGATGGAGACCATCGTGGTCGCCGTCTTGTACTTGCCGAGCTTATCGGCCGCAACGACAACGCCGGCGGCACTCGCAACCATGCGCAGGGCGCTTACCAGCAGCTCGCGGAACAAGATGATGAACACGGACCAAACCGACACGGCACCAAAGTCCAAGAATAGCAGCAGGGCCGAGAATACGAGCAGCTTGTCGGCGATGGGGTCCAAGAATTTACCGAAGTCGGTAATCTCGTTGCGCGAGCGCGCCAGGTAGCCGTCAACCTTATCGGTGCACGACAGGATGACGTACAGAATGAAGGCAGCGGCGGCGAGCGGGCCGTCGAAGGTGCTCCAATCTGTACCGGCAACACTCGTGTGAGAAAGCGCCGACACGATCATGAACACCGGGATAAAGACGATGCGAACGCACGTCACGATGTTGGCGGGCGTCCAAACACTCGTCAGTTCCTTATTGCTCTCGTTTGCCACGACGCTCTCCTACTCCACAACATGGCCGATAAGCTCATAGCAGAAGCTATCGGTAAACTCGACCGTCAGAATATCGCCCACAGATGCCTCGCTGGCATCCAGATGCACCGCGCCATCGGAATCAGGCGCCTGGAACCAGGCATGTCCGATGAGCTCAGCGCCGTCCTCGGTCTCCTCGATGCCGTCGACGATCACCTGGGCGCGTTCGCCCACATGGGCCGCCGTGGCGGCAAAGCCGAGCGACTCGGCCAGATCCATAGCCTCCTGGGCGCGCTCGAGCTTAACCTCTTCATCGACCTGACCTTCCATCTTGGCGGCCAGGCTGCCCTCCTCACGCGAGTAGGCAAAGACGCTCGTGTAGTCAAAGCCGACGGTGTCCATAAAGTCGATAAGATCGCGGAACTCGTCGTCAGTCTCGGTCGGGAAGCCGACCATAGCCGTGGAGCGGATCACGATACCGGGGATACGCTCGCGCAGGTCGCGGAACAGGTCCTCGAGCTCATGACGGGAACCGGAGCGGCGCATGGCCTTGAGGATGCGCGCGTCGCAGTGCTGCACGGGAATATCGATATAGGGCAGCACCTCGGGCGTATCGCGAATGGTTTCGATAAGCTCATCGGTCATGCCCTCGGGCTGCAGGTAGAGTACGCGGACCCACACGTTATGAGGACGCACCGCCTCAGCAACGGCCTGCAGCAGCTGCGCCAGATTGCGCGGCGAACCCTCGGCGAGGTCCTCGTCGGCAAAGTCGGTACCCCAAATGCCCGTGTCCTGACCGATAAGAACGATCTCGCGCACACCACCGGCGACCAGGTCGCGCACCTCGGAGATAATGCTCTCGGCATTGCGCGAGTGATAACGACCGCGGATATAAGGGATCATGCAGAAGCTACAGAAGCGGTTGCAGCCATCAGAGATCTTGACATAGGCGACAGCGCCCTCGACGGTACGCTTGACCTGCGGAATATAGGCGGCAATCTCGCGCTCAACACCCAGCACGTCATCGATGACCGCCACGATGCCGTCTTCCTCGTCGGCCTTCACAAAGGCCGCGACCTCGGGCAGCTCGTCGGGCAGATCGTCACCGTAGCGTGACGGCACGCAGCCGCACATGACGATCGGGCAGGAACGTACGCCGTCCTGCACCTCGTTGGCAAGCTCGAGCGTGGTCTCGATGCTCTCGGACGTTGCAGAGGCAAGGAACGAGCACGTATTGACGATGGCGATATCGGCATCCTGCGGATCGAATGCCTCCTCGTAGCCCGCGGCGGTCAGCAGCGAACGCATACGGTCGGTATCGACCTCGTTCTTGGCGCACCCGAGGGTGATATAGAGCACGGAGCCCAACGGTGTATCCATGTTGGAGAGCGGTCCTTTCGAATGAATTAGCGGTAGTTGGTGAACTGCAGAGGCTGACCGTAGTCCTGGTCGCGCAGGAACTGGATCACAGTCTGCAGCGCATCCTTGGAAGCAGAGGAGACGCGCAGTTTGTCGGCCTCGATCGTCACCTTGACCTTGAGCTTCTGATCCTTAATGTCCTTATTGATCTTCTTGGCAGTCGCTTGGTCAATGCCCTCGACGATGTGACCGAGCACGCGCACGGTACCGCCCGATGCAGCCTGAGGCGCATCCCAGGACACGGCCTTAAGATCGATGCCGCGCTTGATGAGCTTGGAGCTCAGGACATCGATGATCTGCTTGGAGACAAAGTCGGCCGGGGCGTTGACCGTAAAGAGTTTGTCGCCCTTCGAAAGCTCGATGGTGGCGCCGGAGTCCTTCAGGTCATAGCGCTGAGAAATCTCGCGCGTGGTCTGCTGGAAGGCGTTGTCGACCTCCTGCATATTAACCTCGGACACGACGTCGAAGCTGGAATCTTTAGCCATGGTTAATCCTTTCGCTTACGAGCGGCTTAGTAGCTGTCGTACGAATAATCGGTAGAATCGGTCGTCGTTTGACCGTCGGTAGCGGTATTGGTGCCCTCCGTGGACTGGGCCTCGGTTCCATCCGCGCTGTTGGCATCATCGGTGCCGTCAGTGCTCTCGCCGTCCTCGGAGTCGGTCGTCTCCTTCTTGGGAACGGTGATCGTCACGCGTGCCACGCCCGACGTCTTAGTGTCGTAGCGGACCTTTTCACCGTTCTTGGTAACGGTGACATCGGAAGGCTTGGACGTGGTGATCTCGATCGAGGACTCGGGCGTATATTCCTGCTCAAAGGGGCCGGTCGCCTGGGCGCCATAGACCGACTTGCCATCAACCTTGACCTCAATCCAAGCAGTCTTTCCCTTGGCAACGGAGATCTTGACCTTTGTGACCTCGTTCTCTTCCTTCTTGGCCGTCGTCTTGGCGGCGTCCGAATCGGTCGACTCGTCCGTCGTCTCATCGGTATCTTCATCCTCATCGACGGATTCGGTCTTGTTGGAAGACTTTTTAGTCGTTGTCTTGGTGGCAACGGGCGTCTCGGGCGTCGACTCGGGCGCCGAGGAGCCGCAGCCACGCAGGAGCACCACGATGAGCACGATCAGTAGCAGCGCCACGGCGCCGATACCGGCGTAAACGATACGAGGATCGAGACCGTTGTTCTGGGGAGCACGCCCACCGCCGCGCCCACGATTGGAGCCACCGCGACCAGTGCCTTGGGGCATACGACCGCGGTTATTGTCGGAACGTCCGCGATAGCTACCTTGGCGCTGCATATTGCGCTGACCCGAGCGGGGGGCGAGCTCGCCACGACCCTGGTAGTTGCGCTGGCCCGAACGAGCCGCTGAGGAACGCTGGCTATAGGGCTGCGACTGAGATCGAAGGCGAGGCGTCACCTGCGTAGTATCGGCGTCTGCATAGCCGCCGCGCGGACGACCGGAAGAAACGCCACGGTACCCGCGATCGGAATAACCGCCATCGCCGTAGCCGGCACGAGGGTCACGAGCGACACCGCGGGCAGCGGGGAGTGCGCGCTCCTCGGGCGCCGGCGTGCTGCGAAAACGATCGCGCTGAGAACGAATCTCCTCGCTCGAGCCAGACTCGGTAATATAGCCAGCCTGCTGAGGGCGCTGGCCATAACGCGTCGAACGTCCGCCCTGAACCATCAGGAAACGGCCGTTGTCGACCGAGGAACGCGAATTGACGTAGCCGGCGGCGTCCTGAAAACGACCGCCCTGCTGCGACGTCTCGCGTTCATATGCCATGAGTTCATCAAAATAAGCGTTGACGACCTCGCGCGGATTGAGGCCCAAAAAGCGTGCGTAGCTCGAAATCATGCCCTGGGCATAACCGCGCGGGGGCATCGATGCAAAATTACCGGTTTCGAAAAACTCGATGATCTGCGGCCTGATTTTGATGGTGTTGGCGACCTGCTGAATGGAAAGGCCCATTCGGCGACGCTGCTCGAGCAGCATGTCACCAAAGCGTGCAGCCATCAGAATCCTCCAAACTCACGATCTTCACGTGCCATCTCGGCGTCGACGGATTCCAGCGCGGCAAGGCCTTCTTCATCCAGCAGGACCTCGCGCGGCTTGGAACCGTCGGGCGGTCCGACGACACCCTTTTCTTCCAGCATGTCCATAATACGCCCGGCGCGCGCATAGCCAACCTTCAGGCGGCGCTGCAGGCCAGATGTGGAGCCCAGCTGCGATTCCACCACAATATGAGCGGCTTCCCAGATAAGCGGATCGTCGTCCTGGGGCTCGGCGACGCCGGTGCGCACGATGCCGCCGCCACCCGCCATGGACATGGAGGCAGGTGCCACGGCCGATAGGATCTCCTCATGGTAGTCAGGCTCGCTTTGCGACTTGACGAACTCGACAATCTCGTTGATCTCGTCATCCGAAACAAAGCAGCCCTGGATACGGCGGGGCTTGCCCCAGTCGACCTTTGAGAACAGCATGTCACCCAAGCCGGTGAGCTTTTCGGCACCCATCTGGTCGATGATGACGCGGGAGTCGATGCCCGTTGCGACGTTAAAGGCGATACGGTTGGTAATGTTTGCCTTGATGAGACCCGTCACCACGTTGGAGCTCGGACGCTGAGTCGCCACGATAAGGTGGATACCGGCGGCACGGCCCAGCTGGGCGATACGCACAATCGAAGCCTCGACGTCCTTGCCGGCAACCATCATCAGGTCCGAAAGCTCGTCGATGATGATGACCAGGTAGGGCATCTTTTGCGGCGGGTTATCGTAATGCTCAAACTCGCCGGCGGCCTGCTTTTCGTTATAGGTCGAGATCTTGCGCACGTTAAGGCGCTCGAAGACCTTCAGGCGGCGCTCCATTTCGGACACCGCCCACTGCAAGGCACTCGCGGCCTGCTTGGGCTCGGTCACCACAGGCACGTAAAGATGCGGTAGGCCGTTATAGCCTGCGAGCTCGACGCGCTTGGGGTCGACCATGATCAAGCGAACGTCCTCGGGAAGGGCGCGCATGAGCAGGGTCGTGATGATGGAGTTGATCATGACCGACTTACCGGAACCCGTGGTACCGGCGATCAGCAGGTGGGGCATCTTGGCGAGGTCGGCGACGACCGGCGTGCCCTCTGCATCGCGGCCGATGGCAAGCTCAAGCGGACCGCCCTTAACATAGGGCAGCACGTCTCCCAAGTTGACGTTCTGACGCTTGCGATTGGGAATCTCGATACCCACGAGCGAGGTGCCGGGAATCGGCGCAAAGATACGCACGGACTGAGCAGCAAGCGACAGCGCGATGTCGTCCTCAAGGCTCGAAATTTTGCTCACGCGCTCGCCCTCGCCGGGCTGCAGCTTAAAGGTCGTCACCGTGGGGCCGGCAATCCAGCCGACGACGCGAGCGCTACGGCCAAACTCAAGCAACGTGGACTGCAACGACTCGGCGGTCTGTTCCAGCTCCTTGTCCGAAGACGCGGCAGAAGCGGACAGCGGGTTTGCATGCAGGATTTCGAGCGGCGGAAGCTTAAGGCCGTCCTCTTCTTCGCCCTCGTTATCCGCGGGGGCATTGCCCGATCCCCCATCGCTAGAAGTAGACGCCTCGGCAGCGCCCGCGACAGCCGCATCGGCAACCTTGGGATGCTTGAGAAACTCAGGAATTTGAGGGGCGGCCGAGACGGGATTCACGGCAAACGGAGGCTCGGATTCGTCGATCTTGTCCGGATCGTCCTCCATCGAGAGCTGGCCGGTCACCTGACCGCGCTTTGCCTGACGTCGCGGCAGCAAGGTGGTTTTAGCAGTCTCGAGCGGAGACTCGTCGTCCTCGTCATTACCCTCGGTAAGCTCAATCTCGCTCTCGGACCATGACGGGTCGGGCTCACTCGTATTGAGCTTGGGAGCCGTCTTACCTTTCTTGGCATGACGGCGCGGCAGCAGCGTGGTCTTAGCACGCTCGGCCTCCACGGCATCGGACACGTCGACAAACGGATCCTCGTCTTCGTCGTCATCGTCCAGAACCGGGTCGGCATCGTTGCCCATGACCGTGGTCACGGCAGCATCGGATCCCTTTTGACGAAGAATGCTCAGGTGCGGCCGAGCAACGCCGGGCACCGACAGGGCTTCGTCGTCACCCCACGGACTCGCGTTGACGTCGGCACGACGGCGCTCGGCAAAATCGGCCGCACGGTCGCGGGCAGAGCGCAAAACGCCGCCCACCGAAAAGCCGATGATGACGAAGCCGACGACGGCCAGACCCAACAGGACCACCATCGCGATAGGCTTACCCAGGGCCTTCTGCAGCGCGCTCGCAATAAACGCACCGATATAGCCACCCGAGGCGGACAGGTTTTGCGGCGTGAACATAAGGTCGCACGAGTCGCTCGTACCCGGCACCATCAGCGAAAGAATGGAGACGACGGCGATAAAGACCACGGCGCCGCCCGCAACAGAGCGCACGTTGAGCGGCGAGTCCTCGCCTAAAAAGAGCGTGGCGGCAAACAGCAAAATGACGATCGGCAGCACGTAGGCGCCCAGGCCAAAGCCCAGGTGGTAGAAACCGGCAACCGCAGCCGTAACGGGTGCAGTCGCCGGCGAAATCACGGCAATGAAAGACGCAATCGCCAAAACGGCAATGACCACGCCGGCGATATCGCGGTTGGCCGAAGGCTCGACCAGGGGCTCAAAATCGTCGAACTCGGCCTCGTGGCCCTTATTGGCACGAAGATGGGAACCGGCACCCTTAGCAGATGCCGGTTGGTTGTTGGCTTTATTGCCTTTGGCGTTTTGTGCAGATCCGCGCGCCAAACTAAACCTCCATGACGACCGGGATGATCATCGGACGAGTACGCGTACGGCTCCAGATAAAGTTAGAGAGCGAGTCGCGCACGGCCTTGCGAATGGCATCGGAACCGCTGCTCGTAAAGCTGAACTTGCCCTTCTCGATCGTCTTCATGATGGACGCCGAGGCGTCCTCGGAGAATTGGTCGTCGATGGCAAAGGAGACGCCGCGGCCCGAGAACTCGATGGCCTCGATCTTCTTGTGCTTGAGCGAAACGATAGCGACAGCCGTGACCATACCGTCGTTGGCAAGCTTCTGACGATCGCGCAGAACGATGGGGTCGGTATCGCCGATGCGCAGTCCGTCGACGTAGACGACGCCAGACTCGACGGGCGTACCGCGCTTGACGATACCGCCACGCATCTCGAGCGTATCGCCGTTGTCGAGGATAAAGATATGATCGTCCTTGAGGCCCATCTTGCGTGCAAGTTGAGCATGGGCGCGCAGATGTACGGCCTCGCCGTGAACCGGCATAAAGTAGGTGGGCTTGGCCATGGCCATCAGGAGCTTGAGCTCCTCCTGGCTACCGTGACCAGAGACGTGAACGAGGGCGCGGTTCTTATCCCAGACGTCGCAGCCAAGCTTGGCGAGGCTGTTGACGACCTGCTGAACGGCCTTCTCGTTACCGGGAACCGGCGTTGCCGAGAGGATGACGGTATCGCCCTCGTGGATGGAGAGCGTCTTGTGCTCGCCGTTGGCCATGCGGGACAGGGCCGACAGGGGCTCGCCCTGCGAACCGGTGCACATGACGACGATCTTGTCGTCGGGCAGATTGTCAATATCGAAAGCATCAATGATATCGGCATCATCGATGTTGAGATAGCCGAGCTCACGCGCCACACGGGTGTTGGTGAGCATGGAACGACCGGTCACGACGACCTTGCGGCCGCACTTGCGGGCGGCGTCGCAGATCTGCTGCAGACGATGGATGTGGCTCGAGAACGACGCAACGAACACGCGGCCCGGAGCATTCTTGATGGCATGCAACAGATTGGGGCCAACCTCGGCCTCGGACTTGGTAAAGCCGGGAACCGTGGCGTTGGTTGAGTCGGACAGCAGCAGGTCGATGCCCTGCTTGGCAAAGCGGCTGATAGCGGCATAGTCGGGCGTGACACCGTCGATGGGCGTCTGGTCGAGCTTAAAGTCGCCGGTGTGCATAACGGTGCCCTGGTTGGTGCGGATGAACACGCCTAGAGCGCCCGGGATGGAGTGCGTCATCGAGAAGAAGTCGAGCGAGATGCCACCCAAATTGACGTGGCTGCCGCCCTTGACCTCGCGGAACTTGGGTGCACGAATGCGGAACTCGGAGAGCTTGCCCTCGATAAAGCCGAGCGTCAGCTTGCTCGAAAAGATGGGCACCTTGTTGTTGAGGTCCTGCAGCAGATACGGAAGCGAACCGGTGTGGTCCTCGTGGCCGTGAGTGACGATGATGCCGCGGAGCTTTTCCTCGTTCTCCAGAACGTAGGTGTAATCCGGGAGCACCAGGTCGATACCGGGCTGCGAGTCATCGGGGAACATGAGGCCAGCGTCGACGAGCACCATGTCGTCGCCGCACTCGAAGACCGTCATGTTCTTGCCGATGCCGTCAAGGCCTCCGAGCGGAATGATCTTCAAGGGAGATGATTTTTTAGCTGCCA
>UQSB01000062.1 GCA_900543505.1 uncultured Collinsella sp. | reverse complement strand
AAGGGCGGAGGCGGGGCATGCCCCGCCTCTTACACCACATCTCTGCGCGCTACCACGTCCGCAGTCCGGAACCCGGTCAAAGTTAAGTTATTTCGCTGTGTTAGGCCAAAACGTCCGACAGGATCTCGATCAGACTGTCCACGTCGGATTCCTCGCAGACGAGCGGCGGCAGGAAACGCAGCGTATGGGCACCCGTAGCGTTAATCACGGCACCAGCCCCCAATGCACGGGCCACAACGTCGTGTGCATCACCCACAGTATCGTCCAGATCGCAGGCGAGCATCAAGCCGCGGCCACGCACCTCGGTCACGTTCGGCAGCTTGGCGAGCTTTGCCTCCATATAGGCGCCTACCTTGGCAACATGGTCGGCATAATCGCCGTGCACGAGCGCGGAGAGCGTCGCGGCGCACGCCGCGACAGCCAAGCAGCTACCGCCAAAGGTCGAGCCGTGGTCGCCCGGCTTAAACACGTCGGCGATTTCCTTCTTTGCCACCACGGCACCCATGGGCACGCCATCGGCAATGCCCTTGGCAAGGCTCATAATGTCGGGTTCCACGCCATAGGTCTGGAATGCAAACGGCTTGCCGGAGCGGAAGATGCCACACTGGACTTCGTCGGCGATAAGAACGGCGCCTGCCTCGTGTGCCAAGTCACGCGCCGCCGCCATAAACTCCTCGGTCATGGGGTGCACACCGCTCTCGCCCTGAATCGGCTCGAGCATGACAGCGCAGACCTCGCTTCCCAGCTGCTTAAAGATCGAACGCAGTTCGTCGACATCGTTGGGCGAGCAGGCCACAAAGCCACCCGGCAGCGGACGGAAGCTGTCCTGCAGCCAATCCTGCATGGTGGCGGCAATGGTCTCGAGCGTACGGCCGTGGAAGCCGCCGCGCATGCATACGATGGTGTTGCCGCCGTTACCAGCACGCTTGGCGTACAGACGTGCGAGCTTCATCGAGCCCTCGTTGGCTTCGGCACCAGAATTGGCAAAGAACGTCTCCCACACCTGCTCGTCCGCAGCCGGGGCACCGAGCGCAGCGGCCGTGGTCTCATCGCCGGCGGCAATGGCATCGGCCAGCACGCACGCACCATCTACGTCGTCGTTGGCAAGCTTGGACAGCAGCGCCGCGACCTGTCCGCGCTGCTCGATGTAGAAGTAATTGGAGACATGCATGAGCTTTTTGGTCTGCGCCTCGAGCGCCGAGAGCACTGCAGGGTTGCCGTGGCCAAGGCTGCACGCACCGATACCGGCAAGAAAGTCAAGATACTCACGGCCGTCATCACCGGTGAGCTTCATGCCGTGGCCTTCGACAAACTCTACCGGAGAGCGACCAAAGGTATGCATAACGTAATGGGATTCGAGCGATTGTTGAGTTGCAAGTGACATGGGATGCCTTTCGTTGGGCGCCGTACGGCGCAGGGCTATGGGTGCAGGGACGCGACGACCGCGGGTCAGCTAGACCGTCTGGAGCTTTTCGACCTCGTCAAGGTTCTCGGTCAGGCGCGCGGCAAACGTCGAAAGCGGGTGCGGATGCGTATCGAACTCGTAGGCCGTCTCGGTGGAGTGAATCACGGTACCGACGCCAGCATCGGTCAGCAGCTCCAGCAGCAGCGAGTGCGGCGTCGTGCCGTTGATGATGTGGGCTCGGAACACGCCAGCGGTAAGCGCATCGACGGCGGCGCGCAGCTTGGGAATCATGCCTTTATCGACCTCGCCGCCGTAGAGCATCTCGTTGACCTCGTCGAGCGTCAGGTTGGAGATGAGCGAATCCTTATCGCTAAAGTCCTTGTACAGGCCGTCGACATCGGTCAAGAAGATTGCCTTATGCGCGTGGAGCGCCGCCGCAACGGCGCCGGCGGCGGTATCGGCGTTGATGTTGAAGAAGCCACCGTCCTCCCCCGCTGCGACCGTGGCGATAACGGGAATGTACTCGCTGTCGAGCAAACGCTCGATATAGTCGGTGTTGACGTGCGTGACCTTGCCTACGCGGCCGAGCTCTGGGTCGAGTGGCTCGGCGATAAGGGTACCGGCGTCGCTGCCGGACACGCCCACGGCCAGGTTGCCGTGGTGGTTGAGCGCCGCGACCAGCTCCTGATTGACCTTGCCGCCCAGTACCTCGCGCACGATATCCATGGTGGCAGGCGTGGTCACGCGCTGGCCGTTCTTAAACTCGACGGGGATGTCGTAGTGGCCGAGCGCCTCGTTGATGGCCTTGCCGCCACCGTGCACGATAACGGGGCGCATGCCGATAATCTTGAGCAGGACGATGTCGCTCATCACGTCACGGCGCAGCTGCTCGTCGACCATGGCGGCACCGCCGTACTTGATAACGACCGTCTTACCGGTCAGGTTCTTAATCCACGGCAGCGCCTCGAACAGCAGCTGCGCGGTAACTTCGTTGGATTCGCTCGAGCGACAATCGCGTGCGAACTTCATAGTCTGCCTCGTCTTTCGTGTAGCTATCGCGCCGCACCTCGTTGCCCGCGATTGCAGCGGGACGCGCGGCACATCGGGAGTCTAGGAACGGTAATCGCCGTTAATGGAGATGTACTCGTGCGTGAGGTCGCAAGTCCACACGGTGGTCGCCGCGTCCCCTGCGCCCAGGTCTGCCGAGATCACAATCTCGGGCGCCTCAAAGCGACGCAGCGCCTCGTCCTCGTCAAAGGGAACGGTCAGGCCATCACGGCAGACGGGCATACCCATCATGTCGATGGACACATCTTCTTGGTTAAACTGCACGCCGCACTTGCCGAGCGCCATGGCAACGCGGCCCCAGTTGCAGTCGTGGCCGGCGATGCAGGTCTTGACGAGCGGCGAGTTGGCAACAGCACGAGCGGCGATATCGGCCTCCTCGTCGTTCACGGCGCCGGTGACGCTAACCGTCACGAGTTTGGATGCGCCCTCGCCGTCTGCGGCGATGTTGCGCGCCAGGCTCTCGCACACCTCATGCACGGCAAAGGCCAGCTCGTCGAAGGCGTCAGAGCCCTCGACAATAGGCTCGGCATCTGCGGCGGCGGCGCCGGAGGCAAGCATGATGCAGGTGTCGTTAGTCGAGGTGTCGGAATCGACCGTTACCTTGTTGAAGGTCTGCTTGACGGTGGAGAGCAACAGGGCGTGGAGCGCCGCCGACTCGACGGGGGCATCGGTAGTGATGACCGCGATCATGGTTGCCATGTTGGGCATGATCATGCCCGAGCCCTTGCACATACCGCCCACCGTATAGGCATTGCCTGCGTGCCCCGCGGCCTCGCTGCGGTAACACACGGCATACTCCTTGGAGTGCGTGTCGGTCGTCATGATAGCGCGGGCGGCATCGGTGCCACCGTGGGCGGAGAGCGCCTCGTAGGCGGCAGGAACGGCAGTCTCAAACGTGTCGATCGGCAGAATCTGACCAATTACGCCCGTGGAGGCGACCAGAATCTGCTGGGGCTCGCAGCCGATGACCTGCGAGGCGATGTTGCAGGTCTCGAGCGCGCAGGCAAGACCGGTCTCACCCGTGGCGGCGTTGGCGTTGCCGGAGTTGACCGAAACGCCGGCAATGACGCCGTAGCCCTTGTCGGCGCCGCCCAAGTTGGCACGGCTCACCTGCACGGGCGCCGCACAAAAGCGGTTAGTCGTAAACACGCCGGCACCGGGACAGGGTTTATCGGGGACGACGAGCGCGTAATCCAGGCGCTCGGGATTCTTGCGGAATCCGGCATGGATGCCCGCCGCCTTAAAGCCGGCTGCCGCCGTTACGCCGCCCTCTACGGCACGAATCTTGATGTCGAACTGCTCAGCATTCATCGTCTTTACGACTCCTTATGTCAAACAAAAAATGGACATCGGTTGGTGCGCCATGCCAGCCACAATCATGAGACCAGCTTAAGAGTGGCGCCCCACTCGATGCCCGACTACCAAATCGTTAACAATCGAATGTGCTACACCGGGCACGCCACTGTGGGCAAGCCTCGTCGCTCGTCAAAACCAAAGACGACGTTGGCGCACTGGACCGCCTGGCCTGCTGCACCCTTGCACAGATTGTCGATGGCGCCCGTAGCCACCAGAACGCCCGCGCGCTTGTTGAGCGCGAGGCCGATCTGGGCGGCGTTGGTACCGACGACCGAAGCCGTCTTGGGCTGCTGGCCGGCATCGAGTACGCGCACGAAGGTGCGACCGGCGTAGAACTGCTTGTAATGGTCGACAACGTCCTCAAGGGTCAAGGTATCGATAGCCTGCGGCGTAAGCGGCATCGTCACCGTAGAGAGCAGACCGCGCTTGAGCGGTGCCAGATGCGGGGTAAAGACGACACGATCGGTTAGGCCCAAGATCTGCTCGATTTCGGGCGTGTGACGATGCTTGCCCACGCCATAGGCCTCCAGGTTTTCGTCCGTGCTGCAAAAATGCGTACGGGCGTTGCAGGACTTACCGGCACCCGTTACACCGCTGATAGCGTCAACGATCACGGGGCCGCTCTGGGCAACCCAGCCAGCGCGCACGGCAGGCGCGGCGGCAAGGCTCGTTGCGGTGGGATAGCAACCGGCGCAGGCGACCAGTACGGGTTTGCCATCGGCATGGTCAGATGCGGCGGTCTCCAAATCCTGGCAGAACAGCTCGGGCAGACCAAAGGCGCGGCTCTTGAGTAGCTCGGGGCTCGTGTGCTCGGCGACATACCAGGCCTCAAAGGTGGCCGGATCGCTCAGGCGATAGTCGGCCGAAAGGTCAATGCAGGAAACTCCCGCGGCAAGCAGGGCGGGCACCTGTGCCATGGCAGCTGTGTGCGGCACGGCCAAAAAGACCGCGTCGCAGTTCTTGAGCTCGGGGGCATCATGCGTCGTGAAGACAAGATCGCTTACGCCGGTGAAGCTCGGGTACACCGCAGACAACGGCTGGCCGGCATCGGCGTTGGACGTAATGGCAGCAAGTTCAAACTCGGGATGACCGAGGACGAGGCGAATGAGCTCGGCACCGGCATATCCAGCCGCACCGACGATTCCAACCTTTAATGACATATCAGACTCCTTGTCTGCAGTTATGCACCAATACGCATCATGCAGCCGTCGTTATGAAGTGAGTTGAAACTTTAGCACCAAAAGATGCATATATACGCAAATCTTTTGCATATTCATGCATTGAAACAGTCCCGACACATTCACTCAAAGGGATTGACAAATAAATACGGGCCCCATATTGCCCAGTGCGCCTTGCGGTGACGTTGCAATGTGGGGCCCGACACAGACGGGTATTTAAATTGTTGGGGGCGGCGGGAGAACTCTTTTAGAGCTCGACCGGCACCCATTCGTCATGGTTGCAGATAAAGGCCTCCGGCTCCTCGACGCTAAAGAAGACGAGCGTGGGGTCGCCTGCGCCCTCGTAGTGCTCGCCTAGGCGCTCCAGGTGCTTCCAGCCTGCCTCGCGCATATCGGGAGCGGCCTGGTCATCCAGACCCGCATGCCCGCGCAAGATGAGCCAGCCATGGCCCGGCCACCAACTCGTGGCCTCGAAGCGTTGATTTTGCAGCAGCTCTTGCCACACGTCTTTGGTGCGCGCCGTTACAAACCACAGCTTGCCGTCCTGGATCTGCGCAAACGAAAACGGACGCACATGCGGCTGCCCGTCAACGCTCGTCGCCAAATACCATGCCGGCACCGACGTCAGATACTCCAACACTGTATTCAATCCGTCCATGTGTCCTCCTGACGCTCGCCATTTTGAGATGGGTAGTTAATTTGAGACGCGCTAGAGCTCCAGGCGCTCCTCGCTGCCGTCGATATCACAGAAGCGGGCGGCGATATTGCGCACCGAGAAAAACGCAAGGCGACCGTCGTTGGCGCCCTCGTGGTCTTCTCCGATGCCCACCATGTGCTTAAAACCCGCTTGACGCACCTTATCGCTCGCAACCGCGTCGTCCTCGAGCGCGGCCTCGCCGGTCAGCACAATCCAACACTCCCCCGGTTTCCAACCCGAAACCTCAAACTTGGGGTTCGCGCTGAGCTCGGCCCACACGTCCTTATCGCGCGAGGTGCAAAACCACAGCTTGCTATCATCGACCATGGCAAACGAGAACGGCCTCACGCGCGGCTGATGTCCGTCCGTCACGTCAATCGTGGCGAGATACCACGCCGGAATACGCCTAAGATACGAACAGGTGCGCTCGAGCTGCGCCGTGCGGTCGTTGTCGGTCATAGGGACCCCTTTCCTGCGCTCGAATCGCGCCTAAACAAGTTGAAGATTGATGACGATGACGCAGATGAGCAGCAACGCCGTTACCACCGCCGCCAACGCATCGCCACGGCCAAATGCAAGCGCATGCAGACGCGTGCGGCCCTGCTCGCCATGATAGCAACGGGCATCCATGGCGGCAGACAACGTCTCGGCATGACGGAACACACCCGTGAACAGCGGAATCGCTACACTGCCAAGCATACGAACGCCGCCGAGCGGGCCTCCCGTCACGCGCGCACCGCGGCTCGCCTGCGCATCGGCCGTCTGCTTCATCTCGGTGGCAAACTGCGGCATAAAGCGCAGCGCGATACCCATAATCATGCCGAGCTCGTGCGCAGGAAGTCCCACACGCGCAAACGGCGCGAGCAGGCGCTCAAAGCCCGCGGTGAGGTCGAGCGTCGGTGTGGTGAGCGTGATAGCGCTCATGCCGGCCATCATCAAGGTCAGGCGGCACGCCATAAAGGCGGCGGAATGCAGCGAGCCCTCGCTTATCTGCAAAAAGCCGAGCTGCCACAGAATGCGCCCGCTCTGGCCGGAAAACAGGTTGAGCACTGCGACCACCGCGACGATTGCCAGCAGCGGCGCCATCGATGACAGGACGCGACGAGCCGGCACCCGGGACACGGTATAGATCAGGACAACGAAGATTGCGACCGGGGCCAGCCCGCGGAAGCTGCCGACCGTGAGCGTCGTGATCAGAAACACAAAGCCCAAGAGCAACTTAGTTCGCGGGTCCAGGCGGTGGATTGCACTATCGCCGGGATAGTAGCTGCCAAACGAAAACGCCTCCATTAGCAGCCCTCCTCTCGCGCGACCGTCTTGGATTTAGCAATGTCCGTGACGTTAGAAGGGCCGTCCGAGCGACCGATTAGCAGGTCCACCAACTCGTCTGCCAGCGACTCAACCGTATAGAGGCCGTCAAAGCGCAGCGGCACGCCTGCCTTCGCAAGTGCCAGCGCCATGCGCTGGGCAGCGGGAACACCCAAGCCGATTGATTTAAGCTCATCGGCATGCGCAAACACCTGCGCGGGGGTTCCCTCAGCAAACACCGCGCCCTCGTTCATCACGACAATACGGTCGCAGCAATTGGCAAGGTCATCCATGCTGTGTGAGACCATGACGACGGTCAGGCCCCCATGGTGAAGTCGATCGATGAGCTCCAGGAAATCACTGCGCGCCGCCGGATCGAGTCCCGCCATGGGCTCATCGAGTACCAGGACCTCGGGCTCCATGGCAAGCACGCCGGCAAACGCCACGCGCCGCTGTTGGCCACCCGAAAGCTCAAAGGGGCTCTTGTCGCCCACCGTGGCCAAGTCGAGGCCCACGCGTGCGAGCGATGACTCAACGCGGCGGACAACCTCGGCCTGCGACAAGCCAAGGTTATGCGGACCAAACGCCACGTCCTGTGCCACGGTCTCGGCAAACAGCTGACGCTCTGGATACTGAAACACCACGCCGACCTTTGCCTTAACCGCGGCAGCATCTTTCTTGTTTACCAGGTCGAGCCCCAACGCGTAAACGGAACCCTCCTGGGGACGAATCAGGCCGTTGAGATGCTGAACCAGCGTCGACTTACCCGAACCGGTATGGCCCGCAAGGCCCAGGAACTCGCCACGACGCACCGTCAGCGATACATCACGCAGTGCCCACGGACTGCTGGGGTCGTTGCCCCAGAGGGCCTGTTTGTTCGATGCGCCCTCAGCGACTGAGCGCTTGTGCCAACGGCGACGCTCACGGGCGCTCAGCGAATAGCTATACGAAAGGTGCGAAATCTCGATGACGGGCTCCAGCACATCTGCGCCATCGAGCGCAGAGGAAACGTTGTCGGGAATACGAGGATCGGATGCGAAAGGCCGCCCGGCGATGCCTGCCCTACTCCGCTCGGCATAAGCCTGCGCTATATCGGCGACCATATCCGCCTCGCGCACCTGTACGCAAATGGGCACGCCCTTCGCGCGAAGCGCCCTGCCAAGACAGCACGATGCCGGCATATCCAGGTTCAGCCGTGCGAGTTCGTCCGCTCGTGTCAAGATCTCCTCGGGCGTACCGAGCATGGCAACGCGGCCCGCTTGGAAGACAGCAACGCGATCGGCCTCAGCGGCCTCTTCCATAAAGTGCGTAATCATCACGATGGTCATGCCGCGTTCGTGCAGCGCGTGACAGGCCTTCATAAGGCCCTTGCGCCCGCGCGGATCGAGCATCGAGGAGGCCTCATCCAAGATGAGCACGCGCGGCTCCATGGCGAGCACGCCGGCAAGCGCCACGCGCTGCTTTTGTCCGCCCGAGAGAGCGTGGGTCTCGTGGCGCTCAAAGCCCACCAGACCAACGGCCTTCAGCGCCTCGCGCACGCGCTGCGCGATCTGGGCCGATTCGACCCCTAAGTTCTCGGGACCAAACGCAACATCGTCCTCAACAAGCGTCGCCACCAGCTGATCATCCGGGTTCTGGAATACCATGCCCGCGGTCGAGCGAATGTCGTAGACCAGCTCGGGATCGGACGCGTCCATGCCGTTGACGCGCACCGTTCCCGTATCGGGCTGCAGCAGCGCGTTCAAATGCTTGGCGAACGTCGACTTGCCCGACCCGTTGCCGCCGAGGATGCAGAAAAACTCGCCATCCTCGATGTTCAGATCGATGCCGTCGAGTGCCGGTGTGGCACCGTCATAGCTAAAGGAAACGCCCCGACACTCAATCATGCGCGGCCTTTGACCTGGTCCTTTTTAGGCGTGATGAGGTTGGAGACCGCTTTGTACACTGCAAGCGTGAGCACCGAGTTGAGCACGGTCTTGATGAGGTTGAACGGCAGCACGGCAGGAATCATGAGCGGGGCGATCACATCGACCGAGCCATACCAGAACCAAACGCCGATGGTCAGATTCGCAACCATGGACAGCGCCGTAGCGGCAATAACGCCCAGCACCAGGCCAATCACGGCACCCTTATAGGTATGCATCTTTTGGTAGACGATAGCCGCAGGCAGAATATAGCCCAGCGTGGCAACCAGGTTCATAAGCGCGCCGACCCAGTCACCCGTAGTGAGCGCATGGATAACGATCGCCATGGCGGCAACGGCAGTGCCGGCACCAGGGCCATACGCAAATCCACACACCATCGCCGGCACCAGCGACGGGTCATACGTCAAAAACGGCGCCGAGGGAAGGATGGGCAGCTGCACATACATAAACAGTGCTCCCAAGGCGCACATCAACGCCATAGTAACGAGCTGTTTGGTGCCCCACCTATTCGTGTTCTCAAAATGGATATGCTGCGACTGTTCAGACATAAGATCACCTGCCTCTTTCATCCGGACTCTAACCGTTGGTACTGGGATCTCACCAGTTCAGCCGGCATGCGAACCAACGCACACACGGGTCGCGGACTCATCGGCTCGGTCGCAGACACCTCGCCTGCGCCACGGCGTCCCTTTGACACCGCCCGACTTACCGCCAGTGGGGAATTCCACCCCGCCCTGAAACAGCAAGGAAAAGTGTAGCACGAGGGAAGACAGGTGCAAGTATGCCGAGGATAATTTATGACGGGGATCAGTTACCGCAACAACCACGTTCCCCACCCATCCCAAAGTAACGCGCCTTTCGCGCAAAGCGCGAAACAGCGACCGGGACACGCACCCCTATCAACCACGTCCTCCACCCACGCCGACCTCAAGGCCGTAAACGCAGGGGATCCGGGGGCGTGACGGGGGTTTCTCTCCGGAACATTCCGCAGGACGCAAA
>UQSB01000061.1 GCA_900543505.1 uncultured Collinsella sp. | reverse complement strand
CTCGCTGAACATCATCCACTACATGCACGACAAGTATTGCTACGAGCGCATCCAGATGGCTCTGCACGACAAGCACGTGCACCGCTGGTTCGCTACGGGCATTGCTGGCCTTTCCGTCGTGGCTGACTCCCTGTCCGCCATCAAGTACGCCAAGGTCCACCCCGTCCGCGACGAGAACGGCATCATTGTCGACTTCGAGACCGAGGGCGAGTTCCCCAAGTACGGTAACGACGACGACCGCGTCGACCAGATCGCTCACGACGTTGTGCACCAGTTCATGGAGTACATCCGCATGAACGACACCTACCGCAACTCCGTGCCCACGACCTCGGTTCTGACCATCACCTCCAACGTCGTGTACGGCAAGAAGACCGGTTCTACGCCTGATGGCCGCAAGGCTGGCCAGCCCTTCGCCCCGGGTGCTAACCCCATGCACAAGCGCGATAGCCACGGCGCCATCGCTTCGCTGTCTTCGGTTTCCAAGCTCCCGTTCCGCGATGCTCAGGACGGCATCTCCAACACCTTCTCCATCATCCCGGGTGCGCTCGGCAAGGAGGACCAGGTGTTCTTTGGCGATATCGACCTTGATCAGCTGGGCGAGTAACTATTGTTAGTGCTATACTAACAATAACGATTACTGATTAGTGCGCCGGTTTCGGCCGGCGCCTATCGATCGAAGGAGACACATTATGAAGGTTTCTGAAGTTTCCGAGACTCAGGCCGATAACCTGGTCCACATGCTCGACGCTTACGCCGAGAAGGGTGGCCACCACCTGAACATCAACGTCTTCAACCGTGAGACGCTGCTCGACGCTCAGGCTCACCCCGAGAAGTACCCGCAGCTGACCATTCGCGTTTCCGGCTACGCCGTGAACTTCCACACGCTCACCAAGGAGCAGCAGGACGAGGTCATTTCGCGTACCTTCCACAACAAGTTCTAAAGGGGTTTAACTCCCGCAGGATCGCCGGGGCTGTTTGGGCTACCTCCCAAAACGTCCTCGGACATGCAAGAAGCCCTCGCTGCGCACTTCGTGCGGCGAGGGCTTCTTGCGTCCTGCGGAATATTTTGGGAGGTAGCCCAAACAGCCCCGGCGGGGTCCTGTGTAGTCACCCTTTAGGCGGAACTCTCCTAATGGGTTGAGCGTTCTGGATTCTTGCTTGCTACCGTTTATCGCGTATAGCTACCGTTTGCGGAATAAGTAACACTCCTTAATAAACCGTGTAGAATCTCAGATAAGCACGGAGTTTTCCAGGGAGACGCTGTCCTTTGTTGTGTGCAAGGGGCGGCGTCTCTTTGGCGCTTGGAGGCCGTTCTGCAGCAGGACGGCGGACGTGCGTCACATATTCAAAAGCCAACGTCGAGATGGGTTGTGATGATAATGGGCAAGTACGTAATCGTGGTTGAGTCTGGTTCGGATGTGACGCCGGAGCTCTGCGAGCGCTATGGCATCGTGCGCGTGCCCATGCATGTCACGATTGGTGACGAGACCGTCGAAGACGGATCGATCGACCCGCTTGAGATTTACTCGCGCTGCAACGAGTTTGGCGTGATGCCCAAGACCAGCGGTTGCTCGCCGGCGGATTTTGCGCATGTGTACGACCGCATTCACGCCGAGCAGCCCGACGCGACCATTTTGCATCTTGCGTATTCCGAGGTTACGACCTGCTCGCATCAGTCGTCGAAGATTGCGGCAAAGGGCCGCGATTACGTCTTCTCCATGGATACGCGCTTTGTGTCGGTGGGCCAGTCGCTTGTCGCCGTTGAGACCGCCAAGTATATCGAAGCCCATCCGGATGCCACCGTCGACGAGATTTTCGCCTTTACCAATTCGGTGATGGACCGCGTGCTGCTGGGCTTTGTTCCTACGGACCTTGCCTTCCTTAAGGCGGGTGGTCGCTTGTCCAACGTCGCGTTTCTTGGCGCCCATCTGCTCAAGATTAAGCCCTGCATTGAGGTAACGGGTGGCAAATTCGTGGCGACCAAGAAGCTCCGCGGCTCTATGCTCAAATGCGCCCGTGCCTTTATTGACCACATGGTTGCCAAGGGCGATATTGATTACTCGCACATTGGCTTGGCGTATTCGGTGGGCCTTTCCCAGG
The DNA here is from genome assembly GCA_900543505.1 of uncultured Collinsella sp. Lineage (GTDB taxonomy): Bacteria > Actinomycetota > Coriobacteriia > Coriobacteriales > Coriobacteriaceae > Collinsella. The sequence goes on along the minus strand of UQSB01000061.1, from coordinate 8,422 downwards.
AGCTGCGCGACGACATGGAAGTCTATGCGCACGACCTGGGCTTTGAGGACGTTACCTGGACGCAGGTTGGCGGCGTCATCTCGAGCCATTGCGGCCCGACCGCCTTCGGCGCGGTGCTCACGCTTAAGGCGTAAAGGCCGCAGGCGAGCGTTCTCCAGCCTGACATCTCGACGTAGCCCCCCAGCCATGGTGATGGGGGATAGATTAAAACGTGCCGTTCTAGTCCGAGACGTTTAAACGCAAACGCATGGGCTAGAATGGCTCTGGCATTTTAATTGGTTGCATCCAAGGAGAGGCAAGGTAGCGCGAATGGCAGAAATGACGCTTGAGGGTGTGGACGCTCGTCCCGAGGACTCTGCGTATGCCCTGGGTCGCGTGCATTCGATCGAGACGATGGGAACGGTCGACGGACCCGGCATCCGCTTTGTGGTGTTTGTTCAGGGCTGTCCCATGCGCTGCGCGTATTGCCACAATCCCGATACCTGGTCTGTTAACGGCGGCACGATGGTGACTGTCGAGCATCTCATGGACGAGTTCCAGAGCAACCATGAGTTCTACCGTAGTGGCGGCATTACCGTTTCGGGTGGCGAACCGCTCCTGCAGCCCGAGTTTTTGGCCGACCTGTTCCGTGCAATGCACAACAATCCCGATGGCCGTGTGCATACCTGCCTAGATAGCTGTGGCTATGCATTTGATCCCAAGCATCCGGAGAAGTTCGATGCTGTTCTCAACGAGACCGATATGGTGCTGCTCGACATCAAGCATGCCGATCCGGTTGAGCATAAAAAGCTGACCGGTTGCGATCCTGCGCGCATCCTGGCGTTTGGCGATGAGCTTGCCCATCGCAAGATTAAGGTTGTTATTCGCCATGTGGTGGTGCCGGGTATCACCGACACGGCGGAGGAATGCGAGAAGCTCGGTCGCCTGATCGCTCCATGGCACAACGTGGTGGGCCTGGAAATGCTGCCGTATCACACGATGGGTGTCGTCAAGTACGAGCAACTGGGTATTCCCTATAAGCTCGAGGGCGTGCCCCAGATGGATACCGCGCGCATGCCCGAGCTGCGCAACGCCGTCATGGCCGGCATGAAAAAGCGCCGTGCGGAGCTCAGGTCGGCCATCGGCTAACAAGCCCGTCCCAAATTGACTACCCTTTAAGATGCGCAACAAGGCGGGCTGGATTAGCGAGGATGGTTACTATTCGACATGCGATGCCGGACTGATCGAAGTCGACGGCCATAGCTATGCCATGAGCGTCATGACATCGATGCCGTGGAGCGACCGCTCGAGCGAGGTTACGGCCGCGATTGCAAAGGCGCTGTTTGATACGCGAGCTGCACTGGCTTAGCGTGTTCGTTTGGCGAGGTCAAACAAAATGCTGGTACCATACCGTGGTTGAGAATTTCGTATAGGTTTGGGGAATGGTATGGCTACCATCGCGATTATCGGTGCGCTCGAAAAAGAGATCATGCAGATTAAGGAAGAGCTGAGCGACGTTTGCGAGGCGCGGGAGGCAGGCTTGACCGTTGTGAGCGGTGAGCTCGACGGTCTGACAGTTGTCGCCACAACGGCGGGCATGGGCACGGTGAACGCCGCTGCTGCAACACAGCACCTCATTAGCAAGTATGCTCCGCAGGCGGTTGTGTTTTCGGGCATTGCGGGCGGTTTGAACCCCAAGCTCCATATCGACGACGTGGTCATTGGCAAACGCCTACGCTATCTGGATACCGATACCGCGCTTATCGCCGAGTCCGCACCGGGGCTCGAGGAGTTTGGCTCGACGCCCGCGCTGGTCGATATTGCCGTCGACGTGCTTGCTGAGCGTGGGTTTGTTGACGCTTCGACAAATGCAGTTGCTTCGAACGAGGGCACCAAACAGTTCCTGGTCGGCACGATTGCCACGGGTAACCGCTTTGTGACGGGCGCCGCCATGCGCAACGACGCTATCGAAGCGACGCATGCCGATTGTGTCGGCATGGAGGGCGCGGCGATTGCCCATGTCGCAACCAAAAATGGTGTCGATTGCCTGGTGTTGCGCGCTATCAGCGATAATTGTGACGAGGCGTACGATGCAATTTGCGACCGAGAGTTCGATCTGTTCGAGTACGCGCGTGTCGCAAGTAACATCACGCTCGATATCGTCCGCCGCATTGCCGCCGCGCAATAGCGCGCTCTTTTGTAAGAACCTACGACCAAGGAGTGTCCATGGCCGATTCCATTAACTACCAGCTTGCCAAGTTCGTCGCCAGCTACGGCAAGGTTTCGCAGATTCCCGAGTCCACCTGCCCCGAAGTGAGCTTTGTCGGCCGCTCCAATGTGGGCAAGTCGTCGATTATGAACAAGCTCTTTGGTCGCAAGAACTTGGTCAAGGTTTCGAGCACACCGGGCAAGACAAGCAACATCAATTTCTTCGAGGCCGACGACGTGCACTTCGTCGACCTGCCGGGCTATGGTTTCGCCCGTCGTTCTAAGGCCGAGCGCGACCGCTGGGCCGAGCTTATCGGCGACTTTTTCGACTCCGAGCGCAGCTTTAACTTGGTCGTCTCGCTGGTGGATATTCGTCACGACCCCAGCAAGCTCGATCATGACATGATCGACTACCTGCAGGGCAACGAGTTCAACTTTATCGTCTGTCTCACCAAAGCCGACAAGCTCAGCCGCACCCAGCAGGCCCGCCAGGCAGCAGCCATCAAAAAGCAGCTCAACGTCCCGGCCGAAAACGTAATCATCACAAGCTCCCAGACTGGCACCGGTATCGATGAACTCAAGCGCCGCATTGCCGAAGCCTGCCTCTAATAAGTGCCCCAACCTAGCAAGAGGCCCTATCAATAAAAAGCAACTATCAGCCCGGCGACTTTCCAGAGTGTAGGTCCCTGTAGCCGCCGCCAGCGAAGTTAACGTAGGGGAGGCCAGGGGCTTTGCCCCCAAATCTTTCCGCAGGACGGCAGGACCCCCGCCGCACGAAGTGTGTAGCGGGGGTCCTGTCATGTCCGAGGACGATTTGGGGGCAAAGCCCCTGGCCTCCCCGGCGGGTATACGGGACGGCGACTACAGGTATTCGATCTGGGCGCCTTCCGTGTCGCACGTCAGAATATGCGTCTCACACTTGGGGAACTGCTCACGCAGCTTGACCTGCAGGAACTTGGCTACGATGGTGTCGTCAGTCACGGCCATGAGGGTCGAGCCGGAGCCACTGATCCAGATGGTCTTGGCGCCGCCGTTAAGGCAGGTGTCGCGCACAGCGTTGTAGTCGGGAATCAGGCGACGGCGATACGGCTCTTGGATGCGGTCGTCATTGGCGGCGGCAATCAGGTCCAGATCGCCGGTCTCGAGACCGCGCGTCATGCCGGCGATGCGGCCCATCTGCCACACGGCGGTGGAGAGCGGAATCTCCTGCGGCACGACCTTGCGCGCCTCGCTCGTATGTACCTCGTAGGGCGGAATCACGGTAATAAAACGCAAGCGATCGCTCACCTCGTAGCGCAGGCATTGGGGGAGCGAATCGGTCGGTGTAAAGGAGCAGACGGCGCCGCCAAGGATGGCGGGGGCGACGTTGTCGGGATGTCCCTCGACCTCGGTGGCGATGCGGACGAGCTCGGCGCGGTCGACGGTGTGGCCCGTCAGCGCGGCGGCTGCCATGATGCCCGCGACGACGCAGGTGGAGCTGGAACCCAGGCCGCGGGCGACGGGCACGTCGGTCTGGATGTCGATAGCGACGGGGAAGGCCGGCTCGCCCCAGGCGGCCAGAGCATCGACAAAGCTCACATAGACCAGGTTATTCTCGTTTTGGAACTCCTCGGGGCAGCCCGTGATGGTGAGCTTGTCGGCGCGCTCGAAGGTAAAGTGCGAGTAAAGGCTGACGGCCATGCCGAGGGTGTCGTAGCCGATGCCCAAGTTGGCGCTTGTTGCTGGGACGGTGATCTTGATCATGGGAATCTCCTGGGCGGTCTGCCTGTTTAGTTCGCTGCTCGGGCAGTCCTGGCTCGCTCGGAAAGCACATTAAGTGCTTTCCGGCTCGTGCGGAACTCGCGACGAACTAAACAGGCAGACCCGCATGTCAGCTCGTCATCATCCCGGTGGATTTCTGATAAAAGAAGGTGCGCCGGCTTTCGCCGGCGCTTAATAAGGGGTTTAGTTGGTGCTCATTCGTTTTGCTGCAGACTCGACGTAACTGTCCATCTCATCGACGTCGCAGACGTCTTCGAAGCGGACGGGCTTGGACTCGAGCTCGGCGAGCTGTGCCGGGGCGACCGTGTTGGTGGCCTGCTCGAGCACACGCATAGCCTCAAAGTCGTCCTCGGGCACGTCGAGGCCCAGGGCATCGCAGCAGGCGCGCGGGAACTTGTAGGGGCTGGCGGTCGAAAGCAGCACGCGGGCCTTGGCGCCCTCGGCGGGGGTGACTTTTTCAAAGACGTGATAGCCGCAGGCGGTGTGCGGGTCGATCACGTAGCCGTTTGCGTCCCAGCAGCTCTTGATGGCAGCGCGGACCTCGTCCTCGCTGGCCCAGCCGCAGCCAAAGACGCTCTGAATCTTTGCCAGCAGGTTGGCGGGAACTTCGTAGCGACCAGTCTGTGCCAGCTGCTCCATAAGGTCGGCAACAAGCTCGCAGTCGCCGTCGGACAGGAAGTAGAGCATGCGCTCCAGGTTGGAGCTGATGAGGATGTCCATCGACGGCGAGATGGTCGTGAAGAACGGACGGTTGCGGTCGTAGACGCCGGTGGTCAGGAAGTCGGCAAGCACGTTGTTCTTGTCGCTCGCGACGATGAGCTTGGCGACGGGCAGACCCATGCGCTTGGCATAGTAGCCGGCCAGGATATCGCCAAAGTTACCGGTCGGTACACAGAACTCTACGGCGTCGCCAGCCTCGATAGCGTCGGCGCGCAACAGCTGCGCATAGGCGGCAAAGTAGTAGACGACCTGCGGTACCAGACGGCCGACATTGATGGAGTTGGCGCTCGAAAGCACCGTGCCAGCGCCCTCCAGGCGCTCGGCAAGCTCCTTATCGGCAAAGATGCGCTTGACGGCGCTCTGGGCGTCGTCAAAGTTGCCGCGGATACCGCAGACGGCGACGTTGTCGCCCTCCTGCGTGGACATCTGCAGGTTCTGCACGCGGCTGACCTTGCCCTCGGGATAAAAGACGGTGATGCCCGTACCTGGAGCGTCGGCAAAACCGGCGAGTGCGGCCTTGCCGGTGTCGCCCGACGTGGCGGTGACGATCATGATGCGCTCGGCGCCGCCGTCCTTGGCGGAGGTGCGGGCCATGAGGCGGGGGAGCATCTGCAGGGCGACGTCCTTAAAGGCGCTCGTGGGGCCACCAAAGAGCTCCATCACATAGGTTTGAGGGACGTCGGTGCCCGGCGCTGTATCGAGTTTGACGAGCGGCGTAACCTCTTCGCTCGCGAACGTGCCGCGGTATGCCTCATTCACACAGGCCGAAATTTCTTCGGCTGTGTAATCATTCAGTAACATTCCCAACACATCTTGAGCGATTTCAAAGTACGATTTATCTGCAAGCGAGCTGATATCGACCTGCTGGGTGCCGAGCTCGTCCGAGACAAACAAACCCCCGTCGGGAGCGATGCCGGTACGGATTGCCACCTTACTTGAGCACGATAAAGTGCGTCCTCGTGTACTATGATAAGTTCCCATATAACACTGCTCCTCGGATGCCTTGGTCCCAATCGGTGAACCCATGGTATCAGAGCGCGCAAAACAGGTTTGCAGAGGCTTTTAGAAAGGTAACCTCCACGCCATGATAAAAATTGCCAAGTTTGGCGGCTCGTCGGTCGCCGACGCCGAACACTTTAAGAAGATCAAGGCCATCGTCGATGCCGACCCGGCCCGCCGTTTTGTGGTGGTTTCTGCCTGCGGTCGCCGCTTTAAGGGCGACACCAAGGTGACCGACCTGCTCTACCTGGTTAACGCGCACGTTAAGTACCACGTGTCGTGCGAGGAGCTGCTCGAGGACATTGGGCAGCGCTATTTTGATATCGCTGACGAGCTGGAGCTCACCTATCCCATCCGCGAGGAGTTCGCGGCCTTTGCCGAGCGTGCCCGCTCGGGTGGCTACTCCACCGAGGAGCTCGTGAGCCGTGGCGAGTGCTTCACCGCTCGCCTGATGGCCGAGTACCTGGGCCTGCCGTTCCTGGACGCCGCGACGGTCGTTGCGTTCCATCACGACGGTACGCTCAGCATGAACCGCACCTCCGAGCTGGTGCAGGAGTACGGTCAGCAGGGTGGCTTTGTCATGCCCGGTTTCTACGGCGCGACGCGTGAGGGCCAGATCAAGCTGCTCGACCGTGGTGGCGGCGATATTTCCGGCTCGATTCTGGCTAAGTGCCTGGGCGCCGACCTTTACGAGAACTGGACCGACGTCTCGGGCTTCTACTCTGCCGACCCGCGCATCGTACCCGAGGCTCAGCCCATTGCGCGCGTTACCTACGAGGAGCTGCGCGAGCTTTCGTACATGGGTGCAAGCGTCCTGCACGAGGAGGCCGTGTTCCCCGTGCGCGAGGCCGGTATTCCGCTAGTCATCAAGAACACCAACGCGCCGCAGGACCCCGGCACCATCATTAGCGAGACGGCCGACGAGGGCGAGGCGGAGCCCATCATTACCGGCGTGACCGGCAAGCGCGGCTTTGTCGCCATCAACGTGGCCCGCGACCGCACCAAGCCCCGTGTCGGCTTTATGCGCCGCGCGCTTTCGGTCTTCGAGCGCTATGACGTCTCCGTCGAGCACATGCCCACCGGTGTCGACCGCTTTGGCGCCGTGGTGCAGGAGCAGGACGTGCACGATTCGCTGTACTCGCTCGTGGGCGACATTCAGCAGGAGGTCGAGCCGCTCGAGATCGAGGTTGTCGAGGGCCTGGCGCTTATCGCTACCGTTGGCCGCAACCTGCGCGGTCGCGCCGGCATCTCTGGCCACCTGTTTGGCATGCTTGGCCAGGCGGGCGTGAGCGTGCGTATGATTTCGCAGAGCTGCGACGAGATCAACATCATCATCGGCGTGGAGGAGAAGGACTTCGATCTGGCGATCCAGACCATTTACCGTGCCTTCTCCGATGAAAACGGCATTGTGAAGGTCTCCGACCTGGAGGCTCCCGCGCCGGCCGATCCCATCCAGGCCGCGCTCAAAAAGTAGCGACTGCTCGGTGGATTTTTGGGTCATGTCTCAAAAATCTACGGCGGGGCGTTTCGTTTCGGTTTCGTTTCGACGGGGCGGATTTCGTGCCCGCCCCGTTCTTGTATACACTGGCAACAATAATCGGCCTGCTTGGCGTGCGGGCAAAAGCCATAACCTTTAAAGGGGGAAGCATGAAACAGTACACGGTTGCTATTTTGGGCGCGACGGGAGCTGTGGGCACCCAGATGCTCGAGTGCCTCAACGAGCAGGAGTTTCCGGTCGGTAAGCTCAAGCTGCTGGCGAGCGCGCGCTCTGCGGGCAAGACCGTTGAGTTCCGCGGCGAGCAGATCGTGATCGAGGAAGCTTGCCCCGAGGCCTTTGAGGGCTGCGACATCGTGCTCGGCGCTGCCGGCGACGATATCGCCAAGGAGCTGCTGCCCGAGGCCGTCAAGCGCGGCGCCGTCGTGGTCGACAACAGTCACGCCTTCCGCATGGATCCCGAAGTGCCGCTGGTTGTGCCTGAGATCAATGCCGACGACATCAAGTGGCATCACGGCCTTATCGCCAACCCCAACTGCGCGACCATCATCGGCCTGGTTCCCACCTGGCCGCTGCATCAGCTCGCCGGCGTGAAGCGCATGATCGTCTCGACGTATCAGGCTGCTTCGGGTGCCGGCGCTCCCGGCATGGCCGAGCTCGAGGCTCAGCTGGCCGCCCTGGGCCGTGGCGAGGAGATTCCCGAGCCGCGCGCATTTGCCGCCCAGCTCGCGAGCAACCTGATTCCGCAGATTGGCGGCGTCAAGGAGGAGGGCTTTACCTCCGAGGAGATGAAGCTGCAAAACGAGGGTCGCAAGATTATGCATCTGCCCGAGCTGCGCGTGAACTGCACCTGCGTGCGCGTGCCCGTGCTGCGCTCGCACTCCGAGAGCATTACGCTCGAGTTCGAGCGTGACATCACGGTTGAGGAGGCTCGTGCTGCGCTGGCTGCCGCTCCCGGCGTCAAGCTGGTTGACGACATGAGCGCCGAGGATGCGCACGATCGCTTCCCCATGCCGATGGATACGTCCGACCAGGACCTGATCTGGGTCGGTCGTGTGCGTCGCGACATCTCGAACCCCGAGGCCGCGCGTGGCATCACCTTCTGGTGCTGCGGCGACCAAATCCGTAAGGGCGCGGCAACCAACGCCGTCCAGATCGCTAAGCTGCTCTGCGAGTAGCGGTGGACCTGTCCGGCGGGGGCCGGGCTTAGTTTTCAGAACGTCCTCGACCATGGAAACCCCCTTATCCTGCTCCTTCGGA
>UQSB01000060.1 GCA_900543505.1 uncultured Collinsella sp. | reverse complement strand
TGGACCTGCTGGGCAACAACCCCGAGTTCGATCTGTTTGACAAGCACTTCCCCATCATGTCCAACATCACCACGCGTCCGCCGCATTACATTGGCCCGGACGGCCGCCTGGACGACTGCCTGGTCTCCAACGGCTGCAAGATCTACGGCACCGCTCGCCACTCGATCCTTTCGACCGATGTCATCATCGAGGAGCGCGCCGTGGTCGAGGACTCCGTGCTGCTGCCGGGTGCGCACGTTAAGAGCGGCGCGCACATCTGCCGCGCTATTTTGGGCGAGAACTCCACGGTCGAAGAGGGCGTGAAGCTCGGCTCTGTCGATACCACCAAGGATACGGCCGTCGTTGGAAATGACGTCGTTATCGGGAAGGGGGAATGATCCGATGATCAATCGCAAGGCCATCGGTTATATCACCGCTAACTACTCTTCGACCTACGGCAGCGTGCTGCTCAAGGACCGCCCCATCGCATCCGTTCCGTTTTTGGGCCGCTACCGCCTGATCGACTTTCCGCTGTCCAACATGATGAACGCCGGCATCAAGACCGTCGGCGTCGTCATGCCGGGCAACTACCGCTCGCTGATCGATCACGTGGGCTCGGGCAAGGACTGGGGCCTGGACCGCAAGAAAGGCGGCCTGTTCATGGTGCCCGGCAACGCGTATGGCACCACCAAGGGCGGCATGCGCTTCCTGCTGCGCGACATCATCTCCAACAAGACGCTGTTCCAGCGCTCGGAGAAGCCCTACGTTGTGATGATGGGCACCAACATCATCTTTAACATGGACCTCAACACCATCATCGAGGCGCACGAGAACTCCGGTGCCCAGATGACCGTGGTGTACTGCAAGGCCACGCGCAATGTCGAGGACGAGACCAAGCTCGAGATTAACGAGAACGGCCGCCTGACGGGCGTGAGCGCCGGCGTCGTGTACGGCGACAACGCCTCCATGGACTGCTGCATCGTCAACCGCGAGACACTGCTCGAGATTATCGACCACTACCAGGCCGCCGACTATCTGGACCTGCTCGAGGCACTCCAGGGCGACTTTGGCAACATCGACGTGTGCAGCTACGAGTACAAGGGCGAGGTCGTGGGCGTGTTTAGCGAAAAGTCGCTGTATCGCCGCAGCATGGACCTGCTCGACCAGACCGTGGCCGATCAGCTCTTCGATCCCGAGCGCCCGATCCTGACCAAGGCTCACGACGTGCCGCCTTCGCGCTATGCGACCGGCAGCCACGCGTGCAACTCGATTATCTCGGCCGGCTGCATCATCAAGGGCACCGTGCGCAACTCGATCCTGTCGCGCGGCGTCGTGGTCGAGGAAGGCGCTTCGGTGACCAACTCGATCATCAACCAGAGCTGCATCATCAAGAGCGGCGCCCGCGTTGAGAACGCCATCTTGGACAAGAACAACGTGGTCCCCACCAACACCGAGCTTCGCGGCACGCCCGAGAACATCCTGGTGCTGGGCAAGGCTCCGTTAACTTCCGACACCACCATCGTACGTTAACGTTGGCACCGCAACATCGCTCGTAACATGTAGAATAGCCGCCCGGTTAGCGCCAGGCGGCTATTCTCGAATTGCAACATGGGAGACAATATGGCAGATTCCAGCAAAAAGATGCAGATCGTGTTTGCCTCGGCCGAGTGCGCGCCGTTTGTGAAGACCGGCGGCCTGGGCGACGTGGCGGGCTCGCTGCCTGCGGCGCTCGTGCGTGCCGGCGCCGAGGTTATCGTGATGGTGCCCAAGTACGCCACCATCAAGGACGAGTACAAGGCACAGATGGAGCACTTCTCCGACTTTTACGTGAGCCTGGGCTGGCGCAACGAGTACTGCGGACTCGAGAAGCTCGAGCACGACGGCGTCACCTATATGTTCATCGACAACGAGCGCTACTTTGCGCGCGACTATCCGTACGGCTTCTTTGACGACGGCGAGCGCTTTGCGTTCTTCTCCAAGGCCATCACCGAGAGTCTGCAGCACCTGCCGGCCGGCTTTGAGTGCGACATACTGCACTGCAACGACTGGCAAACGGCACTGGCGCCCGTGTTCTTGCGCGAGTTCTACCAGGGCCTGCCGCTGTACGACCGCGTCAAGACCGTGTTCTCGATCCACAATGTGGCGTTCCAGGGCCAGTTTAGCGACACCGTGATGGAGGACATCCTGGGTGTGGCGCACATTCCGGCGGCCGCCTCGCAGCTGCGTTGCGACGCCTGCAGCATCAACTACATGCTGGGCGCCCTGCGCTATGCCGACGCCATCACTACGGTGAGCCCCACCTATGCCAACGAGATCCAGACGCCCGAGTTTGGCGAGGGCCTGGACGGCGTGCTGCGCGAGCGCTCCTATGCGCTGCAGGGCATCCTGAACGGCATTGATGTGGCAGGCTTTGACCCGGCGACCGACAAGCGCATTGCCGCCAACTACACCGTGGAGGACCGTTCCGGCAAGGCCGTGTGCAAGGCCAAGCTGCAGGAAGAGCTGGGGCTCGAGGTTCGCGACGACCGCCCGCTCATGGTGATGGTCACGCGCCTGACGCGCCAAAAGGGCATGGACCTGGTCATGTACGCGCTCGACCGCATTCTGGCCGGCGGCGTGCAGGTGGCGGTGCTGGGCACCGGCGACCGCGACTACGAGGACGGCCTGCGCTACTTCCAGGACAAGTACCCCGGCACCATGGCCGCGCGCATCGAGTTCGATCCGGCGCTGTCGCAGCGCATGTATGCTGCCGCCGACATGTTCCTGATGCCTTCGAAGTTTGAGCCCTGCGGCCTGTCGCAGATCATCGCCATGCGCTACGGCACCCTGCCCATCGTGCGCGAGACCGGTGGTCTGAAGGACACCGTGATCCCGTATAACGAGTTTACCGGCGAGGGCACGGGATTCTCGTTTAGTAACTTTAACGGCGACGAGATGGGCGACGCCGTGTTCCGCGCGGCACGCCTGTTCTGGGACAACCGCGATGCCTGGAACCAACTGGTCACGCAGGCCATGAGCCAGGACTTTAGCTGGACACGCTCGGCCGACAAGTATCTGGACCTGTACTTCTTTATGCATCCGGAGATTGAGAGGCCGGCGGCTGTTGTCGACGAGCCTGAGGCTGTTGCTGAACCGGTGGCCGCTGAGGCCGAGCCTGCGGCGCCCCTTAATGAGCGCGCTGCCGCTGATGAGCCCAAGGCCGAGGAGAAGCCGGTTGAGCCTGAGCCCGCAAAGGCCGAGCCTGAGGTGAAGGCTGAGGTTGCTCCTGAGCCCGAGTCCGTGGAGAAGCCTGCTGCGAAGCCTGCGGCAAAGAAGACCGCGACTCGTAAGACGACGGCTAAGAAGACCACGACCACGAAGGCCGCTGCGAGCAAGGCTGCGACTGCGAGCAAGGCCACCGCTGCCAAGACAACGACCGCGCGCAAGCGCACCACCGCCGCTGCCAAGAAAGCCGCCGAGGCCGAGGCTGCTCCCGAGGTAAAGGCCGAGACCGCTGCAGCCGAGGTTAAGCCCGCGGCAAAGGCTCCGGCCAAGACCGCCGCCAAGAAGACGACCGCGTCCAAGAGCACAACCAAGACCCCTGCCACCAAGAAAGCTACAGCTACCAAGGCCACTGCAACGAAGGCTGCCGCAAAGCCGGCCGCCAAGGTCGAGGAGACGCCTGCCGAGTCCAAGGCGGAGGCAACCGTCGAGGCCAAGCCTGCCGCCAAGACCACCTCGCGCAAGCGCACGACGACAGCCAAGAAGACCATGGCAAAGACCGCAACTCCCAAAGCAGAGACTAAGCCCGCTGCTGCCAAAGAGGAGCCCAAGGCCGAGGTAAAGGCCAAGCCGACGCCGAAGGCCGCTGAGGTCAAGGCCGCACCGAAGGCAGAGGCTAAGCCCGAGCCTGCCAAGGAGACTCCGGTCTCCCCCGCCACTCCGGCCGAGGAAAAGGCTCCGACCAAGAAGACCTCCGTCCGCAAGGCAACTGCCACCCGCAAGCGCCGCTAATCCTGACGATTAAAACTTAATCCTCAACGCAAAAGAGGGCGCCCAAAGCAGGCGCCCTCTTCTTGGTTGAACCCCGCATTAAAAAGAGGGCCGGTTTACTACGACAAAATGGCTCCGGCCGACCACGGCGAGTAATCATCGAAATTGGCAACGCTTCTACCTGCAGTTTTAATATCACTAAAATGACTGTGGTTGAGATCATTCAATTCGTCGTAGTAAACCGGAGCTGTTTTGTTTGGCTACAAATACTATCTACATAGGCGTTTTCGAGTATCGCGATAATGTGGATGGTAAAACGATTTTCTAGGACAACCGTTCGCCGATAATGAGCGGCTGTAGTTTATACAACTAAAGTGCAACGATATACTTAAGTACTGTGCGTTTAGCCCATGGCCCGTTGGCCATGACTGTATAGAACTGGACCGTACTATGAGATTGATTCACAACAGCCGCCTGCCGCAGTTTCGCACTCCGTTTGGCGCTGTGACCACTGGAACTTCCGTTGCACTCTCGGTGATTTTGGAGGATGCCGACCCCAACCAGGCAACGCTTACGCTGCGCACCTGGGTCGATGAAATCGGTGAGTCTCTGTATCCCATGACGCACGAGGGCGACGGCATATTTACTGCAGAGCTTGAGTGCACCGAGCCCTGTCTTATCTGGTACAGCTTTATCTGCAATATCGAGGGCCAGCCCGAGGTTCGCCTAGGCGCGCCGCAAGGTCGCACCGGCGGCGAGGGCGTAACCTACGACTACGCCGAAGTGCCGTCGTTCCAGGTCACCGTCTACAAGCACCGCGAGAACCGTCCCACCTGGTACGAGCGCGGTATGGTCTACCAGATCTTCCCCGATCGCTATGCTCGCGACGAAAACTGGCGCGAGCGCACGCTGGCCGAAGTCGAAAAGCCACGCAACGGAATCCAGCGCCGCATGGTCGAGGACTGGAACGAGCCGCCCGTGTACGAGCGTGCCGAGGACGGATCCATCAAGACCTGGGACTTTTACGGCGGCTCGCTCAAGGGTATCCAAAATGACCTGCCCCGCATCGCCGAGCTGGGCTTTACGGCCATCTACCTCAACCCCATCTTTGAGGCCGCGAGCAACCACCGCTACGACACGGCCGACTACACCAAGATCGACCCAATCCTGGGCACCGAGCAGGATTTTACCGAGCTGTGCCAGGCAGCCGAGAAGCTGGGCATCTCCATCATCCTGGACGGCGTCTTTAACCATACGGGTGACGACTCCATCTATTTCAACCGCTACGGCAACTACCCCGGCGTGGGCGCGTGGCAGAGCGAGGACTCGCCGTGGCGCGATGCGTTTTATTTCCACGAGGACGGCTCGTACGACTGCTGGTGGGGCGTGGGCAACATGCCCGCCATCAATGAGAGCTCCGAGCTGGTACGCGAGCGGCTTCTGGGCAAGGACGGCGTGATCCGTAAATGGCTACGTGCCGGCGCTCATGGCTGGCGCCTGGACGTCGCTGACGAGCTTTCCGACGACTTCCTGGCCGAGATCAAGAAGGCCGTACTTGCCGAGAAGCCTGATGCACTGTTGCTCGGCGAAGTCTGGGAAGACGCCTCCAACAAGATCAGCTACGGCCATCTGCGTCGCTACCTACAGGGCTCCGAGTTGGACTCTGCTATGGATTATCCCTTCCGCGACATGGTCATCGGCTTTTTGATGGGCTACAAGAACGCCTACCAGGCAGCCGAGGAAATCGAAACCCTGCGCGAGAACTATCCCCGTGAGGCCCTGTCCTGCGCACTTAATCTGCTTTCGAGCCACGACCGTCCGCGCATTATCTCGGTGCTCGGCGGCGGCCCCGACGAGTCGCAGCTGCCCGAGTGCGAGCGCAGCAAATGGCGCCTGGACGAGAACTCGATGGGCCTGGCCAAGAGCCGTTTTTGGCTCGCCACGCTCATGCAGATGACCTTCCCCGGCGTGCCTTCGATCTACTACGGCGACGAATACGGCCTGGAGGGTCTAACCGATCCGGGCAACCGCCGCACCCTGCCGACCAAGGACCAACTGCACGACTTCGACACGCTGGCTATTGTCAAAAACGCCTCCGCCGTACGCCGCGCACTGCCGTTTATGATCGACGGCGAGATCAAGGCCTTCGCGCTCAACGACGAGGTGCTGGCATACAACCGCACGGGCAGGGATGGCGAGTCCGCGACGGTTATCATTAACCGTAGTCTGCGCAATTCGCACCGCGTGACGATTCCGGCGCTCGACGAATGCGCGAGTGACGTGATCAGCGGTCACGAGTGCGAGATCCACAACGGCACGGTCACGCTCGATTTGTATCCGCTGGGCTCGTCGATCATCTATCACCATGCCGAGCAGCGCCTGCAGGAGCCGCTCGATCACGGCGCGGGCGTTGTGTGCCATATCACCTCGGTACCGACCGATGACGGCAAGCCCGGTACGATCGGCGCACCCACGCGTCGCTTTATCGACCATCTGGCCGCTATGGGCATGCGCTACTGGCAGGTCCTGCCTGTCAACCCGACGGACTTCTTCCGCTCCCCTTACGCCGGTCCTTCGGCCTTTGCAGGTAATATCGACCTGCTGCCCGAAAGCCACGAGGAGCTGGCGGCCGACTTTGAGACCTGGAAGGCCCACGGCGGCGAGGATGCCGATCCGCTGTACACCGCGTTTAAACATCGCAATGCCGATTGGCTCGAGAAGTACTGCGTCTATATGGCCGTCAAAAAATACTTTGAGGGCGAATCGCGCCACGATTGGCCGGCAGATGTTGCGCGCTACAACGAGCATCTGATCGACGATAAGCGTTTCCACGACGAGGCCGAGCTTCAGGCGTACATGCAGTACCGCTTTGACCTGGCTTGGTGCGAGCTTATGAACTATGCGCACAAGAAGGGCATCGAGGTCATCGGCGATATTCCTATGTACGTGTCCGACGATTCGGCAGATGCGTGGAGCGAACCCGAGAACTTCTGGCTGTCTGATACCGGTAAGGCAATCGAGATCTCCGGTGCGCCGCCCGACAACTTTGCGCCCGAGGGCCAGGTGTGGGGCAACCCGACGTTCCGCTGGGACCACATGAAGCAGAACGGCTACCGCTGGTGGATGGATCGCCTACGTCGTGCGTTCTCGCTCTACGACCGCGTGCGCCTGGATCACTTCCTGGGCTTCCACAGCTACTTTAGCATTCCCGCAGGTAAGGCCTGCGCCGACGGGCGTTGGCTGGCAGGCCCGGGCAAGGACCTTTTCCAGACCGCCTATGACGAGTTGGGGCCGCTCAACTTTATTGCCGAGGACCTGGGCTACCTGACGCCCGGCGTTCGCGCCATGGCTTCGACCTGCGGCTTTCCCGGCATGGACGTGCTGGAGTTTAGCGACTACGACGTCCGCAACGGCGTGCACCCCACGCCGGGCAAGATCCTGTACACCTCGACGCACGATACGTCGACCCTCACCGGTTGGTGCACGCGTTCCTTTGCGGGCGGCGACGAACCGAGCGGTGTCGAGGTGGCGGCCAAGCTGATGAGCGACGCGCTGGCAAGCGACGCTCCCCTGGTGATGATGCCGCTGCAGGACGTGCTGGGGCTTGGCGACGACACGCGCATGAACGTACCGGGCGTGGCCACGGGCAACTGGACCTGGCAGGCTGACGAGGCCGACGTTGCGGCCGCTGAGGGCAAAACCGCACAGCTCCTGCGCAACACGCATAGATTCTGGGGCGAAGCGTGATAAAACGCCCGATATAGGGTACAGTTACAGACGTTTGAATTTTTGCGGGCAGAGCAATCTGCCCGCTTTGTGCTGAAAAGGAAGTATTATGGCGCGCTACGATTACAAGTGCTCGAGCTGCGGCAACGTGTTTGAGGTTGAGCATCCCATGTCCGAGACCCCCGAGGTCGTGTGCCCCAACTGCGGTGCTCCGGCCGCCAAGACGTTCTCGGCCAGCGGCATCAAGTTTGAGGGCAGCGGCTTCTACAACACCGACCAGCGCAGCGGTGGCTCAAGCACCAGCGCCACCAGCGGCTGCTGCGCCAACTGCCCGCATAGCCACTAGAAACAACGCGGCCCCGCGATCAACACCGATCGCGGGGCCGCGTCTTTAGCTGCCCAAGTTTCCTTATGAGTTGCGGTGAAATAGTTCCTGAATCGGCCCATCCAACGGCCAAACAGGAACTATTCCACCGCAACTTTTCTATAGACGAGATTTCGGGCTGACGCTTAGTTTGTAACAGTTCAAAACTATGCCGAATTACGGGGCTGAATTGACAACCTCTATCCATACCGGTAATTTGCAAATTTCAACAAGCCATCTACCTGCGGTTTTATCTAGGCCATTTTTGCTGTGGTCGGACATCACCAATCTAACCCCGTAATCCGCCCTACTTTTGATAGCAGTAAGTATGAGACGGGGCTTTTTTACCACTCTTTACCGATATTGCGATCTCCGCATGCATGACCTCCTTAGTTGCGGTGAAATAAGGACTGTTTGGCAGGTAAAAGCCGCTATTCAATCCCTATTTCACCGCAACTTAGTAGTTACTTACGGACCAGGCGGGCGCAGAAGTGGCCGTCGTAGGAGTCGGCGTTTACCGGTACGCTTTGGAAGAGGCCTCGGTAGTTCTGACGTACGGAAACGAGCTTCTTGGCCTGATCGAACTCGGGGAGCTGCAGGATCTGCGCCTCGGAGAGCGGCGCCACGGTATAACCGGCGCCCTCGGGAGAGTTCAGGAACGCTTCCACGACCTGCGTGTTCTCCTCGTCGAAGACCGAGCAGGTGGCGTAGATAAGTTCACCACCGACAGCCACGCGCGCGGCAGCCTCTTTGAGCATCGTCAGCTGCAGTTTGGGCAACTCGGTGGTAACGTCGTTCTCGGTCAGGCGCCACGGGATCTCGGGATGACGGCGCATGGTGCCGGTACCAGAGCACGGAGCATCGATAAAGACCGTGTCGAACAGGGCGGGCTCCCCAAGCATGGCATCGAACGATGTAAGAACTGCATCGAGTTCGCATGCGTCGCCCGAAACGGTACGAACGCCCTGGATACCAGCCTTGTGCAGGCGCGCGAGATTGAGGTCGCACTTGCGGTCGTGCAAATCGAGCGACGTGTGCTGACGGTCGTACCCTGCGCGTTTTGCCTGGCACATCATCACATAGGTCTTGGTGCCACGACCGGCACCAATCTCAAGGCAGCTTCCAGGGCGCGTGGCAGCTGTGGCGATAAGCTGCGCGTTGAGATCAGACGCCACGGCCGCAGCGCGCTCAAACACGCCCGACGCAACCGTGGTCTGCGCATCGACCGGGGCATGGCATCCCGGGAACACAGGCGCAACAAGCTGCGAAATATATGGATCGGGCTGAGTCGCAAAGGCGTTCTCGTGCAAAGCGAGCGGCGCGGGTGCCAGATTGCCGGCAAAGTTGAGCGCCCCTTCGGGCGTATCGAATGAAGCCATAATGCGAGCACACAGCCAGCGCGGCAGACCCATCAGGCGCGACAGACGAACCAAGCGTCGCTCAGACTCATCCACATCGGACGCAGTAGCAAAGTCCTCAACATTGTCCGCAACCTTATGCAACACCGCGTTAGCCAGGCCCGCGGCAGACTTAGCACCGCAGCGAACCAGCTCAACACCCTGACTTACGGCAACGCGGCCAGGCGTATGCAGATAGAGCATCTCGAAGGCCGAGATACGAAGCGCCATTCGAACACGCGGTGCAACCTTTTTGGGTTTATCGAGAAACTGGTCGAGCAGCTCATCCAAAATGCCCTGTGTGGCGGCAACGCCCAGCGCCAAGCGGGCGGCAAATGCAGAATCGCGCTGGTCGATGGCCTTGGCCGTAGCGCGAGCAGAGAGCACGTCACGCGCATACATGCCGCGGCGATCGGCTTCCATTAGCACATGGAGCGCAAGCTTGCGCGCGGGAGACAGCTTGCTCATGACAAAACACCCCAGATAAGATCGGCACCCTGCAGGCCAGCAGCCCAAGCAGAAGCAGCCATGGCACGCTTGCCATCGGGCTTAACCTCGAGCAACTCAATCGAGCCATCGGAAAGACCCAGGTAAACACGCTTATTCTTAACGTCAACAGCGCCCTCGCCAAGCGAAACATCGGCCAGCGCAGTATCGAGCACGCGAACAGTCTTGCCGGCAATCACGCAGCGAGCAGGTGCGGTATCGGACGAAGCAAGCACATGACGCACGCAATCGAGCGCCGCCATCTGCGGATCCAAGCGCATCTCCTGCTTGGAAATCTTGGCAGCATGGGTGACGAGCGCCTCATCCTGTTCAGTCCACACGGCGGTGCCATCGGCAAGAGAAGGAAGCGTATCAGCCAGCAACTTACCGCCAAGCTCACCAAGCTCCATGGTCAGCGCCTCAGCATGCTTACCGGCAACCGACGTAGACGCCTGGGCACAATAAGCGCCGGTATCAACGCCATGTCCAATACGCATAATAGAAACGCCAGCAACCTCATCACCAGCGAGAATCGCACGCTGAATAGGAGCTGCCCCACGCCAACGAGGCAGCAGAGAAGCATGAACATTCACAATACCAAGCGGCGCCATATGCAGCACGTCATCGGGCAAAATGCAACCATAAGCAGCCACACAGAAAATATCGGCTTGCGCAGCTTGGAGCGCCTCAACAACCTCGGCCGTCATACGATTAGCCTCAATAACCGGCAACCCAAGCTCAAGAGCCTTAGCCTTAACAGGAGACGGCTCAAGCTTCTTACCACGCCCACGAACAGCATCAGGACGAGTAACAACAAGCGCAATCTCATTCCCAGCCTCAACAAGCAAAGTCAAAGAAGGCACCGCAAAATCGGGCGTACCCATAAACACAATACGCATAAAGATCGTCTCCTCTCAACCAAAGCCGAGACGGCTAGAAAGAGCAGCGGAAAGCCAAGTACCCAGCCCATCCGCAATAACAATTCAACAAGAACAAATATACCCAAAACCAAAGAAAGAGCCGCAATAAAAGCAGCTCTTTCAGCAAAGCAATTATCAGCGAAGACGCCCTTCCCTGGCCCGACGGCACCCGGGCGAAACAAACAGCGTCAACGTAGTCCCCGGGGCGCCCGCCTATATCGTCCCGCGCGCAGTTTCGCAGCGCAGCGAGAATGTTTGAGCACTGGATGATATAGGCGGG
>UQSB01000059.1 GCA_900543505.1 uncultured Collinsella sp. | reverse complement strand
CCCCCCTTTGCGTTGGCGTGTCGCCTAAGCTTTACAGCTGATACAGCGTGGTGAACTTGTCCTGCAGGTAGCTGCAGTAGTAGCGGGCATCGAACGCCATGCCGCAGGCGCCCTTGATGAGCTCCGGCGCGTCCTTGGCGCGGCCCCACTGCCAAATGCGCTCGCCCAGCCAGGCGCGGACGGGCGCCAGGTCGCCGCTCGCACAGGCGCCGTTAAGGTCGACACCGTCGCGGCACATGGCCGGCACAAACATGGCGTCGTAGGCGCTACCCAGTGCATACGTGGGGAAGTAGCCAAACGAGCCGCCGCTCCAGTGCGTATCCTGCAGGCAGCCGTGCGTGTCGTCGGGAACGGGAATGCCCAGGTACTCGTTCATAAAGCGGTTCCAAAGCGCGGGGATGTCCTTGGCCGTGGCCTCGCCGGCAAACAGCATGCGCTCGATCTGGTAGCGCACCATAATATGCAGCGGATAGGTGAGCTCGTCGGCCTCGGTGCGGATCAGCGACGGCTGCGCGATGTTCACGGCGCGGTAGAGCGTGTCCTCGTCGACGTCGCCGTAGACCTCGGGTGCGTGGCGGCGCAGCACCTCGAGCAGCGGTCCCATAAAGGCGCGGCTGCGACCCACGGTGTTCTCGAAGAAGCGGCTCTGGCTCTCGTGGATGCCCATGGAGGTGCCACCCTCAAGACAGGTGCGCGCATAGGCAGGATTGACGCCCAGCTCATACATGGCGTGTCCGCCTCGTGGATGATGCTGTAGACGTTGGAGATGCAGTCGTCTTCGTAGATGTGCGTGGCGATGCGCGCGTCGCCCACCGAGAAGCCCTCGCTAAACGGGTGCTCGGTAAAGGCAAGCGTGGTGTCGTCCAGGTTCATGCCGACAAGCTTCATCAAGTCGAAGCTCATGGCGCGCTGGGCAGCCTCGGGCACGTGGGCGTGCAAAAAGTCGGCAGCCGGCTGCTGGCCGCGCTCGCCGATGGCGTGCACGAGCGGCACGACCGTGGCCTTGACCTCATCGCAAAACGCATCGAAGCTCTTGGCGGAAAGGCCGCGCTCGTACTGGTCGAGCCAAACGTCGTATGGGTCGCGCTTGGGGTCCATGAGCTCGGCCTGATGCTTAAGTTGGGCGACGATTCTATCCACATAGGGCTCAAAGCTCGCCCAGTCATTGGCCGTCTTGGCCTTGTGCCACACGGCATCGGCCTCGCAGGTGAGCCTGGTCCAAGCCTCGGCCTCCTCGGTGGGAATGACGCTCGCCTCGCGCTGGTCGCGGCCGAGCACGCGGATCTCGTTGAGCAGTTGCGGGTCGTCGATCTTGCCGCCGGCGACCGTCTCGCGTGCCAGCGAGTGCACAAGCTCGACAGACTTTTTGCTGGTCAGGAGCTTGTGATGCTCGCCGGCAAGGGTGCCCATAGCATCGGCGCGGGCCGCGGCGCCGTTGGCGGGAGCAATGGTCGCGCCGTCAAACTCGGCAATCTTGAGCAGGTACTCGCGAGTCCACAGCTTGCCCTCGAGCTTACGGAATTTTTTGACAGCCTTATCGACCTTCATGCCTTTGGGCGTCTTATCCGCTGCGGGCTTGGCCATCTTATCCTTGTTCTTTCCCATACCTATATCCTTGATCTCGCAGACCGGACGCCACGGGTGGGCGTACGGCCAGTTTGCACAGCTACCTGCCTTGTACCCAGTGCGAACAAAACGGAACGCGGCGATATGCTCGCAGAATGTGTTATCCTATAGCCCAATGCGTTGACGGAGAGGGTTTTGCCCGCCGCGTCGCCGGCAAGAGAGGGAAGGTCATGGGCTGCAAGCCTTCCTGCGGTGGCAAGGGCCAAGCGTTCACTCCCGAGCAGCGACCTCAACGGGCGCGCGGCCACGCGGCGGCGATGTCTCCAGTAGGGAAGCCGTGAGCCTCGCGAAAAGGGGCAAAGAGTGGGCGCGGCGGGTCAGACATCCGCCGGGTCAAACAAGGTGGTACCGCGGAATTCAACCGTCCTTGGGCAATGCACATGCCCGAGGACGGTTTTTTGTTACCGAACCGGGCCGCACATCCGTAAGCGTCGGGCGGTGCCAGCCGCCCCGGCAAGCGGATGCGCGAGAGACGAAAGGGAAGACATGAGTCTGATTGATGATCTGGTCAAACTCGAGGAAGAGGCCAAGGAGCTCGTCGCAGGCGCCGACGACGCCGCCAAGCTCGAGGCCGCGCGCGTCGCGCTGCTCGGCCGCAAGGGCCGCATCACCGGCCTGATGCGCATGATGGGCAAGCTCGCCCCCGAGGATCGTCCCGTCATGGGCAAGCGCGCCAACGAGATGCGCCAGCTGATCGAGGGCATGCTCGACGAGCGCTCCACCGAGATGAAGGCCGCCGCCCTCAAGCATGCGCTCGAGCACGATGCCGTCGACATCACGTTGCCGGGCATCCGTCCGCAGATCGGCCATCAGCACCTGATCAAGCAGATCATCGAGGAGGCCGAGGACATCTTCTGCGGCATCGGCTACACCGTCGAGTCCGGCCCCATGGTCGACACCTCCTACTACAACTTCACCGCGCTCAATGCGCCCATGGATCACCCGAGCCGCTCGGCCCGCGACACGTTCTACGTGGTCGACAACAACCCCGGCAGCGTCACGCACCCCGAGGCTCACGCCCACGGCGAGTCCGACGTGCTGCTGCGCACCCAGACCTCGGGCGTGCAGATCCACACCATGGAGTCGCAGAAGCCGCCCATCTACATGATCTGCCCGGGCACCGTCTACCGTCCCGACACGGCCGACGCCTGCCACCTGCCGCAGTTCAACCAGATCGAGGGCCTGGTCGTCGACGAGGGCATCACCTTTGGCGATCTTAAGGGCACGCTCGACTACTTTGTTAAGTGCATGTTTGGCGAGGACCGCAAGACGCGCTACCGCCCGCACTTCTTCCCCTTCACCGAGCCCAGCTGCGAGGTGGACGTGAGCTGCCACGTGTGCGGCGGCAAGGGTTGCAACTTCTGCAAGCACAGCGGCTGGATCGAAATCCTGGGCTGCGGCATGGTCGACCCCAACGTCCTCATCAACTGCGGCATCGACCCCGAGAAGTACACCGGCTTCGCCTTTGGCATTGGCGCCGAGCGCGTCGCGGCCCTGCGCTACGACCTGCCCGACCTGCGAACGCTCATGACGGGCGATATGCGCTTCTTAAATCAGTTCTAGGCCCGGCGGCTTTCCCAAGCACCGCACCTTGCCTTTCAATCGTCGGTTGCGTACCTAAGTACGCGGCCCTCCTCTTTCAAGGCAATCTGCGGCACTTGGAAAACCCGTCTCCGTTGCAGTTTTTGGCTCAAAGCCGCATTTATGAAAGGAGACCAGTTAGATGCGCGTTTCTTACGACTGGCTCAAGACCATGATCGATATTCCGGAGGATCCCAAGACTCTTTCGGACGAATATGTCCGTACCGGCACCGAGGTCGAGGCGATCGATACCGTGGGCGAGTCCTTCGACCACGTGGTGACCGCCCAGGTGCTCACCAAGACCCCGCACCCCGATAGCGACCACATGTATGTGTGCTCGGTCGACGTGGGCGACAAGAACCTCGACGCTGACGGCAACCCCGCTCCGCTGCAGATCGTCTGCGGCGCGCAGAACTTCGAGGCCGGCGATCACATCGTCACGGCCATGATCGGCGCTGTCCTGCCCGGCGACGTCAAGATCAAGAAGAGCAAGCTTCGCGGCGTCGTGTCCATGGGCATGAACTGCTCCGCGCGCGAGCTCGGCCTGGGCGGCGACCACTCCGGCATCATGATCCTGCCCGAGGGCACGCCCTGCGGCATGCCGTTTGCCGAGTATGTGGGCTCGAGCGATACCGTGCTCGACTGCGAGATCACGCCCAACCGCCCCGACTGCCTGTCCATGATCGGCATGGCCCGCGAGACCGGTGCCATCTTCGACCGCGATTTCCACGTTGAGCTGCCCGCCATCAAGGTCGAGACCGGCCGCGCGACCGACGACGAGCTTTCGGTCGAGATCGCCGACGAGGGCCTGTGCGACCGCTACGTTGCCCGCATCGTGCGCAACGTCAAGGTCGGCCCGTCGCCCGACTGGATGGTCAAGCGCCTCAACGCCCTGGGCGTGCGCCCGCACAACAACATCGTCGACATCACCAACTACGTGATGATGCTCACCGGCCAGCCGCTGCACGCCTTTGACCTCGACACCTTTGCCGAGCGCGATGGCCACCGTCGCGTGGTGGTTCGCGCCGCCCAGCAGGACGAGAAGTTCACGACGCTCGATGGCGAGGAGCGTGTGCTCGACGCCGGCATGGGCCTCATCACCGACGGCGAGCGTCCCGTGGCGCTGGCCGGTGTCATGGGCGGCATGGATTCCGAGATCGAGGACGATACCGTCGACGTGATGGTCGAGAGCGCTTGCTTCAACGCCGGTCGCACCTCGCACACCAGCCGTGACCTGTCGCTGATCTCCGACGCCTCCATCCGCTTTGAGCGCCAGGTTGACGAGACTGGCTGCGTGGATGTCGCCAACGTTACCTGCGCGCTCATCGAGGAGATCGCCGGCGGCGAGGTCGCCCCCGGCCATGTCGATGTTTTCCCCGCGCCCAAGACTATCGACAGCATCAAGCTGCGCCTGGCCCGCGTGCATGCCATCTGCGGTGCCGACATCGAGCCCGACTTTATCG
The DNA here is from genome assembly GCA_900543505.1 of uncultured Collinsella sp. Classification (GTDB taxonomy): domain Bacteria; phylum Actinomycetota; class Coriobacteriia; order Coriobacteriales; family Coriobacteriaceae; genus Collinsella. Next base: position 6,465 of record UQSB01000059.1, on the reverse strand, counting down.
AGCGTTCGCTTACCCGTCTGGGCTGCACCGTCGAGCGCGACGGCGAGGACTTTATGGTTACCCCGCCGAGCTTCCGTCCCGACCTGCCGCGCGAGATTGACCTGATCGAGGAGGTCCTGCGCCTATGGGGCATGGGCCGTGTGACGGCGACCATCCCGGCTGCCAAGAACCACATCGGCGGCCTGACCCGCGAGCAGAAGCTCACCCGCAAGGTCGGCGAGATCCTGCGCGCCTGCGGCCTCAACGAGACCACGACCTTTGGCTTTGCCGCCCCGGGCGACCTGGAGAAGATTGGCATGTCCACCGAAGGCCGCGGCTGCCCCGTGGTGCTCATGAACCCGCTGGTGGCCGAGCAGACCGAGATGCGTCGTTCGCTGCTGCCGGGCCTGCTGCAGTCCGTGGCCTACAACGAGGCCCACGGCACGCCCAACGTGCACCTGTACGAGGTCGGCAGCCTGTTCCACGGTCGCGAGAACGCCAGCCTGCCCAAGGAGACCAAGTCCGTGGCGGGTGTGCTCTCGGGCCAGTGGAGCGAGCAGTCCTGGAACATGAAGTACCGTAAGCTGCGCTTCTTCTTTGGCAAGGGCATTGTCGAGGAGCTGCTCGCCCAGCTGCGCATCGAGAAGGTTCGCTTCCGTCCTGTCGAGGGCGAGGGCTACGCTTTCTTGCAGCCGGGTCGTGCGGCCGAGGTTCTGTCCGGCGGAACCGTGCTGGGCTGGGTCGGCGAGATTCACCCCGAGGCGCGCGAGGCGATGGGCATCGATGAGGTCGTCGTTGCCTTTGAGCTCGACTTGGACAAGCTGATCAAGGGCGCCCGCAACCAGGAGAACTACCGTGAGTTCTCGCAGTACCCGGCCGTTGAGCACGACCTTGCCATTGTGGTTGACAACTCCGTGACCTGTGAGGATCTTGAGCGCCGCATTACGAGCGCCGGCGGTAAGTTGCTCGAGGGCGTGCGCCTGTTCGACGTCTACCGCGATCCCATCCGCATCGGAGCGGGCAAAAAGTCCATGGCCTTTGCGCTTACGTATCGCTCCGACGACCACACGCTTACCAGCGAAGAGGTCGAGAAAGCGCACCAGAAGATTGTCACCAAGGTATGCAAAGGCGTAAACGGCGAGGTCCGCGGCTAGGGCTTGCGATGGGGGGCGTAGGGCCTGATGGCGGTTGCTGCGGAGCTCTGCGCGACCGCGGTGTTCGGAATAAGGCATCGCTGACCCTGCATATATGACACGCGCATTACAAAACGGCGTGCTGCTTTTGTGGCGGCGCGCCGTTTTGCTATCATAGCCTGCGGCGTGTTACGAATCATCTAGCTCGTAACACTGATGAAATGGTTCAAGCGGCGCTGCAATCCCATGTGCCGGCAACCGGGAGGCGTATATGCACATTCCAGATAACTACCTGTCCCCGCAGACCGATGCCGTTATGGCGGTGGCGATGGTGCCCGTATGGGTTCACTGCATCAAGAAAGTGCGCGCCACGCTCGATCGCGAGCATATGGCCTTTCTGGGTATTTGCGCTGCGTTCTCCTTTTTGCTCATGATGTTCAACGTGCCGCTGCCCGGCGGCACCACTGGTCACGCCGTCGGCGGCGCACTCATCGCGCTGCTGCTGGGCCCCGAGGCCGCGGCTATCGCTGTCTCGGTCGCGCTGGCGCTGCAGGCGCTGCTGTTTGGCGACGGCGGCGTTCTGTCGTTTGGCGCCAACTGCTTTAACATGGCCTTTGTGCTGCCGTTTGTCGCTGCTATCGTGTTCCGTGCGCTCAACAGCCGTCTGCACGACAAGAGCTGGGGCACCTCGGTTTCTGCCATCGTGAGCGGTTGGGTCGGCCTGTGCCTGGCGGCCCTGTGCGCGGCAATCGAGTTTGGTATTCAGCCGATGCTCTTCACCAACGCTTCGGGCGCCCCTCTGTACTGCCCCTTCCCGCTGTCCGTGGCTATTCCGGCCATGTTGATCCCGCATATGCTGGTTGCCGGCGTGATCGAGGGCGTGGCGACGGCCGCCATCTACGGCTTCATTAAGAAGACGGCGCCGAGCATTATCGTCGGCCCCGAGGCTGTCGATGGCCAGCTTGCTGCCGAGGACGCTGCTGCCAAGAAGACCTCGCTGGTCCCCACGCTCATCTTGGTTGCCGTGCTTGTCGTAGCCACGCCGCTGGGCCTGCTGGCCACGGGTGACGCTTGGGGCGAGTGGGACGCTGAAGGCGCCGCGACCGCCGTTCAGGAGGCTGGTGACGACAGCCTGCAGGCTTCGGTCGGTCTCGATACCCCGACCTTTGCCGATGCCCTGCCCACGGGCGATTATCTGCAGGCCTATTCCGAGGAGCAAGGCCTTGGCTTTGCCGGCCAGGCCGCGATGTATATTCTTTCGGGCGTGATTGGCGTGGCGGTGCTCACCATCGCATTCCGCCTGGTCTCGCTGACGGTCAAGGAAAGCGGTGCTCATGGCAATAGCCGAGCTGCCTAGCTGGCTTACGGTCGAGCAGCGATACGAGCCCGCGGGGGCTCGGCATCGTGTGATGCAAAAGAATGTCCTACACCTGGCGAGCCTGCTTGAGCGGGTTCGCCTGGGTGGAGGCGCGCACGAGGGCGGGTCGATGGTCGACCGCGCCCTTTCTTGCGTTTCGGCTCCGGTGCGCCTGGTGGGGATGTTCGTCTGCGTTCTGTGCGTGTGCCTGACGCAAAGCCCGCTGTATCTGATGTTGATGGCGGCTATCGCGCTGGTGCTCGTTGCCGTGCGCCCCGTACGCGGGCTGCGGGCAACCTTTGTGCCGGCACTTGGCGCTGCGGGGCTCGCGGTGGTTTTGGCGCTGCCTGCCCTGCTGCTGGGCGCTTCTGCCGCGGGCGCCATGCTCAAGATCGCGCTCAAGACGTTCATTAATGTGTCGCTTGTGCTGGGCGTTTCATGGACGCTTACCTGGAGCCGCATGTCGGCGGCGCTCAAGACGTTGCATCTGCCCGACGAGGTCATCTTTACGTTTGATATGACGCTCAAGCATATCGAAGTGCTGGGACGCACGGCGCACGATCTGTGCGAATCGGTCATGCTGCGCAGTGTGGGTCGTGCGCCTGCGGGTTTTTCGCGCACCGACTCGCTGGCGGGTATCATGGGCATGACGTTTATCAAGGCGATGGAATGTAGCCACGCGATGGACGAGGCTATGCTTTGCCGTGGCTTTGCCGGTGCGTATCCGGCGCCCGCGCGCGCCGGGTTTGGCTGGCGCGATGCGGTCTATGCGGCCGGCGTGGCACTGCTGGCAGTGTTGTGCGCCGTGCTGTAGGCGCTGCTGGTTCTTGCTGGGGATGCAAATAGGGAAGGGCGACGTTTTGACGATCGATATGAATAGTGCGGCGGGCACGAACGGTGCGGGCGGCGAGGCCGCGCCGCTCATCGAGCTGCGCAACGTGGTGTTCTCATATACGGGGCATACGGTGGTCGACGGCGTTTCGCTGCAGGTCGATCGTGGTGAACTCGTTGCCCTGCTTGGTCCTAACGGTTGTGGCAAGACGACGATCATGCGCCTTATTAACGGCCTTGAGCTTACGGACGCGGGTGCGTACCTGTTCGATGGGCGCGTGGTCGATGCGGCATATCTCAAGGATTCCGCAGCCGCTCAGCGTTTTCATCAGCGCGTGGGCTTTGTGTTCCAGAATGCCGACGCCCAGCTGTTCTGTGCCACGGTGGGCGAGGAAGTTGCTTTTGGTCCCGCGCAGATGGGGCTGCCGACAGACGAGCTCGAGCGCCGCGTCCGCGATGCCATGGAGCTGTTCCAGGTTGCCGATCTGGTCGATGCCTCGCCCTATCAGCTTTCGGGCGGGCAAAAGAAACGCGTTGCGCTGGCGGCGGTCGTATCGATGAACCCCGATATCCTAGTGCTCGATGAGCCCACCAACGGGCTCGATGAGGACTCGTGCGACATCGTAGTCAACTTTTTGCTGGCCTACGTTGCTGCCGGTAAGACGGTTTTGATGAGTACGCACCATCAAGATTTGGTGCGCCGCTTGGGGGCCCGTGCCATCTATATCGATCGATATCACCATGTGGTCGAGGCGCCTTCGCCGTCGTATGGAACCGAGAGCGGTGCTGCGGAATAGTTGCTGCGTAGAGGATGCGTAGCCGCCCGCGCGGCTTTGCCGTGATGGTATAGTTATCCAGGTTTTTTATGGGGGTGGCTATGCCAAGCTGGAACATTCATATCGCTCAAACGGAGCGCTTGCTGACACGTGCTAGCGTGCTTGCCGATAGCGTGCGCGACCGCAATGCCTTTTTGTTTGGCTGCGTGGTTCCGGATATCTTTGTGGGCTACATGGTTCCCGGCATTGCCGATCCCATCCCGTACCGCATCACGCACTTTGCTAAGCCCGAGCCTATCCCCAAACCACGCGAGCACGAGTTCTGGGATACCTATGTGACGCCGCTGCTTAAAAGTTCGCCCACCGGTGCGCCAGCCGCGGCGACCTCGATTATCGAGGAGCGCGAGCGACTGAACCGCGTGCACTATCCCCAGCGCTACAAGGATGCCGAGCCGGTTGCCGGTCCCGGCGCCTGTGAGTTCTCGCTTGCGTCCGAAGATGTGGCGCAGTCGCTGCTCGATTTAACGCTGGGCGTCTGGTCGCATCTGGTGGCCGATACCGTATGGAATACGCGCGTGAATCAGTACCTGGAGGCGCACGGCGGCAAGCCGTGCGAGGAATTCCGCATTAAAAAGCAGGGCGATTTTGACTGGTTTGGTAAGACGCTCGGCATTGTTTCCATCCCGCGTGCGACCGATCGTCTGTATACCGCTGCGGCACGTTTTGGGCAGTATCCCATCCATAAGGAGTATGTGCTCAAGACCATCGGCGTTATGCACGAGATTGTGCGCGAAAACCCCGGTGAGCCCGATCATCCGCCATACCGCCTGCTAACTGAGGAGTTTTTCGATGCAACGTTTACCGAGGTCATCGAGCTGACCGAGGTGGGCTTTGCGACTCGCGTTGCCGCTTCTGACGTCCCCGCAGTCCCTCTGATCACTAGCTGCTAGCTGGCCGGCTTGACGGCGAACAGCTCATCCCAATCGACCAATAGCTCCCGCCGCAGGGCATCTTCGGTGGTGCGTTTCTGATCGGTCTTTGGGATGTAGGGGAGCCCTGCCTTTTTATGGATGAGTTCGGCGATGTTGTTAAAGCTCTTCGTGTCTTTGATTTGCTCATAGGTTATCTGGATAACGTCATAGCCCATGCTTGTGAGGGCGGTGGTGCGCTCGGCATCGGAGAGACTTGCGGCTTCGCCATCGTGGGCGGAGCGGCCTTGGCATTCCAAGATGACGCCCATGCTGTCGGTGTTGCTCTCGATGAGGATATCGGCGTAGCAGCAGGTTTTGTCATACAGTGAGCGCGCGGCGTCGCTAAGTGGGATGCGCACGTTGTTTGCGATGTTGATGCCCATGCCGCCCTCGTTGCGGGGGAGCGAGACAAGCATAGAGGTCTGTACTTCGAAGGGCGAGGCGGTCTGCCCCGTCATGTGCTCGGCCGCCCAGCGCAGTTGTTTAACGCCGCGCAGGCCTGCAGCCTGCTTGGCGAACGCGGCGATATCCGCCGCGCTGAGGAGCGGCGGGCGCTTCCACAAATTGGTGTCATTGCCCTTGGTGTCGACAACACGCTCCCAACCGCAGTTGGATGGAATGAGCTTAAGCGAAATGGCTTCATCGAGTTGTTGTTGCGTTCGCTCGCAGGGCGTAAACACTGCAAAGGAGCCGCACATCTCGTAGCAAGCCATGAGTAACTGGTTGCGTGAGACCTGCGTAGCAAGGCTGAGCAGCGTAAACTCGGGCGACGTGACATCAAATCCATGTTCAGTTTGCCTAAACGACCCGGGAGGCGGCTCTTGGGTCAGGAGGTGCGATTTAAACAGGCTTCGCGACCCGGATTGTGCTCGAGTGAATACAAGCCTGTGAAGCGGTGCGTGAAGCAGGTCTTTTACAACTGCATGACTTCCGAGGCCGCAACATCTGCGATCCATATTGCCAAGGCTAATAGCGGGGTAAAGCCCTAATACCTGCGGCGGGATACGGTGATAGTAAAAAGCGGATTGACCGCATAGCGTCAGGTCCATGATATCCTCCTGGTCGAAATGTGCTTTTGGACCGTGCGATGCCAGCGTCAATTCGGAAGTATGCGGCAAAATCTGAACCCTGTGAGCAGACCTGGCTTTTGAGGCCAGTTTATCAGGCATTTTGTTGCGAAAAAACGGGGTGTGCTCGGAGGTCTCAGAATTTGCCGCATACTTCCGAAAACGCGGTCGATCTGGCTCTTGCTAAAACGATTTAGCAGCGTCGGGTAAGGTGTGGTTTCGCCATCGGGCGAACACTTTTAGCGCTTGGGACTTTATTTTTGGGCCTCGAAAGGTGGATTTCGCGCTTTTGGTAAAGAAATGGGTGCGTGTTTTGTCGTGTGCCGGCATTGACACAGAAAAAGGGCCCGG
>UQSB01000058.1 GCA_900543505.1 uncultured Collinsella sp. | reverse complement strand
GGTCGCCCATGACCAGGTGGCCAAGGGTGGACTTGCCGGCGCCGTTGGGTCCCATCAACACGTGGGTCTCGCCGGCAGCGACGTTAAGGTTGACGTTGTGGAGGATGGTCTTTTCGTCCACGGAGGCGGTCAGACCTTCGATGGAAAGCAGCGGATTTGCGCTCATGCTGTCCCTCTCTGTATATGGTGTACTCATGGGTGTGCGAAACCCTAGGAATCTTCTCGGAATAAAGTTACTATGGGTTCGGCGTTAGTCAAGGGAAAACCCGACTAATCCACTCGACTTTTCAAATTCTGGGACAAAATAACCTGTTGTGTTTGTCCCACTTACTTAAGAAATGGGACAAACAAACCTGGTTATGTTGTCCCAGATGCAATGGGAGGGTAGGTATGCTCATTTCTTCTAAGGGCCGCTATGCCCTCCGACTGATGATCTATATCGCAGCGCTTGGTGACGCCGAGGGCAAGATCGCCCTGCGCGAGGTCGCCGACCGCGAGCGTATCTCGCAAAAGTATCTGGAACAGCTGGTCCGTCCGCTCATGAAGGCGGGCCTCCTTAAGAGCGTGCGCGGCAAGGGCGGCGGCTACATGATGGCCAAGGACCCGGCCGAGGTGCGTGCCGGCGACATCCTGCGCGCCGTCGAGGGCAGCACGGCTCCGGTGGCGTGCGATGGCATCGACAACAGCTGCGCCCGCAGCGATCTTTGCTCGACCGTCAAATTCTGGCGCGGTCTGGACGACGTGATCGAAAAGTACGTCGACGGCGTGACGTTGGCCGACCTTGCTGCCGTCCCCGAAATCAACTTCGACATCAAATTGTAGGTTGAGCGCAATTCCTTAAGATTTCACGGAGGGTTGTTGCCGTTTACCGAGGGGTTGTTGTGCAACAACGGGCGAGCTGCAATACTTATTTTATCTTTGCAAACTGAACTTTAACTACACCAATGCAGGGAGGATCTTATGCAGCCCAAGCATTCTGCTATTGTCGCGGGCCTGACGCTGGCGCTTTCGTTTGGCGCCGTTTCCGCGCCGGCACCCGCCGCCGCCGAGGAGCCCACGCCGGGCGTTGCCTCGGATGCCACCGATATCGACAAAGGTTTCTACACCCAGCAGTCCTTCTCGGGCGTGCTGAGGTCGGTCCAGGGCGTTTCGTTTGTCAACGTGACTCCCGAGATGAAGTACTTTACCAAGTACGAGAGCCATGGCAACTATAACCAGGGCTTTTCGTATGGCGACGGCTATAACGCGCTGGGTTATTACCAGTTCGACCGTCGTTGGTCGCTCATTCCGTTTATGAAGCAGGTCTACAACTACAATCCCGAGAAATACAGCATGCTCAAGGATGCGATTGATCGCGGCAGCGAGATTTCTAACACGAGCAATGCCATGTACGAGAACGGCCAGCTCACTGAGCTGGGCCGTATTGCGCAGGAGGCCTTCCAGGGCGCTTATAACACCGACCCTGCTGAGTTTTCGGCTCTGCAAGATGCCTATGCGTACAACTCGTACTATGCGGTGACCGAGGCGTGGCTCAAGAGCGGCCTGGGCATTGATATTTCGGGCCGTGCCGATTGCGTTAAGGGCATGGTGTGGAGCATCACCAACATGTGCGGCACCGGTGGTTGCAGGGACTTCTTCCGTTGGGCAAACCTTTCTAACAGTATGGCTGATCGCGAGTTTGTGACGGCGCTTTCCAACAGTGTGGTCAATAACGTGGCGACCAAGTATTCGAGCCAGCCCCAGTATCATGAGGGCTGGAAGAACCGCTACCGCAACGAGCTGAAGGACTGCTTGGTTTATATCGCCGAGGACGAGGCCGCTGCCGCTGCGACGCCCGTGCAGCCCGAGCCCACGCCGGCGCCCTCGCCGACGCCTGATTCGAATGACGACTCGAGCGACGATGCCAACGATGACAGGATGGATGCGCCCTCGACCGGTGCTGACGGTGATGGCTCTGCTGGTGGCACTACCAACAACGGCTCTACCTCGAACGGCTCCGATTCAAACGGCTCTGCTGCGGGCGATTCGTCTTCAAGCTCTGCCGGCAATACGGACAGCGACGCTTCTGGTTCGACCGGCGCTGGCACCTCTAACTCATCCACCGGCTCGAGCGATTCGTCCGTTGGCACCGGCTCTAACAACGGCTCCGGCTCTGACGCAACCCCTGGTTCCGATGCTTCCAAGGATGACTCGAATAAGGCGCCGGACGTTCCCGTTGCTTCGCCGGACAAGAAGCCTTCTTTCTCCGAGCAGCTTGGTTCTACGCTGGGCTCTTCGCTGATGGCTGGCGTCAATAACGGCTCGACCCAGAACAAGGGCAACTCTGATCAGGTTTCCACGGAAAAGATCGAAGCCGCAAAGGGCGACTCCAAGGACAAGGCTTCCGAGAAGACCGAATCCGATAAGGGTTCTAGCTCTGAGGAGAAGAGCGACAAGTCCGAACAGAAGAAGGACGAGGATAAGAAGTCTGAATCTGAGGAGAAAGACAAGAGCAAAGGCAAGACTGAGGACGGAAAGCAGCAGAGCGAGGACAGCGGTAAGGGCAACACCGATGACCAGGTCCAGGAGCAAAATGACTCCAAAACGGTGACCATCACGACCACGACGACTACAACTACCAAGTCTTCGGGCGGCAACATGCCCAAGACGGGCGATCTGATTGTGATGGCGAGCCTTGCCAGTGCAAGCTTGGCCACACTGGGCGCTACGTCTATCGTAAGTGGTAAGCATAAGCTCGATCAGCAGAAGAAGGCTTCTGGGGAGGACGGCTCGGAGGAGTAATCTTCCAGATCGTTTTCTATAAGAGTTTGGGACGGGGTCCGGTGCGGCGGCATCGGGCCCCTTTTTTGTTGTGCAACGATTTGTTATGCCCCCTCGGGGGTCTGTTGCTACCGCTGCCCGAAACGTTTGCATGTCGATATTGTTGCGCTCTACCCGCTCGCTACAATGGGCATCGTGCTGCGTTAGAAGGAGAGTCTACGGTGTCTGAACAGGTGAATTGTGGTTTTACTCATGCGTTTGGTGCACGGTTGCTCAATCATGCGGATAGCGCAGCTCTACCGGTTGATGCACACGACTTTTCCGATGCAATCAATCGGTGTTTGCTCGTCGATAAGACTATGTTTATTGCCGATATATTGGACAGTGAAGCACCTATTGCGTTTTGCTGTCGGCCCAAGGGTTTTGGCAAGAGCATGAATTTATCGATGCTCAAGTGCTATTTGGAACGACCTGATCACCGGCTGCCGGATCGAAGCCTGTTCGCTGGTACCCAGATTTGGCAGGCGGGCGGCGGTCGCTATCGTGATGAGTACGCGAGTTATCCGGTCATCACGCTCGACTTTTCAGCTGCCGCTGCGGGGCGCGACGCCGATGCTGCGGCGGCTATTCGCAGCGCTGTCGCGAACGAGTGCGCCCGATTGCTGCCGCTGCTTGCCGCACCTGATCTGTCAAGACGTGAAGTCCGTCTTATCGAGAGGGCGGCGCGTGGGGTGGCCAGCGATAAGGAGATCGATGCGGCGCTTGGCGTGCTTATCAAGCTGCTCCAGGCAGCTTTCGATGAGCAGGTTGTTCTTCTGATAGACGACTACGACGCGGTATGTCCAAAGCGTTTGGACGCTAAGGACGACGGTAGCGTGGATTCCCTAGAGTCGCTCAGCCGAATGTTGTTCGACACCATTGCCGATGCCGGCGACTCGTTGCGATTGACGTGTCTGATGGGCGAGCGCCCCGGTCATGCCGAGTTTGCGTTGTCCCAACGTGGGGTTTCCTATCGGTCGGCGACAGCGTTGTCGAGTTGGTGTGATCGATGGTTCGGTTTTTCGGACGACGAAGTCCAAGTGCTGTTGGATTGCATCGGTCGCAACGGCTGTCTGGATGACGCGCGTGAGTGGCTCGAGGGCTATCTGTTTGGTGGTTTTTATTGCTCGAGCCCGGAGCGCGTGGTGGACTACGCACAGCGCGATTGCGTCGCGCCCGTTCGGGCGGATCTGTATGGTTACGCCGACCGTCTGAGCGCATGCGTCGGTGACTGGAATCTCATGCGCCTGTCCGCATTGTTCGATTTGGTTGAGCCGCATGGGTTTATTGAGGCGCCAGTGCATGTGCATGCCGAGGAGGTCGATGCCGCCAAGCCCGAAGTTATCTGGACTGCGCTGTATCTGTCTGGATTTCTTACGACGGACATGACAGGGCATTCGGAGGACGGCGCGTGCCTTCGTTCCCTGCGCCTGCCTAACAACGAAGTGCGTCAGGCGCTCCGTCTTGTAATTCTGGAATGGTTTGAGTGCGCCGTTGAGGACGTTGGAGTTATCGACTCGTTCCATGACGGGTTGTGTCGAGGAGACGAGGACGCTGTAAAGCAAGCTTTGAGCTGTGCTATCGGCGATCTGGGCATCGATGTGGACAAATCAGATATGACGACAGCCTATCATCTGGCGCTGCAGGGGCTTTGCTTTGGACTGTCCGGCTATTGCAATCCCAGCTCCAAGCGAAGTGGCGTCTCGGATCGCTGGGATATCCAGGTGATTCCCACCGGTCGGGTGTTTGACGTGGCCGACACGCTCGGCATGCTCGATGAGCGACCGCTCATTACGATCAACATGTTGTATGACCCTGGCGTCGATGCCCTGGGCCTGGAACTGTTAGCGGTTCAGGCGCTGCTCGACATAGAGCGCGACGGCATCGATGATATCCGCGTGCCGCGCCCCGCCGTCGGGCGCATGCGTTGGGGCTTTGGTTTTGACGGTCAGCGTGTGTCCGTGGTGTGTCAACGACTGTAGCGGCGGGCGAAAGCCCTTTACTACTCGGCGTCCTTCAGGGGCGGCATGGGCTTCCAGTTGGGATCCTTAACGATCTTGCGGGCGTCCTTCATGCCGCGACGCAGCGCCGGAATGCCGGTCTTAAAGCATTTGTCGACTGCTGCCAGACGAATGAACTCCTTGCAGAAGGTCGCGGCATTGCCCAGACGGAACAGCACGGGGTGGTAGTCGCCGTAGATCTGCATGTAGCGTGCCAGATAACCGCGGTTGCGCATGATGTAGTAGCGGTTGGTGTCGCTCGTGGAGTTGAGCTGGCGCTTGCCGGCGATATCCCAGTTAGAGACGGCGCGGGCGCGCTTGAGCACCACGTCGGCAACCACGGCGGCGGGGAAGTGCTGGCTGGCCACGTAGCCGTAGCAGGCATCGTCGCCGTAGATAAAGAAGCGCGCGTCGGGCAGGCCAATCTTGTCGACCACGCGGCGCGAGAACATGCCGCCCTCAAAGCACAGTTGGTTCATGGTGCGGTAGCCCTCGGGTCCCAAATCCCACTTGGCGATGGGGTTAGGGATGCCGAGCGAAAGGATGAGCTGGTACTGCCAAAAGAAGGCGCCGCCGTCAAAGTCCAGGCGCGAACCCTGAATGACGTCGTAACAGTCGGTCCACTTGGCCAAGCGCTCGATGCCTTCGGGGATGACGAGCACGTCGTCGTCCATCACCCAGAACCACTGGGCGCCCAGGTCGTAGGCGCATTTGGTGCCGGCGGAGAAGCCACCCGCGCCGCCACCGTTTTCAAGCTGCGGCGCGTATATAACGCGGTCGGTGCCACCCTGTGAATCGGGCTGGTCGGTGTCGATGCCCCACAGGTTGGCGAGGCGCTCGTTAAATGCGGTGCACATGGCCTCGGTCTCGCGCGAATTCTCGTTATCGACAATCACGATGCGCCAGGGCGTTGCCGTGAGCTCGGTCATGGAGTCGAACAAGTTGGCCAGGAGTTCCTGGCGCTTGTACGTGACGACAACGATGGCGAGCTTATCGATGGGGGCGGGAAGGGTTGAAGGCATGGGGCAATATATCCTTTCACGCGCGGCGCGCGAGCGCTGCGCGGAAGCTATCGAATACGTCCTTGGGACTGTCCTATTGTAAAGGCTCGGCGCACCTTGACGGCAAGCTTTGAATAAAACGCAGGAACCTGCTACGGGCCCGCCGCATGACGTGCGGCTACTTTGCCCGCAAGAGGCTCCATAGATTATATAAACGTCCGCTGGCGCGCTGACCCTTTGATACCATGAAACGACAGGTATTTCCTAAGGAGCACATTTGTCTACTAACGCCTCTGGCAGCCCTGTTCTGTCGCTGCTTATTCCCATTTACAATGTTCAGCGCTACCTGCGCGAGTGTCTCGATTCCGCCCTGGCGCAGACGCTCAAGGATATTGAGATCATCTGCATTAACGACGGGTCGACCGACAACTCGCCGGCGATTATCCGCGAGTATATGGAGCGCGATGGGCGCGTCAAGATGATCGACAAGGCCAACAGCGGCTACGGCGACTCGATGAACCACGGTCTGGAGATGGCGCGTGGCAAGTACGTTGGCATCTTGGAGTCCGATGACTTTATGGCGCCCGACGCACTCGAAAAGCTTGTCTCGGCCGCCGATAGCAATAATGCCGACTTTGCGAAGGCGAACTTTGATTTCTACTGGTCTAAGCCCGAGGAGCGCCGTTCGCTGCACGAGATGTTTAAGGCAAGGGATTGTGGCAAACCGGTGCATCCCAGCAATACGACGCAGTTCTTTAAGCAAAAACCGTCGATTTGGTCGGCCGTGTACCGTCGTGATTTTCTTGAGCGCAACGGTATCAAGTTCCTGCCGACTCCGGGGGCATCCTTTCAGGACACGTCATTCGCCTTTAAGGTGATCGCGTGCGCCGATAAGGCTGTTTACCTGCATGATGCCGTGTTGTCGTATCGCCAGGACAACGAGAATTCCTCGGTCAATTCTTCGGCTAAGGTCTTTTGCGTCAATACCGAGTATGCCGAGATTGAGCGTTGGATTCGAGAGGATTATGCCCGCGACCACGCAGGTGATGACGTCGCGCGCATGCTCAAGTTCAATCAGCTCATTAAGTACGATTCGTATATGTGGAACTATGTGCGCTTGGCGCCTAAGTTCTATAAGGAGTTCCTGGTGCAGATGGCCAAGGAATTTCAGGCGGCCTTGGACGCGGGGGAGTTTTCGCTTGACGATCTCAAGCCGTGGAAGCGCGCGAATCTCGCTGCCATCCTCAAAGATCCTGAGGGCTGGGTTGACGAGCATCCGAGCTTTGCGACGGATGGTGCCTTGGGGCGTGCTAAGTATTACGCCTCGGTTGGAGGCCCAGGCGTGGTCGCCGCCTTCCTCATCGAATCGCTGAAGGGGTAGGTCGGCATGGGAGAGGCCTCGGGTCCTAAAGCTACCATTGTCGTCCCCGTTTACAACTCTGCGCGCTCCATTCAGCGATGCCTCGATTCGCTGCTGGCTCAGTCCGAGCGCTCGATTCAGGTTGTCTGCGTCAACGACGGTTCGACTGATGATTCGTTGAACGTGTTGCGCCAGATCGCGCAGGCCGACGATCGCGTACTGGTGATTGACCAGGAAAACGCGGGCGTCTCGTGTGCTCGAAATGCCGGTATCGATGCCGCCGAGGGCGAGACCGTCTTTTTTGTGGACGCCGACGATTACATCGATGTCCAGACGGTCGAGCGTGTGCTGCATGCCATGGAGTCTGCAGATGCCGAGGCCGCCGTTTTTGGCGGCGTCTGTGAACCTGCCGATGCTGCCCCCAAACGCGTCCATCAACTCATGAGCCCCAAAGCTGGTACCTTCGGCGCCCGTGATTCCCAACTGCTGTTCCATTCGAATGCGCAGCCCTATGCCTGCCGTGCGGCTTTTTCGCGCGAGCTGCTTAATCGCGAAGGCATTCGCTTCGCCCCCGGTTTGGCTTTGGGCGAGGACGTCGTCTTCCAATTTGCGGCTTATGCGCTTGCCCGCAAGACCGTTGTCATGCCGGACAAGTTCTACCACTACGTGATGGAGAGCGAATCGGCGACGCACGAGTTCAACAGTGCCGAGGCTCGCGCCAAAAAGCTTGACGCCCACATGAGGATGCTCGAGGAGGTCTTGGAGGACTGGTCGGCCTACGGTCTTTTGGACCTGTGTCCCGGTGAGCTGATAACTTGGTTTTTGGACCTCATTGTGTTCGACCTGGCGCGCTTGGATGCCGATGACTTCCATCGCGTGGCGGCTCGCGTCAACATGGACCTCACGACGTTTTTGGGAACGGAGTGGGCGGATATGCCTGCTAAGGGCGCCGTTCGCCGTGTTGCCCACAAGCTCGTTGCGGCGACCTCGGGCGTTTCGATGGCAGACGCAACGCTGTTCTATCTTTCGACTCGCGGTCTCAAAGCCTGCCTGGAGCGCTTTATCTAATTCCAAGCGCTGTCGCCCGCCGCAACCCGGCTGCTAAAATAACCCTGTTACACGCTATTCAACAGGAGGTTCTCTTGCAGAACTCTGATACCCCTAAAGTTTCGCTGCTTGTCCCCATTTGCAATGTCGAGCGCTATCTGCGCGAGTGCCTCGATTCCGCCGTGGCGCAGACGCTCAAGGACATCGAGATCATCTGTATCAACGACGGCTCCACCGATAGCTCGCCAGATATCATCCGCGAGTACATGGAGCGCGACCCCCGTGTCAAGATGATCGACAAAGCCAACAGCGGCTACGGCGACTCGATGAACCGCGGCCTGGAGATGGCACGCGGTGAGTACGTGGGCATCCTTGAGTCCGACGACTTTATGTTTGAGGATTCGCTCCAAAAGCTGGTCGCCAAGGCCGATGCTGAGCATGCCGATGTGGTAAAGGGCGACTTTTACCTGTATTGGTCCACGCCCAGCGAGCGCCGTGAGCTGTTTGGGATCATCGACGAGCATATGACGGGCGCCGCGTATCGCCCCGTCGATCGCCCGGGCATCTTCTACCGCAAACCTTCCATTTGGTCGGCTATCTATCGGCGCGAGTTTCTCAACGACAATCAGATTCGGTTCCTTCCCACGCCGGGTGCCTCGTATCAGGACGCAGGCTTTAACTTTAAGGTTTGGGCTTGCGCCGAGCGTGCCGCGTTTATCGCGGACCCCATTTTGTGCTATCGCCAGGATAACGAGAAGAGCTCCGTTAATTCGCCCAACAAGGTGTTTTGCGTGTGCGACGAATATGCCGAGATGCAGCGCTTTTTGGATGAACGCCCCGAGCTTAAGGCTCAGCTTCAGGGTATTTTAATGCGCATGAAGGTCGATACGTACCGTTGGAATGATGAGCGCCTGGTCGATGAGTTGCGCGAGCAGTTTTGGGAGAAGGCCTCTCCCGAGCTCAAGTCCGATTGGGATGCCGGTCGCTTTGACCTGTCGCTGTTCGATCCGCGTGGCGAGACCGACTTGCGCCTGATGATCAAGTCGCCCCGCGCCTATATCGATTCGCGCTTTGACTTTAAGAAGCCGGGCAAGCTCAATACGTTTAAGCATTACTTTAAGATAGGCGGCCTGCCGCTGGTCTGGCGCGTGCTGACGTATCAGCGCGCCTACGGCGACAACCCGCATCCCGATGACGTTCCGGCCGCACAGTAGGAGCGAGCGATTATGGTTACCCCCAAGATTTCCGTTGTCGTTCCCATCTATAACGTGGAGGAGTGCCTGGCCTGGTGCCTGGACTCCCTGCTTGCGCAGGACATGCCCGATTGGGAAGGCGTGCTGGTCAACGATGGCTCGCCGGACGGTTCGCGCGATATCGCGGCTGCCTATTGCGAAAAGGACGCGCGCTTTACGCTGGTCGATAAGCCAAACGGCGGCCTGTCGAGCGCGCGCAATGCGGGCATCGCCGCGTCCACGGCGCCTATCGTTGCGTTCTTGGATTCCGACGACCGCTTTACGCCCGATGCATGCCGCGTGATCGTCGATGCCTTTGAGCGCGAGGGCTGTGACGTTTTGACCTTTGGCGCGAACCCGTATCCGCTGGAGGCGGGGTATCCGTGGCTTAACTGTGTGCTGAGCCCGCGCGATGTGTCGTTTGAGGGCTATAGCTCCGACCTGCTGTTTAAGGAAGCATCTCGCCCCTTTGCATGGCGCACCGCCTGCAAGTGTGAGTTTTTGCTGGGTAACGGGATCGTGTTCGATGAAACCGTTAAGTATGGCGAGGACCAGGTCTTCGATTTTGCCGCGTACGGTCGTTCGCGTAAGACCGCGCTTATCTCGAACAAGCTGTATGACTACCGCGTGGCGCGCAAGGGTTCGCTCATGGACACCATGCGCTACGACGACGAGACACGTCTGCTGGAGCACGTGAAGATTTACTCCGCGGTGCTGGCAGATTGGCGCCGCGACGGTCTCGATGCTCAGCACGCCGATGACCTGGCGTACTTCCTGTGTGATCTGGTGCTGTACGATGCACTCAGGCTACTGAGCTCGGGCTGCGGCAAGGTGTTTGCTGCCGTCGCCGTGGCGCTTGACGGTTCTGCCGTGGGTAGTGATGCCGCGCTCGCACGATGCGCTTCTTCTGTTGCTGCTATGGTGCGTGCGGCGCTTACCGGCAAGGCTCCCAATGCCCGTGCATGCAAAAAGCTCATGTTCGATTACGACGTCTTGAGGTTTGGGCGCCTGGGTGCCTGCAAACGCATGGCGGCGAACGCCCTGGGAAAGCGAGAAGTGTAGATGAGTATCAAACGTTTGGCACTTTGCCGCAGTCAGGGCCGTCTGTTTGTGTTGCTTCGTTTTGCCGGTCAGGATGTCGCCGCGCTTATTGAGCGGGAGGGTTCTCAAGCGTTTGCCCATGCGACGACGAGCGGTTCTTGCGTGCCGTCGCTGGTGCTCCCGGTCGATCATGGCCGCGTGCTGGCGCTTTGCCCCTCCGTTTCCGATTACGAGCGCGAGCTCGCCGTCTTGGTGCTTCCGTTTTTGGATGGCTCGTCGATGGATGTCGTTTTTGCATCCGGTGGCCAAAGGTTGGGCTCCATTCGCCTCGATAGCCGCGTGGCCAAGCTGGAATCCAAGATTAACTACAAAGCAAAGCCTGCGCTGTGTGCGCTTATCCGCGATGCGCAGCGTGGCGAACACTGCGGCCGCTACGAGATCGATGCCATTCGCTATTTGCCGGCAGACGCCGGCGCGGTGTGGCGCTATGAGGTTACCTGGGCGGGAGACCCCCAGTGCATACCTGAGCTCCAGATCTTCGATACGCATATGAACGCCATCGATGCCACCGTGCATGTGTTTGAGTCGCAGGTCGATGTTCCCCAGCGCAACGGTTGCCGCGTCAATAAAACGTATCTGAGCGTTGAGATGCCTCAGGATATACGAGATTTTGTCGCGATTGTGAGCGATCCCACAGAGCAGATCCAGAGCGGGTTTTGCGCTATGGATGGCCGCCTGTACAACGGCATGGTCGACGACAGCTGGAACCGCATGAAGGACGCGCGTGCAGACGACGCAGCTTATCGACGTTGGTTTGAGCAGCATCGCGCAAAGCCGGGCGATTTGGCGTGCCAACGTGTCGCTTCGGCGGCCTTTGCCTATAGGCCGCTCGTGAGCATTGTGGTGCCGTGCTACAAGACCGATCGGGTCTACCTGCGCGAGCTGCTGGACTCGGTGCTAGCCCAGAGCTATGACAACTGGGAATTGCTGCTGATGGATGCCTCGCCCGAATGGGATGCGGTGTCTAATCTTGCGGCC
>UQSB01000057.1 GCA_900543505.1 uncultured Collinsella sp. | reverse complement strand
TCTTTTTGATTCTGCGGACGCTGTCTCAGTCCACATAAAATATTGTATCCAGCACCTGGTCCCGGGTGATGGTTCCGAAATAGTCCCGAAGGGGGAAGCGGTCCAGCACCGCCCCCACGTCCTCCCGCCGGAATGGCGTGCCCATCAGGGCGCCGGTCACCTCGTCCATGGGGCTGACAGCCAGAAAATCTCCGTAGAACACGATCTGGCGGATGATCCCCTGGTCCACCTCCACGCAGGGCTCCAGGGTGCCGCCGTCCCAGCGGCGCTTGTTCCGCAGGTTGTACTTGGGGGAACGGCCGAAGTTCCACTCCCAGGTGTCGTACTTGGTGCGCTTCAGCTCATCCACAGCAGCCAGTTCCTCATCTGTCAGGTGATCCTCCACCAGACCGCTGCCGGCCAATGTTTTCTTCAGATAACTCCAGAAGGCGGGCATATCCATATCCGTCTTCAGGAACTCCCGGATGTTGCCGATCCGACTGCGCACGGATTTTGCACTCTTGGACTCGAACTTTGCCGGGTCCACATTCAGCGCCCCGGACACCATGCCGGGGTTGGCGTCGAACAGCAGTGTCCCATGATACAGGAAGCGCCCGCGGAGCAGCCGCTGGGCTGTGCCGGACACCTTCCGCCCCTCCACCAGGATGTCATTGCGGCCGGAGGCCTCCGCCTGCAGGCCCAATCCCTGCAAGGCCTCCACAATGGGACGGGTGAACCGCTCCATGGTCAGCCGCTCCGCGTCTCCCACGTCGGTGATGAAGGAGTAATTCAGGTTGCCCAGATCATGGTACACGGCACCGCCGCCGGTGGTGCGGCGCACCACATGGATTTGATGGGCCTCCACAAAGGCCCGGTTGATCTCACCCTCGGCGTTCTGGTTCTGCCCGATGACGATGGTGTTGTCGTTCTGCCACAGGAGCAGATACTCCCCCGACCGCCGGCTGCGGAGTACCGTCTCTTCAAACGCCAGATTGTAAAAAGGGTCCTGGGATCCGGTCTCCAAATAGTGAATCTCCTGACTCATAGCCGCCTCCTCTGCAAAAAGTGCCGGATGTTTTTTCTTATTGTATACCGTCCGGGCGGTCCCGGCAATGTGCAGAACCACCGAAAATGCCCGCCATCTTTCCGCTGCCCGGATGCGGGAGCGCCCGTTGCGGAATCGGACACAGCGGTCCGGGTTCGGCCCCGGGCCGCTGTGAGGGGAACGCATTTTTACCAGATGGCCTTGGTGTCCACGTCCTGCTTCAGCCGGGCGGCAAAATCCGCCACGGACATGGCGCCCAGATCCTCACCGGTCCGCAGGCGGACGGAGACGGTCTGGTTTTCCATATCCCGGTCGCCCACTACCAGCATATAGGGGATCTTCTCCAGGGTGGCCTCCCGGATCTTCTTGCCGATCTTCTCGTTGCGGCCGTCCACCTCCACCCGGAAGCCGGCGGCATCCAGCTGCTTTGCGATCTGATCGGCGTATTCCAGGGCGCGGTCTGTAATGGGCAGGACCTTCACCTGCACCGGGTTCAGCCACACCGGGAACGCGCCGGCAAAGTGCTCGGTGATGACGCCGATGAACCGCTCCACGCTGCCCAGAACCACCCGATGGACCATGACGGGGCGGTGCTTCTGGCCGTCCTCTCCGGTGTACTCCAGTTCAAACCGCTCCGGCAGCTGGCTGTCCAGCTGGATGGTGCCGCACTGCCAGGTGCGGCCCAGGGAATCGGCCAGATGGAAGTCCAGCTTGGGGCCATAGAAGGCGCCGTCGCCCTCGTTGACCTCGAAGGTCTTGCCCATGTCGGTGATAGCGTTTTTCAGGATGTCCTGGTTATGCTCCCACTCCTCCACAGTGCCGATGTGATCCTCCGGCATGGTGCTGAGTTCAATGGTGTAGCTGAGGCCGAAGGTGGAGTACACTTCGTCGAACAGGCGGACCGTCTCCTGGATCACGTCCTTCATCTGGTCCGGGGTCATGAAGATGTGGGCGTCGTCCTGGGTGAAGCAGCGGACCCGGAACAGGCCGTGGAGCGCACCGGACAGCTCGTGCCGGTGTACCAGGCCCAGCTCGCCCACCCGCAGGGGCAGCTCCCGGTAGGAGTGCGGCTCGCTGGCGTAGACCAGCATGCCGCCGGGGCAGTTCATGGGCTTGACGGCGTAGTCCTCCCCGTCGATGACGGTGGTGTACATGTTGTCCTTGTAGTGGTCCCAGTGACCCGAGGTCTTCCACAGCTGCTTGTTCATGATGAGCGGCGTGGAGATCTCCACGTAGCCGGCCTTGTGGTGGATCTCGCGCCAGTAGTCCAGCAGCGCGTTCTTAAGGATCATGCCGTTGGGCAGGAAGAACGGGAAGCCGGGGGCCTCGTCGCGCATCATAAAGAGGTCCATCTCGCGACCGATCTTGCGGTGGTCGCGCTTCCTGGCCTCCTCCAGCATGTGCATGTGCTCGTCGAGCTCTTCCTTGGTGGCAAAGGCGACGCCGTTGATGCGGGTGAGCATCTTGTTGTCCTTGTCGCCCTTCCAGTAGGCGCCCGAGACGCCGGTGAGCTTAAAGGCCTTGAGGGCCTTGGTGTAGCAGATGTGGGGGCCGACGCACATGTCGATGTAGTCGCCCTGCTGGTAGAAGGTAATGCGGGCGTCGTCGTCCAGGTCGCCGATGTGCTCGACCTTGTACTTCTCGCCGCGCTCCTCCATAAGGGCGATGGCCTCGGCGCGGGGCTTCTCGTACACGGAGAACTTGAGGTTCTCCTTGACAATCTTTTTCATCTCGGCCTCGATCGCGGGGAAATCGTCCTCGCTGATCTTGACGCCCTCGGGCAGGTCGACGTCGTAATAGAAGCCGTTGTCGGTCGCGGGACCGTAGGCAAAGTCGGCCTCGGGATAGAGGCGCTTGATGGCCTGCGCCATGATGTGCGCGGCGGAGTGGCGGATGACGTGCGTGACCTCGTCCTGCGGGAGCTCGGCCACCGAACCGTCATTGTAGAGTGCCTTCATGGGTATGTTTTCTCCTCTCGGATGCCTGATGCAAGTGCGTGCGATGCGCTCGGCGTTTTTGACTTGCATCATTATAGGCAGGTTGCCTTGGTATACAAGCGCCCGCCGCACCTTAATGGCACGGCGGGCGATTTTCTACGCATGCTTCATCGTGTGGGGGCGGGGTGTGGGGCGCGCGCGGCTTGCGGCGTGCCCGTGGCTTGCGGCCGGCCCGGCGATGGATGCGTTACTGGATGCGAGTTCGGCAGTAGGGGCAGACCTTCCAGTGCGCATCGAGCGGGCGATGGCAGCTGGGGCATACGTTGCGAACCTGGGTATCGCACACCGGGCAGACGACGAAGTCCTTCTCGATGGGCGCGCCGCACTGCGGGCAGGTGCCGTACTGGGCAAGCGGGCGCTCGCGCAGGGCCATGTCCAGCTCCTGCTCCTCGCGGTCGGACGCGTAGGAGTGCGGGCGCAAGACCAGGTAGGCGATGAGGCCTACAAACGGGATGAGGGCGATGATGCCCCATGCCACGTAGGCGCTGGCGCCGCGGCGGCGAGCGTCGATGAACACATAGACGACCGACAGCACATACAGGGCGATGATAAAGCCAACGAAGGCATAGACGACGCCCATAAGCTGCGGCGACATGAGCTCGGAGATGTACTTGGACATTACGGGTACCTTTCGGAATATTAACAGTCCGGTCAAGTTTACCACGGGGTTTGTTTATATGGGGCCACGGCTAGGGGCGGGGCTGGTGCGGACACAAACATCTCAATCTGTAACAGGTGGGAGCGGGATCCGGGTCTAGGTGTTACAGATCGAGACACAGGGGTTCCTCCCCGACTTCAATCTCGATCTGTAACATTTTGGGCCCCAAAACCCCTCTTACTGTTACAGATCGAGACATTCAAAATCCGCCGGAAGGTTTGTCTTGATCTGTAACATCTAGAACCCAAATCATCAGCTAACTGTTACAGATCGAGACGAACGGTTGCCGTAGCTGTCGGCAGACGAGGTCGACATCCGAGCCGGGTCTCCCCTCGTCTGCCGTTGGCGGGTGTTGCAGGGCTGTTCGCCGCATTGCCGCTGCGCTGGGGGTGTGCAGACCGTAGGATGGTCTTATTGACATCCTGTCAACTTGTCTGGGAGGCACCGTGGCAGAAACGTTTGATATCGCGATTGTCGGCGCGGGCATCACCGGGTGCGCCATTGCGCGGCAGCTCGCACGGTTTGACCTGTCCATTTGCGTAGTCGAGGCGGCCAACGATATCGCACTGGGTGCATCGAAGGCCAACGGCGGTCTGGAGCACGCCGGCTACGATCCGGCCCCTGGCACCGTAAAGGCGCAGGTCAACGCCCGTGGCTGCGAGCTGTATGGCACTTGGGCCCAGGAGCTGGGCTTTTTATTCCGCCGCACCGGATCGATGGTGCTGGGGTTTAACGAAGAAGACCGCGCACACCTGGAGAAGCTGCGCCAGAATGGCCTTGCCAACGGCGTGCCCGAGCTGTCGATTATCGGCCCCGAGCGCATCCACGAGCTGGAGCCGCGCGCGAGTGCCGAGGCGACGTGCGCGCTGTGGTGCCCTTCGACCGGTTACGTTGACCCATTTGAAGTGGCCATCGCCGCGCTGGAGAACGCCGTCGCCAACGGCGTGACGTTTATGCGCTCCGCACTGGTGGAGGCGATTGAGGTTGCTGGCAGCGAGGCAACCGACGGGGCTGCACGTTTTACGCTGGCAACGCCCGCCGGCGACGTGCGTTGCCGTTACCTGATCAACGCTGCGGGCAACGGTGCCGCGGACATCTCGCATATGGCCGGCGCCGAGGAGTTTCAGATGGTCTGGCGCCAGGGAAACATCGTGGTATTGGACAAGGAGCCGCGCACGCTCATGCCGCTCTATCCCGTGCCCACGCCGGTGTCCAAGGGCGTTATTGTCACGAGCACCGTGCACGGCAACACCGTGATTACCGCCACGGCTGCCGTGCGCGAGCCGGGCGACACGCAGACCTATGCAAGCGATGTGGACGCGCTGCTGACCGGCGCGCGCAAGCTGGTGCCCGACCTGGACACGCGCCGCGTGGTGCGCGCGTTTGCCGGCGGGCGTCCGGTCATTCAGGGAACGAACGACTTCTTTATTGGGCAGTCGGCCGTAATGCCGGGGCTATTCCAGGCAGCGGGCATTCAGTCACCGGGTGTGGCAAGCGCGCCGGCTATTGCCGAGCGAATGGAACAGGTCCTGCGCGATGCCGGCGTGAAACTGCACGAGCGGGCAGACTGGAACCCAATTCGCCGCGCGCCGGAAGACTTTGACCGCGCACCGCTGGCGCGCAAGGAGGAGCTCATTGAGTCCGATCCCGCTTGGGGCCAGATTGTCTGCCGCTGCGAGACGGTGCCCGAAGCCGAGATCGTGGCCGCGATTCGACGCCAGCCGGGCGCGGTTTCGGTCGAGGGCGTCAAGCGCCGCTGCCGTGCCGGCATGGGTCGGTGCCAAAGCGGGTTTTGCCAGAGCCGTGTGGTGGCAATCCTGGCGCGCGAGCTGGGCTGCGACCCCAGCGAGGTGCTGTTGGAGGATGCCGGTTCCTGGCTGGTCGAGGGTCCTTTGAAGGGGGTGCGCTAGGATGGCGACGTTTGACATGCGCGACAAACGCGCGGAGGCCGGAACCGTAGCGTCGATAGCAACGCAGGCCTTCGACGTGGTCGTCATCGGTGGCGGCCCCGCCGGCATGGCGGCCGCGCTGGCCGCGCATAAGGCAGGCGCACGCGTGGCCATCGTGGAGCGCGAGCAGCACCTGGGCGGCATCCTCCGCCAGTGCATCCACCCCGGCTTTGGTCTGTCGCACTTTAAACAGGAGCTCACCGGTCCCGAGTATGCGCAGCGCTTTATCGACCAGGTGCACGCAACCGACATTGCGCTGTTCCTGAACAGCATGGTGCTTGGGATTGATTCGGGTGAGCTTACGGAAGACACCGCAGTCCACACCGTCACGCTCATGAGCCCTGCCGGCATGTTGCAGCTCACCGGGCGCGCGGTCGTCCTTGCCATGGGTTGCCGCGAGCGCACCCGTAGCGAGATCAAGATTCCCGGCAGCCGACCCGCCGGCGTGTTTACGGCCGGCTTGGCGCAGCGATACATCAATATCGAAAACCTCAAGCCCGGCTCGCGCGCCGTCATTTTGGGCTCAGGTGACATCGGGCTGATCATGGCGCGCCGCTGCACGCTCGAGGGGATTTCGGTCGAGGGCGTGTACGAACTCATGCCATACGCCAACGGTCTGCGCCGAAACGTCAAGAACTGCCTGGACGACTTTGGCATTCCGCTGCACCTGTCCACCACCGTCACGCGCGTGATCGGACACGATCGCGTGGAGGCCGTCGAGGTGAGCCAAGTCGACGAGCACCTGGCACCCATTCCGGGAACCGAGCGCGTTGTTCCGTGCGACACGCTGCTGCTTTCGGTGGGTCTGATTCCCGAAAACGAGCTTTCGGTAGGCGCGGGCGTTGAGCTTGACCCACGTACGCGCGGCGCCGTGGTGGACCAGAACCTGCAAACGGGCGTGCCGGGCATCTTTGCCTGCGGCAACGTGCTGCACGTGCACGACCTGGCAGACAATGTAACGACCGAGTCCGAGCGCGCCGGCGCGGCCGCGGCGGCGTACGCGCTGGGTGGCAGCGCGGATGTCGAGACGGGCGCGAATTGCCAGCTCACGGTCTCCCCTGCCGGTATCGCGGGCTACGCACTGCCGGGACGCATTACGGCTGTGGCACTCACCAAGCTCAACTTCCGCGTACGCCGGCCGGTCGATACCGCTCGAGTACGCATCTTGGCCAACGGCGAAGAAGTGTTTGCGGGCAAAGTCCGCGCGTTTAAACCGAGCGTCATGGAAAGCTTCCCGCTGCCGGCTAAGGTGATTCAACGCGCACTCGACCTGGGTGCCAGCGAAATCGTCCTGTCCGTCGATCCCGTTGAGGAGGCATAGCTCATGAGTACGAATGTGACCGAGACGCTGCAGTTCAACTGCACCACCTGCCCATCCGAGTGCCTCCTGACCGTAGAGGTGGAGCACGACGCCAATGGCACCGTGGTGGAAGTGCGCTCCGTAACCGGTAACAACTGCCCGCGCGGCGATACGTTCGCACATCAGGAGCTCACCTGCCCCATGCGCGTGCTCACAACGACCGTGGCCGTCTCCGGCGGCGACGAAGCCCTACTCCCCGTGCGCACCGCCGAAGCCATCCCGCTAGAACTCCACGCCCAAGCCATGGCCCTCATCCGAGGCCTAGTCGTCAACGCCCCCATCCGCATGGGCGACGTCGTGCTGAAGGACCTCCTCAACACCAATATCAACCTAATCGCCAGCATGGACATCGAGTAGCTAAATTGGGACGGGGCTCTTTTAGCTGCTTTTGCAAGGAGTGTCCCCCGGTGCCGTCATAAAAGGAACGTCCCTATGTGCCGGGCTTGGGATACCATGGTGGCAGCCTAGCGAAAGGACGATGTATGGCACATATCGATGACCAGCGTGTGGTGCGCGTGCTCGATGCGCTCGAGGCTCAGCACCCCGGCGCGCAGCTGCTCGTAAACGACCCGTGGTCGATTTATTACCTGACCGGCTTTTATGCCGATATGTTCGAGCGTTTTTGCGGCGTGCTGCTCGCGCGCGATGACGAGCCCGTGATCTTGGTCAATGCCCTGCATCAGCTGCCCGAGTACGACAATGCCCGCGTCGCCTACCACACCGATACCGATGTCGTGACCGACGCCATCGCGAGTGAGATCGACCCAGCCAAGCCGCTTGGCATCGACACTGTCATGCGTTCCGGCTTTTTGATGCCGCTCATGGAGCGCCACGCCGCGAGCGAGTTTTTCCTGGGCGACTTTGCCGTCACCGCCGCGCGCACCTACAAAGACGCCGCCGAGCAGGAGCTCATGCGCGTGTCCTCGGCAGTCAACGACGCCGTGATGGCCGACGCGATCAAACTCGTCCACGAGGGCGTGACGGAGCGCGAAATAGCCGACCAGATGCTCGGCCTGTATCGCAAGCACGGCTGCGAGGGCTTTAGCTTTCCGCCCATCGTGAGCTTTGGCGCCAACGCCGGCGACCCGCATCACGAACCCGACGACACCGTGCTCAAGCGCGGCGACGTGGTGCTGTTCGACATTGGCGGACGCCGCTGCAACTATTGCTCGGACATGACGCGCACGTTCTTTTGGGGCGAGCCGGACGAGGAGACGGCACGCATCTACGACATCGTGCGCCGCGCCAACGAGGCCGCCGAAGCGCTCATCGCACCGGGCGTGCGCATGTGCGACCTGGACCGCGCCGCACGCGATGTGATCGAGGACGCAGGCTATGGGCAGTACTTTACGCACCGCTTGGGACACTCGATCGGCCTGCAGGACCACGAGCCGGGCGACGTCTCGCTGGTCAACGAGCAAGTCGTAGAGCCAGGCATGACGTTCTCCATCGAACCGGGCATCTACCTCCCCGGCCGCACCGGCGTCCGCATCGAGGACTTGGCCCTGGTGACCGAGTCCGGCGTCGAGATCCTCAATGCCTACCCCCACGATCCGGTCCGCCTAGACTAGGCAATGCGGCAAAGGGGCTGTCCCTTTGCCGCATCACATGAATGCCGCCACAAAAACGGCCTATCTACTACGTTTAGCCCGCATGGGTCGACCATACCCGTGTTTTCGCAAAACTGGTAAGCCATCTACCTGCGGTTTTCATTTCGCAATTCTCGGTGTGGTCGGGGGTAGTCGGTAAAACGTAGTAGATAGGCCCATTTCGTGGCAAGCGAGTCAACTCGGGGCACAGGGCAGCCAAAAAGCCCCGTCCCAAATTGACTGCTTTTGAGTTGCGGTGATATACGGACTGTTTGAGGCTTCTTGCTTGTAAAACAGTCCGTTTTCACCGCAACTGATGTGGGGATGGGTTAACGGAGCAGGCCCGCTACTTCGCCGGCCAGGGTGATGGTGCCGGCGGCAACGAAAGCCTCGCCCGCGGCATCGAGGGCCGCGAGGGCCTCGGGCACGCTGGGATACACACCCGCGAGCTTGTCGGCGTCCACTAGGGCGGCGAGCTCCTCTGCCGGCAGAGCGCGGTCGGAATCGGTCTGGGTCACGACCACGCGCGGGAAGGCCGGGATCAGTACATCGACGATGCCGGCCACGTCCTTATCGGCCAGCGCGGCGCACAGCAACGTGGGGCGGTTCTCCACGCACGGATCGATCTCGTCCAGCGCGCTCACAAAGTTCTCGCAGCTCTGAGGGTTATGACAGGCGTCAATCAGCTTGAGCGGATCGGTTCCCAGCACATCAAAGCGACCCGGCGTGGGACAGCCCATAAACGACGCATCGAGCTTGTCATGATCGAGCTCGCGACCCAGATACCCCTCGCACAGCATAATCGCGCACGCGGCATTCTGCGGCTGATACGCCGGCTTGACCATGCTCGACGTATAGATCGCACGCGGCGTGGTGCAGCTAAACT
Organism: uncultured Collinsella sp.; assembly: GCA_900543505.1. Lineage (GTDB taxonomy): Bacteria > Actinomycetota > Coriobacteriia > Coriobacteriales > Coriobacteriaceae > Collinsella. The sequence continues at coordinate 2,103 of UQSB01000057.1, read as the reverse complement.
CAACCGTGTCGCCCACATGTGCCGGCACCGTGGTCGTGGCATGGTTCACCACCAGCGGCACGACGCCGCACTCGCGACAACGGGCATCCATCACGCGCTGAACGCTCGCCTCGTGCGTGCCCTCGCCCAGCACAACCAGGCGTCCGGGCTTAATGACCGCAGCCTTCTCCCCCGCAATGGCCTCGAGCGTATCGCCCAAAATGCGTGTGTGGTCGAGTCCAATGCCCGTAATGGCAACGGCGACGGGATCGGTCGCGCTCGTGGCGTCCCAACGACCGCCCATGCCAACCTCGAGCACGGCAACATCCACCGCGGCCTCGGCAAACACCACAAGCGCAGCGGCCGTCAGCAGGTCAAACGGCGTGATGGTATAGGCACGCTCCCCCGCCGCCACACGACGGGCATTCACTCGATGCCCCGCCTCAACAGCGGCCGAAACGCCACGGGCGAATGCCTCATCGCTCACGACGCATCCATCGACTTCCATGCGCTCGGGATAGCGTACCAGCTGTGGCGACGTATACAGCGCGGTCTTGAGTCCCTCACCACGAAGGATAGCAGCCGAAAAACGCGTGGTCGAAGTCTTGCCATTGGTACCGGCAACCTGGATGCAATCGAAATACTCATCCGGACGCCCCAGCTCATCGAGCATATCGACAACCGTCTCAAGCAGAGGCCCAGCATCCCCAGAAATCCGCCCCGTATCAGCAGCCAGCCCCACAGCTTCACCAAACGAAAGCAAATCAAACTCAAAAGGAACGGTATACAAGCCAGAACGCTTAGGCATTTTCAGAACCGCCATTCATAGAAAAATAAAACAATATAGGTTGAGGATAGTCAGCGAAAACGCCTCTGATGAGCCAAGGTGCCGTGAAACAAGGGCGCATAGGGCTTATGCCCATGCGCCCGAAGTTGAACGGCAGATTGGCCATCAGAGGCGTTTGCAGCGTCGAGCCAGCCGCCGTTCGTTAGAACGGCGGAATAGGTGTCCGCAGTAGCGAGCAATGCCCCAAACCGCGTCCCCCAACAACGCTTACGAGAAGTCAGCAACCTGAGCAGTCAGCGCCGCCAGGATCTCCTTGAGCTCAGCTGCACGGTCCCTCTTCTTCTGGACCACCGCGGGCGCGGCCTTGGCCACAAAGCCCTCGTTGGCCAGGGTCTTCTCGCAGCCGGCGAGCTCCTTCTGCGCAGCGGCGATCTCCTTCTCCAGGCGCGCCTTCTCGGCCGAAAGATCAACCTTGCCCTCGAGCACCACAAAGACCTCGACACCGCTATCGACCACGGCGATGCTCGCAGCCGGCTTCTCGACGTCGGTACCCATGACCAGCGAAGCGGTGTTCGCCAGCGGCTCGATGGTCGAACGCAGGCTCTCGAGCTTCTCGATGTCCTCGGCGCCGGCGCGCACGACCACGTCGAGCTCGGCCTTGGGGCTCAAGCGATAACGCGAACGCGTGGCGCGAGCGGCAGACACGACGGTACGGCACAGCTCAAACGCGCGCTCGGCGTCCTCGTCAACATACTTGTCGTAGTCGGCGGGCTCGGGCCACTTGGCAATCATGAGCGCCTCGGCGCGGTTCACGTTGCCCTCGGCGTCCAGGTCGAGCACGCTCGCCGGCATGTTGTCCCAGATCTCCTCGGTGACAAACGGCATGAGCGGATGCATCAGGCGAATGGAGGTGTCGAGCACAAAGATCAGGTTGCGCTGAGCCTGCAGACGGCCCTCGCCCTTCAGGCGGGCCTTGGTGACCTCGATGTACCAGTCGCAGACCTCGTTCCAGAAGAACTGCTGCACGCCGCGGGCCATGTCGCCAAAGGTGTACTGCTCGATACCCTCGGTGACCATCTTCACGGCCTTGGCCAGGCGGCTGAACATCCAAGCGTCGGCCGGCGTCTCCACGACGGGCTCGCCGGGCGTGTAGCCCTCCATGTTCATGAGCAGGAAGCGGCTGGCGTTCCAGATCTTGGTGACAAAGGAGCGGGCCTGCTCGGTGCGGGCCGAACCCTTGAGGGCCTTCGTCTTCTTATCGATGTCGGCGTCGAACTTGACGTCCTGGTTGGTGGTGCACAGCGTGAGCAGGTTGTAGCGCATGGCATCGGCACCGT
>UQSB01000056.1 GCA_900543505.1 uncultured Collinsella sp. | reverse complement strand
CAGCGAGACACCAAGCGCCCCGCCGGCACTCGCGGGTAGCCGCGGCACCAAAAACGCCTGCGCACTCGATGGATTCGGATGCCCGACAGAGGCTCCTTATGGCTGCTTCCTTCCGGACCTGACCAGATTCGGAACATGTCGTCATCCGAACCCATCGAACGCGCTAGGCGCTCGGTATATCTTACCTGCTCCCGCCCGCCACGGCAAGTGGGGCGAACCCATCGGATGGATTCGCCCCACTCGTCCATATCGTTAGCGGCGCTTGCGGTACAGGACCGCGCCGCCCGCGACGGCCAGCGCACCGATGCCGGCCATGGCGCCGAGTGCCTCAACCGGCAGGCTGCGGTCGCCGGTGTCGGGCATGCCGCCCTTGGAGCCGTCGCCGGAGCTGCCGCCGGAACCGCTATCGGAACCGCCATCCGAGCCACCGCCCGGCGTGCCGGGGTTCTCGGGGGTGCCGGGGGTCCCGGGATTCTCGGCGTAGCTGTTGGTGAAGACTGGCGGCAGGTTGGCGTCGCCCTCGTAGGAGACCTTCGCCGACAGATAGCCCGTCTTGGTGCCATCTGCCGCCTCGTCGCTCACCGTGACGACGATCTTGTGCACCGCCTTGTCGTAGGTCACGTGCGCCTGGCCGTCGTCGACCTCGCTCACCGTGAAGGTGTAGGTGCCAGCCTGCTTGAACGTCAGCGCATCGAACGTGACGCTGCCGTCCACGGCATTCTTGGCGGTCGACATGACCTTGCCGTCCCGGCCCTTGAGCTCAAAGCTAAACTGGCCCGCCTTGAGCTCGGCGCCCTTGAGCACCTTGGCGGCGCCCAGCTTGAGGGTGACGGGTGCGGCCTGGTAGCCGTTGGTGAAGGTCACCGAGGTGTCGTTCGCGGGATTGCCCTCGGCATCCATGAGCTCGTGCTTGACGGTAAGCGTGCCGTTTTTGGCATCGGCAACCGTCGTGCGCACGCAGTACGTCGTCTTGTCGTACGTCACGCCGCCCGCCGTGCCGGCGACCTCGCGCAGCTCGTAGCTGTGCGTGCCGGGCGCGGTGTAGGTGACGGGGCTAAGCGCGACCGTGCCGTCGGCGGCGTTCTTGCCCGTCGCCGCGACGCTCTCGCTGCCGTCGGCGGCAAGCTCGACCAGCTGGAACTCGAACTCGCCCTCGGCCAGGTCACGGCCCTTAAGCTTCTTGTTCACCTTGATCTGGTCGGTGACGGAGCTCGGCGTCGGGTTCACGCCGTAGGTGTTGGTGAACTCGAACGCACCCCTGCCCTCGGGCGTGCCCTCTGCGGGCAGGACCTCCGCGGCGAGCGTGCCCGCATTGGTGTCCTCGACGACCCTGACCGTGAAGGTCCTGGTCGCCGTCGCGTCATTGACCACGCCGTCGACCGAGCCGGACTCGCTCACCCGGTAGGCGAACGTCTTGGTGCGCAGGCCGTCGCCGTCGATCTCGACGTCATCGAGATCGCTCGGCTGCCTGAACGTGACGTGGCCCAGCACGACATTGCCGACGGCGTCGTTGGTCGCCTCGGTCACCGTCTTGCCGGAGGCGTCGACCGGTGCGGGCGCGCCATCCAGCGGCTCAATCTTAAAGGCGTACTTGCCCTCGATGTCGGCCTGCGTGAGGCCGAGTCCAGCCTGGCCGAGCGCCAGCGTCTTGGTGCCCGCGAGGTCGACCGTCGCCTCGCCGGCGCTATAGCCGTTCACGAACGACAGCGTGCCGTCGGAGCCCTCGGGGTAGACCACGGCCACATCCAGCCTGCCCTTGCCGTCATCGGTCACCTTGACCGTAATGCCGAAGCTCGATGCGGCCGCCGTCACGCCCGCGGGCAGCCGGCCCGTGCCGTCCTCGGAAACGGTATAGGGAATGACCCAGGAGCCGTCGGCGGCCCTGGTGGCGGTGCCGTCCGCCACCATCTGCTCGAGAGCGTCGGTGGTGTAGGCGATGGACGAGAACGCAAGTCCCGCGGCCTCGCCGTCGCCGGAGGCCTGGTTGGTCGCGATCGCGACCACATTACCCTGGGCATTGCGGACGGAGAACGAGAACTCGCCCGCCTTCGCGGCGCGGCCCGTCAGCGTCTTGGTGGCATTAATTGCCACGTTGCCCTCGCCGCCGAGCTTTCCGGTGGCCTCGTAGGAGTTCTCGAACGCGACCGTCACGGGCGCGGGCGCCGCCGTGGCGCCATCCGCTGTGGAGACCTCGCTGCGTGCGACCTCGACACCGTCCTTGGCAACTGTGGTCGTGACCGTAAGCTTGCCCGTCGCGGCATCGTAGGCGGGCGCGATGGTCACCGTGCGCGGCGCGGTGTCGTTGGTGTAGCCCTCGCCGCCGAGCTTGGTCTCGGTGACGGTGAAGCGATAGACCTTGCCCGCGTCGGCGTCGGTGAACTTCACGTCGCTCTCCGCGGTCCCGCCGATGAGGTCGACCAGGCCGGCCGCACCGTCATCGGCCGCGGCCACGGCGTAGGCGTCCTTGCCGGTCTTGAGGCCGAGCTTGGCGGCCGTCTCGGCGTCCGCGGTCACGGTGAAGGCGAACTGCCCCGCCTCCATGGCGCGGCCGGAGAGCGTCTTGGACAGGCGCACTCCCGCGCGGGCCGAGTAGTCGAGCTCGGTCGTGTAGGTGTTGACGAAGTCGCCGCCGCTCGCCTGCGCGATTGCGGGCGTCGTGGCCGTGAGGTTGCCGGAGCCGTCGTCGGTCACGGTCACCGTCATCGTGGCGGTGTGGCCGTCGTAGGCCACACCAGCGATGGCGGAGCCGTCATCGGGCCTGACCTCGCGCACCGTGTAGGTGAAGGTCTTGGCGCGCACGCGCTTGCCGCCGACCTCGGCGAACCCGGCGTCCTTGATGTCATCGAGCGTGTAGCGGATGGGGCCGAAGTCGAAGGCGACCCTATCGCCCGCCTTGGTGCCGGCGCCGGCCGTCACGCTGACGGTCTTGGAGCCGTCGGCAGAGCCCTCGGGCATGGGGGCGCCGTCCTCGCCCGCGAGCGTGAACTGGAAGCTGTCGCCCTCCGCCCAGTCGCGGCCCTCGAGCGTCTTGGTGAAGAGCCCCGCGGTGGAGACGTCCCTGCCCTCGGTGGCCGTTCCGTACGTGTTGGTGAACGCGACAGTCGCGCCGTCCTCGGTCACGGCGCCTTCGGCCCCCTCGGCCGTGGTCGCGTAGCCCTCGGCGGCATCCTCGGTCACGGTATAGTGCGCGCCCACGGGTAGGCCGGAGATGATCTTCTCCCCGCCATCCTTAAGCGTGAAGTTCGCCTTGCCGCCCGCGAACGTCACGGCGTGCTCGCCCTTGCCGAAGGTGCCGGAGACGGGCTCGCCGTCCCCGTCGGTCAGCGCGACCGTAAAGCCGAACTCTCGCTGGCTGTCGCCGCCGACGACCGTCTTCTTGACGGTGAGGCTGCCCTCGCGGGACACGCTGTTGTGGGTCGTGTTGGTCTGGGATTCGTTCTCCCCCACCTTGACCGTGGCGGTGTTGGAGATGTCGTCGACCACGGCGGCTTCGGCGGAGACCTTCACGTCAAAGCTGAGCGTGCCCGTGGCGCCCGCAGCCTGCTCGCCGAGCGACCAGGTAAGGGTGCGCGTCGCGGCGTCGTAGGCGGCACCGTCGGCAGAACCCTCAACATAGTTAACGCCCTTGGGCAGGACATCGGTCACCGTCACGTCAGCCGCCTGCGCGGCGCCCCTGTCGTCGACGCTGTTATTGGCCCAGCCGATGGTATAGGTGAGGGTATCGCCCACGCCCACCAGCCTGCCATCCACATTGACCTTGGCACCCGAGGCGTCCGCCTTGGTGACGGTCTTGGTGTTGTCGTGCGGCGTGAAGGTGTTGGTGAAGGTCTTCTTGCCCCGCTCGTTGAAGATCTCGGCCTTAAGGCCGGCACCAGTCTGAGTCACTGCGATGTCGAAGGTGAAGGCATGCGCATCGTCCTCAATCAGGACATCGCCGCTTGCTTTCTCGGTCACGGTCGCGTGGTAGGTGCCCAGATTGGTGAAGCTGAGCTCGCCAAAGGAAACCTTGCCGTCCTTGTCATTCTTCGCCTCGATTGGGTAGCCCTCGAGGACATTGCCCGCGCCATCGGTGAGGGAGAGCTCGAAGGTGAATTCCCCCTCCTGGAGGCCGGGCTTGCGGCCTCCAGCGAGCACCTTGGTGAGCTCGGGGACGGACGCCGTGGCGGGGGCGGGGTCGAAGGCGTTGGTGAAGGCGGCGGAGGCGACCTGATCGGCCGAGATGGAGCCATCGGCCCTGGATCCCTCGGCTCCGTTCACCGCGGTCGTGTAGCCCTCGGCGGCACGTTCGGTCACCGTGTAGGCAGTTCCCTCGGGCAGCCCCGTGATCCTCGCCGTTTGGCCATCTTTGAGCTTGAGGGTCGCCTTGCCGTCCTCGAACGTCGCGTCACCGTAGGTGCCGGATACTTTGCGGCCCATGGCATCGGTGGCCTCAACCACAAACTTAAATATCTTGTCCGCGTCGACCGCCAGGCCCTCGCGCGCAACGACGGTCTTGGAGACGTCGAGCTCGCCCGTCTTCACAGTGTTGGTCACGGTGAAGCCGCGCTCGGCGTCGCCGGTGACCTTAGAGCTGTAGCCCTCGACGGGCGCCTCGGCCACGGCGTAGCCGATCACGGAGCCGGACTTGGAGTACTTGGGCAGGCCCTTGAAGGAGCCCTTCCAGCCGTTGGACTCGTTGAGCTCGGCCGACTCGCCGGTGTCCTTCCCGTCGGCGAGCAGGCGCACGGTGGCCTTCTCGGCCGCCGGGCCGACCCACTTCTTCTCGACGGGCACCGAGACCTTGGCCGTGGAGGTGTTGGTCACGGTGAAGCCGCGCTCGGCGTCGCCGGTGACCTTCGAGCTGTAGCCCTCGACGGGGTCCTCGGACACGGTGTAGTGCGCGCCCGCGGGCAGGTTGGAGAAGACGCCCTTCCAGTCGTTGGACTCGCTCAGGGTGATCGAATCGATGACGGTATCGCCGTTCTTGAGATTTACTTTGACCTTATTAGGATGGGGAATCCTGGGGTTCTCCCAGACCTTTTTGATGGGAATGTCGATGTTCTCGGACTTGCCGATGATGACACCGCCGTTGGCGCCGATGCCGCCTCCCCGCTCGGCCGTATTGCCAGAGATCGTCAGCGACGTCTGACCGCGGCCGAGGTTATACACATCCTCGCTCATCACAGATTTAAGCGCGACGTTCGGCGTGGCGTCGGTAAAGGACAGGGGCTCGCCGTTGCCACCGTCGGGAGAGAATCGCGGGATTTCGGTGTTTGTTTCCGCATAAGTGCCTTCGGGGTTAAACAGCCCACCGTCTCTGTACCAGCTGACCTTTCCGCCGCCCGGAGCGCGGTTGGCCAAGGTCAGTTTGTATTTGGCGTCTTTGAAGCCGGTGAAGACGAGGTCGTCTCCCGCCTCATCGGCCGAGTTCCTGGCGATCAGGCCACCGTTCTGGACGTAGACCTTGGCATCTCCGGTCGGGCAGAACCACATGCTGCCGCCCTGCTTTTTCGCATGGTTATCAACAACGAGAGCGTTTTCGATATGGAGCGTGCTATAGACGAGATACTCGTTGCCTTCGCTATATACGCCGCCACCCATATTCCGAGCAGTATTGTCCTTGATCTCGCCCGCACTGAGGATGACGTCATCTGAATAGGTATAGACACCTCCGCCGGCGGAAGCGGAGTTACCCGATACGGAGCCACCTTTCATAGTGAAAGCGGTACGGTCCCTACCACCCTGCTGCAGGCCGCGATCGACCACGCACACTCCGCCGCCTTTGCCATCAGAATACGCAATATTGTCCTCGATCTTGCCGCCCTTGAGGGTAAACTCGGCATTCCCTTCGACGTGCACTGCGCCGGAGGGAGTTCGATTCCCAAGCTTATAGCCTCTGTTGCGCACAAGCTGACCACCGGTCATCTCAAAGGAGGCTCTCTGGTTACGAGCCTCGCTGTACATGACCACCGCGCCGCCCTGATAGCCGGCGTTATCCTCGATACTGCCGTTACTCATCTCAAGGTGGGCATCGCCCATCAGCATGATGCCGGTAGACGAAAGGTAGTTACCATCGCCGTCCGTGGAGAAAGACACGTGATTCTTACGAATAACGCCGCCCTTCATGACAACATGGGCGCCGTCCTTCGCGTGGACAGCGCCGCAATATGCGTCCTTAAGCTCGCACTGCTCGATAGCGCCGCCCGTCATGGTAAGCGAAGCCTTGTCTCCCGACACGTCGATGACACCCGTATTGACGGTGTTCGCAGCGCCGTCGCACACAACGGCCTCGTCAGAGAGCACAACCGCTCCCCTGCTAGAAATAATGGCGCCCTTGTTGTAGCGACCACTCAGGGACACTTTCCCCGACAGCTCGAGGGATGCCCCCTCGGCAACATTGACCAGTACGGAGAAGCCGCTTTTCTTTGCCAAGATGGTATAGGGCTCATCCGACGTGATCTTAATCATCTTCCCGGCAGGAATCGTGAGCGTGGAGCCAAGCTTCACGTGCTTTTTCAGGGTGATGACGGTTTCCTTGTCATAGGGGGCCTCGTCGACCAGATCCTGAAGGGTCTTGGTGCTGTCATCGCTCACGGTACCGCCGACGCCGTCATCGATGGACTCGCGCGTGTAGACGATATCGACGCCAAAGAACGGGAGGTTCTCCGAGCCTTTGATGTCGTCCATGCTGTTTTCGATTGTGATCTTTTTAACCGTGCTGCCTTCAAACATACCCGAGGGTATTTCGGTGAGGCCGCGCCCGATCGTCACATCCTTCACGCCACCTACGCCCGAGAAGGCCGCCGTGCCAACGGAAGTCACGGAATCCGGAATGGAAAGCTGCTCCGGCAACGTGCCGTAATAGAAGGCGTAGTTGCCAATTGTCTCAAGTGTCCTGGGAAGCTGGACGGCGACGTTGCTCTGGATAAAGGCCCACTCACCGATACTCTTCAGGCTGTCGCAAAGCCCCACGATCTTAACCGGTGTGTAGCAGAACGCATTGTCCGGAATGTTCTGAAGCGAGGACAGATCCACGGACGCCTGCAGATTTTTGCACTCGTAAAAAGCCCCCCAGCCCATCTTTGTCACCTTGCTTAGATTGGGCACGCTCACCAGGCTGGCGCACCCCTGGAAAGCAGAGGATCCGATGCTCTTCAATGTGCCTGGGAAATCGATCCCAGTCAAACTCGAGCAAGTCCGAAACGCCCCATCCCCGATGGACTCGATTTCGCTCAGCGCGGTGACGGACGTGAGAGAGGTGCATCCGTCAAACATGTGCGAGGGGATCTTGGTAACCGAAGCGGGCAACGACACGCTTGTCAGAGACGTGCAGTCTTCGAACACGCCCGTTATGGTGTCGGAGAAGGCGACATCTTTTGGAAACTCGATGCCTGTGAGGGCCGTAGCCCCCTCGAAGGCGCCCGAGCCCGAAATCATTTTGAGGGTTGAGGGGAGATCGATCTCCGAAAGGTTGCTGCAGCCATAGACCATCATGTTGGCGCTAATCTCCTCGACGCCCTCATCGAAATAGAGCTTTTCGAGCGAGCCAGCGTTTTGCAGCGAGCAAGCGAAGTTCTTGATGGAGCCAGGGATATGGAGCTCCTTGACCTTTGCGAACCTCCGGAAATTCCCTCCGTACATTTTTTCGAGCGTGTCGGGAAGCGTCAGCTGCTCAACGTTCTTGGCCACGATACCAGACGAGAAATAAAGTTTGGTGACTTTGTAGGTCTGGCCACCATGCTCGATGGAGCTGGGCACACTCACCGCGGTCACACTGTCGTCGGCAACAATACCTGTGATTTCCGCCGTGCCCTTATCCGTGGTCTCGCACGAATAGGTCACGCCGTCCTGGGTGATCTCAAACTCCTCCGCAGTATACGCAGTCCGCGATTCCGTGGCCGCATATGCGACACCGGCCGTCGCGCCAACGGATAAACATCCGAAGCCGAGAACCAGCGCAAGGCAGAGAGCAGCGACTCTCTGCCCCCCCCGCCGAAAACTTTCCTCTCCAATTCCCTTCTCCCCCTCTGGTGTCGCCTTCTCTTCCCACGAGCGATCTATTGATTAAGGACAGTTAAAGACAACATTATGACCAAAGAGGCCCATCATGGAGATAATCCACGTCTTCGCCCGAAATGGTAATTAATTGGCATGATTAATTGGCGAACAACTGAACGAAGAGCAATCTACTAATGGCACATAAATGGCGGCGTCAACACCTGAAGTGCAAAAAGACTACTTTTCTAGATGCGGCCGAGGTCGTAGGCTCGCGCAACAGACTCGCCGGCACAGATGAGGTTGGTTGTGGCTTCTTGCGAATCGAGTGCCCGCTCCAGGTCCATGGGCTTGCGGCAGATCGGCAAAACCAAGTCAATACCCTGCCCATATACCGCATCCAGGTTGACAGCGCGACCGCCCACGACAGCGATCACCGGCTTGCCACACCGCTTGGCACGGCGTGCCACGCCCACCGGCGCCTTACCGGCGGCGGATTGCTCGTCCATATTGCCCTCGCCCGTTATGACCAGGTCGACATCGCGTACACGCTCGTCAAACCCCACGAGATCGAGCACTGTCTCCACGCCCGAACGCAACTCGGCACCGAGCGCCAGCAGCGCGGCGCCCAGGCCGCCGGCGGCACCGGCACCGGGCACGCCGAGCACCGAGCCGAACGTCCGTGCACCCTCGGGCACGCGCAGCAGCCCCTGGGCCCGAGCCTCGACAATTGCCGTATCGAGCAGGCGACCGTAGTCGACCATCCAGCTGTCGCACCTGCTCAGCGCCTCGGCATCATCCGTCGGTAGGCCCTTCTGCCCACCGAACACCGCTAGGGCGCCTCGGCGTCCCACAAGCGGATTCTCGACATCGGAAAGCACCACGACACGCGCGCCGTTCAGCGCCCGAAGCGCTGGCGCCAAATCGATACTCACCACGTGTTCGAGACCCGCGAGACCGGGAGCGATATCGCGGCCGTGCTCATCGACAAGGCGCGCGCCCAGCGCCTGCAGCATACCGGCGCCACCGTCGTTGGTGGCGCTGCCGCCCAAGCCAATATAGATAGTCTTTGCCCCGGCACGAACCGCACGGAGCATCAGCCCGCCCACGCCATAGGTTGTAGCAGCCAGCGCCGACGACTCCGTGCAAGGCGAGTACCCGATGCCCGCGGCTTCGGCCATCTCAATAACAGCTGACTCATGCTCGACATCAACCAGCATCCGGGCAGGCACACGCTCGCCCAAGGGACCTGCAACCTCGCAGGTCACAAGCTCGCCACCGCAGGCGGCAACGGCGTCGAGCGTTCCCTCGCCACCATCTGCCAGCGGCAACGTGGCCACTTGGGCATCGGGCCAAACGCGGCGCACGCCTTCGGCAACCGCCGCCTCCGCCTGCGCACTCGACACGCTGCCCTTAAAGGAATCAATCGCCAACAGCACACGGCGGGGCCGGCGGCACGCGGCACCAAAATCGACCGCCTCAACGACGATATCTTCGGCACACGCGAGCGCCTCGGCATGAGCGGCATGCGCCTCAAGATCGGCCCCACAACCGCAGCCAGTACCATCGGTGCCACGCAACCCACTAAAATAGCCGCTCAACACCTCACGACACTCGTCTGCCAGCACGCCAGCCGTCACGCTAAACCGATGATTCAGGCGCGAGTCGGCATTCAAATCGTATAGGGATCCCAACGCGCCCGCCTTGGCGTCGCTCGCGCCATACACGCAGCGCCCCACGCGCGCGTTAACCATAAGCCCCGCACACATGCAGCAGGGCTCGAGCGTCACGTAGACCGTGCAATCGGAAAGGCGCCAGCGACCGAGCGACCGAGCGGCAGCGCACAGGGCCGCGAACTCTGCATGAGCCGAAGGGTCCTGGTCGAGCTCGCGACGATTATGCGCCCGCGCGACAATCTCGCCCGCGCGCACCACCACGGCACCAATCGGTACCTCGCCCACCGCCGCGGCGGCGCGAGCCTCCGCCAGCGCCTCGCGCATGAACTTCTCGTCGATTTCGGTGATCGTCATCGTTCGCCTTCCCTGTTGCAAATTCAAAACGATGCTATCATTACGACTCACGGAGAGATGGCAGAGCGGTTGAATGCGGCGGTCTTGAAAACCGTTGAGCGCGAGAGCGTTCCGGGGGTTCGAATCCCCCTCTCTCCGCCACTTTTAGTGATGCACCGGCGTCATGGTCCGCTCAAACAGCGCATCGACCACGTCGGCCATCTCGGGTCGACGCTCAAGATCGTGGCCCGATTCCCACCATATCGTGAAAAGTCGAATAATACCGCCGGCGACAAACTCAGACGTCGTCTCGAGCGACACGGGGGCCAGGGCATCCTCGGCGAGCACGTTCATCACACGCTCGCGGATGGAGCGGGCAATACGGTCGCAAATAACGTTGGTCAACATGCCCGACATGCTGCTTGCCAAAATGTTATCCATGAGTTGCTCGTGCGCCAGAATCAAATCCATGGCATCGTCCAAAATCGCGTGCCGAAGCGCGCGCACGTCCTCGGCAGACACTGTGCCAGCCTCATCGGGCTGTTTTTGCGGCAAGCCGGACATGAGCTCATCGATATAAAAGGCAAAGTAATCGTTCTTGTCGCGAAAGTGCTTGTAGAACGTCGTGCGGCGAATCATGGCGCGGTCGCACAGCATGGCAACCGTCAGGTCCTCAAAACGATGCTCCTCGAGAAGCTCGGTGAAAGCATCGAACAGGGCACGATAGGTTTTCTTGATGCGAAGGTCCATCCGTATCGCCATCCTCAGGGCAAAGACAGTACTCGTCAATCTGTCGCATATCTTACACCTGTACCTCGCGCGTTTTACCCCGGTGCCGACCCCGCCGAAAACATAACGCTTACCGGAAAGTTCGGCACGGCAAAACGTTGCGGGTATACTAGTAGCGTTATACCAACGGCAGCTGGCGCATGCCGCCGCGGCCATTCGAAACGGAGACATCATGATTACCGTCATCATCGGCATCGTTGTTGTCATTGTGATTGTCTGCGCCATCGCCGGCATCTACAACAACATGGTCACCAAGCGTAACCGTATCGATAACGCCTGGCAGAACATCGACACGCAGCTGCAGCGCCGCAACGACCTGATCCCTAACCTAGTCGAGACCGTCAAGGGCTATGCCAAACACGAGCAGGACACGCTTGCCGCCGTGGTCAACGCGCGCAACGCCGCCGTGAGCGCTACCACGCCCGAAGCCAAGATGGAAGCCGACAACGTGCTGACCGGCGCCCTGCGCCAGCTCTTCGCCGTGGCCGAGGCTTACCCCGATCTTAAGGCGAACACCAACTTTACGCAGCTCCAAGCCACGCTCGAAGACACCGAGAACAAGGTGAGCTACGCGCGCCAGAGCTACAACGACTGCGTGCTCAGCTACAACAACGCCATCCAGACGTTCCCTGCCGTCATCTTTGCCGGCATCTTCCAGTTTAAGGAGCGCCAGGGCTTCGAGGCCGCCGAAGCAGCCCGCCAGGCACCGACCGTCAAGTTCTAACAGATCCGCAGCGTATCCTTAATCGGGTATATGCATAAACCGCCCCGTCGAATGCATACTTCGACGGGGCGGTTTCCTTTGTCGCGAAGGTCCCCCTCAAGGCGCCGTGCATTTTTGGGAGTATTCAGCATGCCCGACAGCTTCGAGCGCCACGATAAATGCCAAAGACCGCGAATATCCCTGCAAATCAAATGCTGTCAGCCCATAACCCCGCCCATCATTCGTAGAAAACATCGATAAATCCCGATTTTTCGCCCGAGGTCGGTATGCAAGGGCCTTCGATTGCAGAATACTCGCAAAAATGCACGTCGCCACCACCCCCACGGTAGCGCGCAGAGATGTGGTGTAAGAGGCGGGGCATGCCCCGCCTCCGCCCTT
>UQSB01000055.1 GCA_900543505.1 uncultured Collinsella sp. | reverse complement strand
TCGGCAGCCGCCTCGCGCGCCTTCTCGGCAACAAACGCCGCAGCCGAGGTATCGAGCTGCACCGTTGCGTGCGTGCGTGCGGGCGCGGCGACCTCGCCGGCATGCATCACGATGACGCCGCAGGTGCTCGTCTTAACAAACTCGACCATCTTGGGGTCGGTGAAGCCCGTCACGTCGTTGACGATCGAGGCGCCGCAGCGCACGGCCGCCTTGGCAACCGCCACGTGGCGCGTGTCGATCGAGACGATGGCGCCCTCTTTGGCCAGCGCGCGCACCACGGGCAGCACGCGGCGAGCCTCCTCGTCGGGATTAACCGGGGTAAAGCCGGGGCGCGTGGACTCACCGCCCACGTCGATGATGTCGGCGCCGGCGTCAAGCATCGCCAGGCCATACTCGATCGCGGCATCCGGGTCGAAATGCTCCCCGCCATCGCTAAACGAATCGGGCGTCACGTTGAGGACGCCCATGATGCGCGGACGGTCAAAGCTGAGCTCATACTTTCCGCACCGCCATGTCTTGCTGTCGTTCGCCATGAACATCCTCCTAAAATGCCCACGCCGCCGCGCTCGGGCGCTGGCGGCGGGGTCGCTTTGCAATCAGTCTTTCTATTGTATCCGCGCGCGCGGGCTAGAACGCAAACGCGGCCGCGATGTCGCAAGAAATCAGCAGGTCGGCATTTGCATCCTGATCGGTGGGGGCAAGATTGCAAATGGCCAGCGTATCGCCGGTAAAGTAACGCGTAAGGCCTGCCGCCGGATACACCACGAGCGAGGTCCCGCCCACAATGAGGGCATCGGCCGCGGCGATGGCGGCAACGGCACCGGTCAACACATGCTCGTCGAGCGGCTCTTCGTAGAGCACCACATCGGGCTTGATGCGACCACCGCACGCGGGGCACACGGGCACGCCCGCGGCGTCCTCGTGCTCGCGCGAGCAAATCCACTCGGCGCTATAGATCGCGCCGCACGACTGGCAAATGTTGCGATGGACCGATCCGTGCAGCTCGAACACGCGCTGTGAGCCGGCCATCTGATGCAGGCCGTCGATATTTTGCGTCACCACGGCATTTAGCTTGCCGGCACGCTCCAGCTCGGCCAGCTTGGTGTGGCAGCGGTTGGGCTTGGCGCCAAGCGCAATCATCTTGGTGCGGTAGAAGTCGAAGAACTCGGCCGGATGCGTCTCGTAAAAGCTGTGCGAGAGCATGGTCTCGGGCGGGTAGGCAAACTGCTGGTGATACAGGCCGTCAACGCTGCGAAAATCGGGAATGCCGCTTGCCGTGGAAACACCAGCGCCACCAAAGAACACCATGCGCTTGTGGGTATTGGACAGCTCCGCCAGCGCGGCGGAGGCCTGCTTGGGATCTGTTATCGCTTGCGTCATGTTTGTCCTCCGTCCATGTTGGTCGGGGCGGCTGCGATTGCGCCGTCGCCCACGGAGCCCACCCCGCCCCTGTTGCGCTAATCTTAAGCCTGCCAACCCCGTCGAAAGGACACCATGCCTCAGACTTACACTTTCGCCTCGTGGAACGTCAACGGCCTGCGCGCCGTGCTCAAAAAGGACCCGAGCTTTATCCAGATCGCGCAAGAACTCGACGTCGATATCCTGGCGCTGCAAGAGACCAAGCTGCAAGAAGGCCAGGTCGATATTGACCTGCCCGGCTATCACCAAACCTGGAGCTACGCCGAGCGTAAAGGCTATTCGGGCACTGCGGTCTTTAGCCGCCAGGAACCGCTGCGCGTGCTGCACGCCGACGCGCTGCTACCCTACGCCGGCGAAGGTGAGGCGGCCGCACTCGTCGCCCAAGCCGTAACCGAGGGCCGCGTCTGCGCGCTCGAGTTCGACAAGTTTTGGTTTGTCGACGTCTATACGCCCAACGCCCAAAATGAACTCGCCCGCATCGACGTGCGCATGGCGTGGGACGACGCCTACCGCGGCTTTTTGAACGCGCTCGAGCGCGAGACCGGCAAACCCGTCGTGACCTGCGGCGACTTTAACGTGGCGCACGAGGAGATCGACCTTAAGAACCCCAAGTCCAACCGCGGCAACGCAGGCTTTTCGGACGAGGAGCGCGGCAAGTTTACCGAGCTGCTCGACGCCGGTTTTACCGATACCTGGCGCGCGGCAAACCCCGACGTCGAGGGCGTCTACAGCTGGTGGAGCTATCGCTTTAATGCCCGCAAGAACAACGCCGGCTGGCGCATCGACTACTTCCTGGTAAGCGACACAATCGCCGACAACGTACGCGACACCGGCATCCGCGGCGACATCTTTGGCAGCGACCACTGCCCCGTCACCCTCACGCTAGAGCTCTAGCCCAACTGATCTCCTGGGGACGGAGGAAAACGGATCGTTTTGGGCCTCGTGAGGGTATCCACGTGACCCATCCGCCGCGAAACACGCCCATCTACTACGTTTAAGCCACCACCCTCAACCACAGCGAACAACGCAAAAAGAAAACCGCAGGTAGAAAGCCTGCGGTTTTTCATAAAACGCGGTCATGGTCGGGGGTATCAAGCTAAACGTAGTAGATGGGCCAGTTTCGTGGCAAGCGCCGTCAACTGATTCCCTGGGGACATCTGGGGACGGAAGAAAATGGATCAATTTGGCTCTTGAGGGTCACGACGCCCGTCATATCAGCCGGCCATTCCAAAACTATGCCGGTTTACGGGGCTGAATCGCGAACCCCCAACCATATGCAATTCCGAGATAATAAAACCGCAGGTAGACGGTGTGCCCTATTTCGAAAAATGCTGGTATGGTCGACCCGCGCCAATCTAGCCCCGTAAACCGGCATAGTTTTGAAATGGCACTTCGGCAGTATTGATTCCCGCCCCGGCGCAACCAGCCCTACAGCCCGTATTTCACGACGACACGGTTAATGCGACGGCACCAAGGCTTGTACAAGGCGGCCAAAAACACGCAGGTCGCAAGGCCGTGCGTAATATCGAACGGCACTGCCGTGGCAAGACGCGCCACGGCACCCGCCCAAGTAAGCGGCTGTACAAAACCAATGATGTCATACGCGTTGATCACGACGCCATACAGCAAGCCCGACGCAAAGCCATACGCCAACAGTGACGGCATTCGCACGGTTCCATCGGCGCGGTCAAACGCGCCCGCATGCGCCAGTGCGCCACCGATATAGCCCACCAGACCCCAGGCATACATCTGCCACGGCGTCCACATGCCCTGCCCAAAAAAGAAATTGCTGGTCAGCGCCGCCAGCGCGCCAACCATAAAACCATTGCGGCGACCAAGCGTCGCCCCCGCGATAATGGCGATGGCGCTCACCGGTTTAAAGTCGGGAATGGGGCCAAACAAGATGCGCCCCGCCGCGGCCAGCGCCGCCAGCACCAGCGTGGGCATGATCTGGCGCAGGCCCGGACGTGATGTCTCGTAGCCCGCAAAGAACAGTGCGAGCACGAGCGCCACTACAACCAGCATGGCAAGCGCCGCCTGCTCAATGCCCACCAGCAACGCCGCAGTCATCACTGCCGGCACCGCCAGGAGCAGCGGGATCTCCAGTTTTGCAAGCAA
Organism: uncultured Collinsella sp.; assembly: GCA_900543505.1. Taxonomy (GTDB): domain Bacteria; phylum Actinomycetota; class Coriobacteriia; order Coriobacteriales; family Coriobacteriaceae; genus Collinsella. The sequence goes on along the minus strand of UQSB01000055.1, from coordinate 9,323 downwards.
GCGCGAGAAACGACAGTCCGTCATCCCATCACGCCCTATAGAACACGTTGTCGGCAAAGAAGTCGGCCGGGGGCTCCATGCAGGCAATCTCGCCGTCAAACATCATGGCGACGCCGTCGGACACCTGCTCGGCAAAGTCTAAGTCGTGCGTGGCCATGATGACGGTACCGCCGGCATTCGCATGGCCACGCAGGGCGCGGGCGATGATGCGGCGGCTCTCCAGATCCAAGCCCTTCGTGGGCTCGTCAAGCAGCAGCAGCTCGGGGCCAATCAGCAGCAGCTTTGCCAGCGCGAGCAGCTGACGCTGACCGCCCGAAAGATCGTACGGGTGACGCGCCTCCAAGCCCGCCAGGCCCAGGCGCGCTGTCTGCTCCTGTGCTGCAGCCTCGTCATATCCGCAGGTCGAGGCCCATTCCATCAGCTCATCGCGAACCGTCTCGGCGACCAGCAGGGCCTTGGGATTCTGTGGCAGCAACGCCGCCGAAGTCGTCCCACGCACTATGCGGCCGCGCTGCAGCTTGGCGGTCTTGGCCAGCACCGAGAGCATCGTCGACTTGCCGCATCCGTTGCCGCCCACGATCGCATGCACCGCACCGGCCGAAAACGTCACGTCGAGCCCGCGCAGCACCCAACCGCCAACGCGATCGTAGCGAAACCAGCCTTCCGACAGGGTGGTAGCCGACCCGCCGTGCATTTTTTGGAGTATTCTGCCTCCATCCGTACGCGGGAAGGCTTCCGAGCCGTTCTCGAGTGACGTTTGCGCCACAAATTCGGACGATTTGTCCAATTCCGAACTTTTTTTCGCGCTCGATACGTCCCCGGGCGGCTCCAGAGAGCCCAAATTGTCCTCACGCCTGCTGAATACTCCGTTTTTTGCACATCGGATGGCACCCCACCCCAACATGTCATCGGAAAACAGCGATTCTCGGCGTCCCAAAGAAGCCATATCTGCCACTTCGCGCACGCGACCGCCCTCAATCCGGTACGCACACGTCGCATACTCGAGCATCGGCCGCGGTTGATGCGTAGCCACAACAACCGTGCAGCCCAGCTCACGGTTCACGCGAAACAGCGCGTGCAGAAAATTCTTCTCGGCAACGGGATCGAGCTGAGACGTGGGCTCATCGAGCAACAGCACGCACGGGCGCAGTGCCAGGACGGCGGCAAGCGACAGCAGCTGTTTGCGACCACCCGAAAGCGTATCGGTATCGCGATGAAGCCAGTCCTCCAGACCAAAGAAATAGCTGGTCTCGGCCACACGACGACGCATCTCGTCACGCGCTAGCCCCAAGTTTTCCAGGCCAAACGCCATCTCGTGCCACACGGTCTCGCACACAATCTGGTTCTCGGGATCCTGGAACACGTAGCCCACGCACTCCGCAGACGCGCGCACGTCCATGTCGGCAACGTTCTCGCCCAGCACGCGCGCATCGCCGGTGCGCTCGCCCGCCGGAGCGATCTCGGGCTTGAGCAGCGACAGCAGCGTCGACTTACCCGATCCGGTACCGCCAACAAGCAGCGCAAATGCACCTTGGGGGACAGACCAGTCGAGCCCCTCGAGCACCGCAGCATCAGCCCCGGGGTAGGTAAAGCTCAGGCTCCGCACCTCAATCGCCGGCATATCCGGGTCGCACGCCGCGCCCGACACCGGGCCACTATCCAACCGAGCCATCAGCCGAACCTCTTCTCATCGATCGCATGCAGCACGCAGGGCAGCACCATCCAGGCAGCGTACACGACATAGCCCAGCCACGGCGCGGGCACCGAAAGCTGCGGGTAAAACGAATACTGCGTTGTCGCGGTCCATGCCACCGCCACCGCGGCGACACCAAACACTGCAAGTCCAACCAGCGCGGCAACATCGCCGCGCCTCAGCCGATACCGCGCATACGTCGTACGGCGCGACGCAGCACCCCACCCGCGAGAGCGCATGGCATCCGCGCGCTCAAGCGAATCTTCCATGCCCCAGCCCATCAGCACGCTCGATGCCCGCAGGCGCGAGCGCACGGGGTCAGCCGGCGCGCGTCCCGGTACATCAATCGCGTCCTGCACCGCCAGCACCGTGCGGCCGCGGCGCAAAAACTGTGGGATAAGCCGCATGCACATCGAAATCATGAGCGCGATCACCGGCGCGGCGTTGCCCAAAAGCGCAAGCACCTTGTCGTAGCCAAGCATCGACGCCGCGGCCTCAAACCACAGCACGCTCGCCACAAACAGCCCACCCATGCACAGGCCGTACATCATGCTCTCCAAATACACCGCGCGCATGCCAATATGGAAAAGCTCGGTCGAGCCCGATGCGCTAAACAGCGGGTTGACCAGTGCAATGATCAAAATCACCGGCAGCTGCCAGCGAAGCGCGCCCAACGTGCGGGCAGCCCCGCGCGTCGCAAATCCATACGCCAACCCGCCCGCGAGCGACAGCGCGATCAGCACCGGTTGCATCGAGAACATGGTGAGCCCCAACGTCAGCACCATGTAGAGTGCCGGCACCGCCGGATGCGACATCGAGAATGCCGCGACGGGCTCGTTGCCCGATTCCTCTCGCATGATATCCACGGGCACCCCCGTCCCCTCGCTCAAACGACAACGCCGCAGCGCCGCCGCCATGCACAACCAGCGCAAACGCCACGACGGCGGCGCAAGCCTCAACCGCCGCAAACCAATCGTTACGCGCTCATCATATGCCTGCGGTATCATATTGCGCCGTGTATCGTTTCCAAACACACGTCTCTATAACGTAACAGGAGATCACATGGACGCAACCGCAATTATCCTCGCTGCCGGCGAGGGCACCCGCATGAAGTCGAACCACTGCAAGGTTTCGCACAAGATCCTGGGCAAGCCCATGGTTCAGTGGATCGTCGACGCCACCATCAAGGCCGGCTGCAGCCGCGTCGTGGTCGTCATCGGCAGCCACGCCGACGAGATGCGCGCCCTCATCGATGGCGCCTACGCCAACAGCGCCACCAAGGTCGAGTGCGTCGAGCAGACCGAGCGCCTGGGCACCGGCCACGCCGTCAAGGTCGCGCTCGAGGCCTGCGGCATCACGCAAGGCCCCGTCGTCGTGCTCAACGGCGACCTGCCGCTCATCACCGCCGACACCGTCGCCAAGTTCGCGCAGACCGTCGCTACCGGCGAGCTCGCCTGCACCGTCATGACCATGACCCCGCCCGACCCCTTCGGCTACGGCCGCATCAAGCTGGGCGCCGACGGCCAGATCGAGCGCATCATCGAGCAGAAGGACTGCACGCCCGAGCAGGCCGCCACGCTGCTGGAGTGCAACGCCGGCTGCTACGCCTTCGACGGCGCGCAGCTCGCCGCCTACATTAACGAGATCGGCAACGACAACGCGCAGTCCGAGTACTACCTGCCCGACATGCTCGAAATCCTCAAGGGTCACGGCCAGGCGGTCTCCATCTTCCACTGCGACGACTACCGCGACGGCTTGGGCGTCAACAGCCGTATCCAGCTCGCGCAGCTTACCGCCATCGCACGCGACCGCATCAACGAGCACTGGATGGCCGAGGGCGTTACCTTCATCGACCCCACGCAGGCCTGGATCGGCCCCGACGCCACCATCGGCCGCGACACCGTCGTGTGGCCGCAGACGCACCTGATCGGCCACGTCACCGTGGGCGAGGAGTGCCAGCTCGGCCCCAACAGCCGTCTCACCGACACCACCGTCGGCAGCGGCTGCACCATCGATGAGACCATCGCCATCGAGGCCGTCATCGAGAACGGCGTCGACTGCGGCCCGCGCGCCTACCTGCGCCCGGGCACCCACATGCTCGACGGTTCCAAGGCCGGCACGCATGTGGAGATCAAGAAGTCCACGATCGGCGAGGGTTCCAAGGTGCCGCACCTGTCCTACATCGGCGACACCACCATGGGCCCCGGCGTCAACGTGGGCGCTGGCTCCATCACCTGCAACTACGACGGCGTGCACAAGCACAAGACCGTCATCGGCAAGGATGCCTTCATCGGCTCCGACACCATGATGGTCGCGCCTGCCCAGATCGGCGACGGCGCGCTCGTGGCCGCCGGCCCCGTCATCACCGAGCCGGTCCCGGCAGACGCACTCGGACTGGGTCGTGCCCGTCAGGTAAATATTGAGGGCTGGGCCGCCGATTATCGCCGCCGTCTGCACGAGGACGACGAGGTATAACGTTTTATCAAGCATCTAAGGAGCTGTTCCCATGGGGACGGCTCCTTTTTCTATGCTGACCTGCGCGACCGGAATGAGTGGTCGGTTCGTGTCCGTTGACGGTAAAGACGTTATCAAGACCCGATTAACCCCGCCGCGCGGTTACAATGCAAAAAGGCATCTATATGGCATTCGATGTATAAAGGAGAAGGGTAATGCCGATTAATGATCCCGAGAAGTCGGAGAATATGCGCAAGTCCATCCGCGTGTATTCCGGTTCCTCCAACCGTCCCCTCGCTCAGAAGATCGCTGAGTACCTTGGGGTCGAGCTTTCGGGCCTTACGCTAAAGCAGTTCGCCAATGGTGAGATTTACGCCCGCTACGACGAGACCGTCCGCGGCGCCGACGTCTTCCTGATTCAGTCCGTGGCCGGCGGCAACGTCAACGACATGCTCATGGAGCTGCTCATCGCCACCGACGCTGCCAAGCGCGCATCTGCCCGCTCCATCACCGCCGTCATCACCCACTACGGCTATGCCCGCCAGGACCGCAAGGCCGGCCCGCGCGAGCCCATCACCGCCCGCCTCGTCGCCAACCTGCTCGAGCGCGCCGGTGTCAACCGCATCATCACCCTCGACCTGCACCAGGGCCAGATCCAGGGCTTCTTCGATATCCCGGTTAACCACCTGTCCGCACTGCCGCTGTTCGGCCAGTACTACAACGACATGCACTTCGACACCGACAACCTGGTTGTCGTCTCCCCCGACGTGGGTCGCGCCAAGGCCGCCAAGAAGCTGTCCGACATGCTCGGCTGCGACCTGGCCATCGCCCACAAGGGCCGTCCGCGTCACAACGCCGCCGAGGTCATGGGCATCATCGGTGACATCAAGGGCAAGACCTGCATCATCAACGACGACATGATCGACACCGCTGGCACCCTGTGCGCCAACGTCAAGGAGCTTAAGGCTATGGGCGCCGGCGACATCTACGTCTGCGCCACCCACGGCATCTTCTCCGGCCCAGCCATCGAGCGCCTGAACGACGCCCCCATCGTCGAGTGCGTCGTCACCGACGCCATCCCCGTCGAGGTCGGCGGCAAGATCAAGACCATCTCGGTCGCCGAGGAGTTCGCTCAGGCAATCTCCGCCGTTTACCACGAGGAGCCCGTCTCCACGCTCGTCGGCGGCGACTTCGCGCTGTAGTCGCTCGACCCTCGCATCCCTCCGGAAGCCCCGGACACGCCTGCGGGGTTATCACGCGAACGTCCTCGCCGCTTTGCGGCTGCGGGATGTTCGCTTTGATAACCCCTCCCGGCGTGTCCGGGGCTTCCTGCTGTCTCGGGGCAGCTGTTTTCTGAAATGACTTTGCTGCAACCTTTCCTCGCCTTCGGCGGGCGTGGTAGCCTTTGTCGTTGATTGAACTATTTGTGTAACGGAAGGACAAATATGGCAGCTGCACAGCCGCTTAAGATTCGCATGGTTGCCGGACTTGGCAACCCGGGCGAGGAATATGCCGAAACCCGCCACAACGCCGGCTTTAAGGCGATTGACGAGCTGGCCCGTCAGGCCGGCGTCACGTACTGGAAAAACCAGGCCGGCGCCGAGGTCGCGCTCATCAACATCAACGATCCCGAGGAAGAGGGCGGTAAGCGCCAGATTGTACTGGTCAAGCCGCAGTCGTACATGAATACCTCGGGCGGCCCCATCTCCAAGCTCTGCCGCGAGTACAAGATCAAGGCCGAGGAGCTGCTCGTGATTCACGACGAGCTCGACATTCCCGCCGGTGACGTGCGCGTCAAGGTGGGCGGAGGCCATGCCGGTCACAACGGTCTGCGCTCCATCATCGACAAGATGGGCAGCCGCGACTTTAGCCGTATCCGCACCGGCATCGGCAACCCTCCCGGCAAGATGGCCGTGGCAGACTATGTGCTCAAACAGCTGCGCGCCCGCGAGGCCGATGACTTCCAGGACACCTGCGCCCGCGCCGCCGACGCCGCCGGCCTGGCCATCGTGCACGGCGTGATCTATGCCCGCGACCACGTCAACGGCGCCGCCTCCGCCAACGGCAAGCACTAAAACCTACCGTTTAGGGATGTTAATTTTGGCAGGTTTTATCTGCGGAAACGCCGCGGTGGCCGCATCGCAATAAACCCCGCGCTGCCATACACGCATAACACCCCAAAGGGGGCCGGCCTCATCACAACCCGAGGCCGGCCCCCTTTGCCGTTTTGCCTGATAAAACCGACCAAAATAAACCTATCCCTATTTGGTAGGACGAAGTGGATAAGCCCTTTTCCCAACCGCCGAAGACACACGTAAACAGCATGTCCATGAGGGTATAATTTGTACCGTATGTCTGCACAACGCCTGTGCGCGTACGGTTTTACTCGGGCTACCGTCCATTTCCGTGGAGGCACGGTTCGGCGGCCCTAACAAGAGAGGGGTTCTATGTATAAGATCCTGGAGAAGACGCAGTTCTCGGAGAAGGTGTTCAAGTTCCGCATCGAGGCGCCCGCAATCGCCAAACATGCGCACGCTGGACAGTTCCTCATGGTTCGCGCCAACGAGACGGGCGAGCGTGTCCCGTTTACCCTGGCCGGCTGGAACGGTGACGAGGGCTGGGTCGAGTTCATCTTCATGGTGATCGGCAAGACCACCGAGATGCTGTCCACCTACGAGGCCGGCGAGTCGCTGCGCGACGTCGTGGGCCCGTTGGGCGTTCCCACCGAGATGGCCGAGGGCCCCTGCGCCGTCATTGGCGGCGGCGTCGGCCTGGCAATTGCCTTCCCGGTCGCCAAGCACCTGGTCGAGACCGGCCACGAGGTGCACGCCATCATGGGCGCCCGCACCAAGGACCTCCTGCTCATGGAGGACCAGTTCCGCGAGCTCCTCGACGAGGACCACATCCACATCACCACCGACGACGGCTCCTACGGCGAGCAGGGCGTTGTCACCGCTCCGCTGGAGCGCCTGCTGCAGGACAAGGCCGTGAGCCAGGTCTTCTGCGTCGGCCCCGTTCCGATGATGAAGTTCTCGACCCTCACCGCCCAGAAGTACGACACCCCCATCACCGCGTCGCTCAACCCCATCATGGTTGACGGCACCGGTATGTGCGGCTGCTGCCGCGTCGAGGTGGGCGGCGTGACCAAGTTCGCTTGCGTCGACGGCCCCGACTTCGATGCCACCCTGGTCGACTGGGATGACCTTCGTGCCCGCCAGGCCGCTTACCGTTCCGAAGAGGGCGAGTCCCTCAAGGCCTATGAGGAAAAGAGCTGCGCATGCCACTAGTTAACGGTCGTTTCGTTGCCGATATGAAGTCGCCCCGCACCCCCGATAACGAGGAGCCGGCTGCCGAGCGCGCCTGCGACTTCCGCCCCGTCGACAAGGGCTTCACCGAGGAGATGGCGCTGGCCGAGGCCGAGCGCTGCCTCAACTGCAAGAAGCCGTTCTGTGTTGAGGGCTGCCCCGTCAACATCAACATCCCCCGCTTTATCGAGCAGATCCGCGAGAAGGACTTCGGCGGCGCTCTCGATACCATCCGCGAGGACTCCATGCTTCCCGCCATCTGCGGCCGCGTCTGCCCGCAGGAGAACCAGTGCGAGGGCAAGTGCATCCGTGGCAAGAAGTCCGAGCCCGTGGCCATCGGCCAGCTCGAGCGTTTCCTGGGTGATCGCCCCGAGCTCGCCTCCACGCCCAAGATGGCCCCCAAGAACGGCAAGAAGGTCGCCGTCGTCGGCTCCGGCCCGTCCGGCATCACCTGCGCCGGCGAGCTCGCCCGCAACGGCTTTGACGTCACCGTCTTTGAGGCCTTCTTCACCGGCGGCGGCGTGCTGGTCTACGGCATCCCCGAGTTCCGCCTGCCCAAGGCAGTCGTCAAGCGCGAGATCGACGGCCTGGAGGACATGGGCGTCAAGTTTGAGTACAACTCCGTCGTGGGCAACATGGCCACGGCCGAGGAGCTGTTCGAGCAGGGCTTCGACGCCATCTACGTGGCGACCGGCGCAGGCCTGCCCAAGTTCCTCAACGTCCCCGGCGAGAACCTGCCCAACGTCTTCTTCGCTAACGAGTACCTCACCCGCGTGAACCTGATGAAGGCCAACAAGTTCCCCGAGTACGACACCCCCACCAAGCACGGCAAGAACGTCGTCGTCTTTGGCGGCGGCAACGTGGCTATGGACGCTGTCCGTACCGCCAAGCGTCTGGGCGCCGAGCACGCCATCATCGCCTACCGTCGTACCGAGGACGAGATGCCCTGCCGTCGCGCCGAGCTGCACCATGCTAAGGCCGAGGGCGTCGAGGTTCTGCCGCTCGTCTCCCCGCTCGAGTTTGTCGCTGGCGAGGACGGCTCCGTGTGCGCCGTCAAGGTCCAGAAGATGGAGCTCGGCGAGCCTGACGAGTCCGGCCGTCGTCGCCCGGTGCCCATCGAGGGCGCCATCGAGGAGATCCCCTGCGACGTCGCGATCTCGGCTATCGGCACCAACGCTAACCCCTTCGCAAAGAAGATCGGCGGCAAGATGGAGCTCAACAAGTGGGGCTACATCGTCGCCGACGAGGAGACCGGCCAGACCACCGATCCCCGCATCTGGGCCGGCGGCGACATCGTCACCGGTGCCGCTACGGTCATTCTGGCGATGGGCGCCGGCAAGAAGGCCGCCGCTTCCATCACCAAGAGCCTGCTGGGCGAGTAATCACCCTCAGCGTTAGCCATCAAACGGCAAAGTCCCCGTCGAGCACGCGCCCGGCGGGGACTTTTTCTATGCCAGACCCCAGATCACCACAAAGGAGACAGGCACCTTTGTGGTGGTTTTGGACTTGCCTGATCGTTTTGTCTCAATCTGTAACAGTTGGAGTCCGTTGAGCCCTGCAGTTGTTACAGATCGAGATATTGTGCCGGCCGCCCACGCCGCATCTCAATCTGTAACAGTTAGAGACCAAATATGCCGCCTGGTGTTACAGATCAAGACGTTGGGCTGACGGCCGAACGGTTCATCTAAATCTGTAACAGTTAGAGCCATTTTCGCTGGCTTGGTGTTACAGATCGAGACTATGCAAAAGCCGAGGATAGGCACTGCCGCCAAGGCCTTCCCCTCGGCCTAAAACAAAAACCACCACAAAGGTGCCTGTGAACTGCGCCCCGAAACTTGGACTGAATAAATAGCGACTACGCCGCAAGGGCC
>UQSB01000054.1 GCA_900543505.1 uncultured Collinsella sp. | reverse complement strand
CCGCCTCTCCAATCAGTCCCACGGCAACCATGGCCGCCGCGGGCCTCAAGCATGTCCCGGACTAGGAGAACATGCCGGTGAGGTAATCATTCAGCCGCTTATCCTTGGGCCGTTGGAAAATCTCGTCGGTCTCGTCGTACTCGACCATATCGCCCATGTAGAAGAACGCCGTGCGGTTGGACACGCGCGACGCCTGCTCCATGTTGTGCGTCACGATGACGATGGCGCGCCCGGCAACGATCGACGACATGAGGTCCTCGATTGCCAGCGTCGAGATGGGGTCGAGCGCCGAGCAGGGCTCGTCGAACAGAATCACGTCGGGGTTGAGCGCGAGCGTGCGCGCGATGCACAGGCGCTGCTGCTGACCGCCCGAAAGCGCGTAGGCGCTCTTGTCGAGTTTGTCTTTGACCTCGTCCCACAGCGCCGCACCGCGCAAGCTCTCCTCGACCATGCGGTCGAGCTCGTCGCGGTCGGTGATGCCGTGGCGCTTGGGCGCAAACGTGATGTTGTCGCGAATGGACTTGCGGAACGGGTTTGGCTGCTGGAACACCATGCCAATGGAACGGCGCAGCTCGTAGGTGTTCTCGGTCTTGGTGTTCACGTTGCGGCCGCGGTAGTTGATCTCGCCCTCCACGCGACAGCCGCGAATCTCGCGATTCATGAGGTTGAGGCTGCGCAAGAAGGTCGACTTGCCGCAGCCCGAAGGCCCGATGAGCGCCGTGATCTCGCCCTTGTGAAAGTCGAGCGACGTATCGTGTAGCGCATGGTGATCGCCATAGTATACGTTGACGTCCTTGGTGGAGAGCACGACCTCGTCGCTCACGGCCTTGCCGCTCACGCGCACGTGCTTTTCGCTCTCCCCCACGCTCGACAAAAAGTCCTGGGTCTCGGACGATGCCGCTTCGGGTGCGGTCGTTGCTTTCATCTCGCTCATTCGGCCGTCATCTTCCTTGCCAGTTGCTTGCCCACGATACGGGCGACTACGTTAAACAGCAACACGCAGATCATCAGCAGTGCCGCGGTGCCCCAAACGATCTGCTGGGCCTCGGGGCTGCCCTCGCCATAGATCTTGTAGATGTGCACGGCCAGCGACTCGCCGGGACGGAACACGTTCCAGGCGCAGGTGGGGCTCGACAGGTTAAAGCTCAAGAAGTTGAGGCGGACCGGCGAGCTCATGCCCGAGGTAAAGAGCAGCGCCGCGGCCTCGCCAAACACGCGGCCGGCCGAAAGCACGATGCCGGTCACGATGGCGGGCATGGCCTCGGGAATCAGGATGTGCAGTGTGGCCTCCCAGCGAGTGAGGCCCATGGCCAGGCACGCATCGCGCTGGGCCCGTGGCACGTCCTCGAGCGCCTGCTGAATCACGCGCACCAGGATGGGGATGTTGAACATGGTGAGCGCGACGGCGCCGGAGATGATGGAGTACTTCCAGCCCAGCTGCACCGAGAACACCAGAAAGCCGAACATGCCGACGACGATGGAGGGCAGCGAAGACAACGTCTCGATGGCGGTCGAGGCGATGTCGCGAATGGGACCGTCGGGCGCGTATTCAACTAGGAAGACCGCGCCGCCCAGGCTGATGGGCACCGAGATGATCAGGGTAATCAGCAGCAGATAGAACGAGTCGAACAGCTGGTAGAGCACGCCGCCCTGCGTTCCGTTGGCGCGTGCGGGCTGCGTGAGAAAGCCCGGCTGGAACAGCGTCGAGATGCCCTCGAACAGGATATAGGCCACCATGGAGACGACGACGAGCGTGACGATGACGGCGATTGCCGTCAGCACGCCCGTGGCGATGCGGTCCTGCTTTTGGACGCGCCCGAGCCTTGCCTCGTCGATGTGGATGCGTGTGCTAGCCACGAGCCTTCGCCCCCTTGCGGCCAATAAGGTGGATGATCAGGATAAAGATGAGGCTCATGCCCATCAGCAGCAGACCGAGTGCCCACAGGACGTCGTCCTGTGCCGAACCCTCGGCATAGACCGCCATGGACGTGGTGAGCGTGGTGGTGATGGTCGACGCCGGCGACAGCAGCGACGTCGGCATGGCCTCAATACCGCCGATGACCATGCGCACGGCAAGCGTCTCGCCAAAGGCGCGGGTCATACCAAGGATGACCGCGGTCATAAGCGACGGCATGGCGGACTTAAGTACCACGTGCCAGATGGTCTGCCAACGGGTGTAGCCCAGCGCGAGCGAGCCCTGACGGTAGCTGTCGGGCACGGCGCGCAGGCCATCGACCGAAAGGGTGGTCATGGTCGGCAGGATCATGACGGCCAGCACGATGGCGCCGGGCAAGATGCCCAGGCCCGTGCTCACGTGGAAAACGCTCTTCATAAGGCCGACGACAACGTGAAAACCGATGAGGCCAAAGACGACCGAGGGAATGCCAGTCAAAAGCTCAATAAGCGGCTGAAAGACCTTGGAGCCAAACTTAGGCTGGATCTCGACCGCAAAGATGGCAGAGCCGATGGCGATGGGCAGCGCGATAAGCGTGGAGAGCACCATGACCGCAAACGAGGTGACGATCAGGGGCAGGGCGCCGATATAGGGCAGGCCGTTTTTAGCCGTGTTGGCCAGATCCCACTTGGTACCGGTGAAGAACTCGACGACCGAAACGCCGTCCTTGAGAAAAGCCGAGAGGCCCTTTTGGGCGACCATAAAGATGAGCGCGGCAACGACAAGCGTCACGAGCGCTACGCACGCGCCCGTGACGCCCAGGCCCACGTTCTCAAGGTCGCGCTTTGGCAGTTGCTTTGCCATTGCAAACCTTTCCGGGGCGATTACTTATTTAGCAGAGACCTTGCCGCTGGCGTCCTTGACGACCTTCATGGCAGAGACGGGGATAAAGCCCTGTTCCTCGACGAGCTTGCCCTGGACGTCGTCGGAAAGCATGAACTCCAGGAAGGCCTTGGTGGCCTCGTCGGCGTCCTTTGCGCAGTACATGTGCTCGGTAGCCCAGATCTTAAAGGAGTCGTCGGTGACGTTTGCACTCTTGGGCTCCACGCCCTCGACCTTAATGGCGTTGAACTTGGAATCATCGAAGTGCGAGAAGTCGAGGTAGGAGATGGCGTTGTCGGTGCTGCCCATCTGAGTCTGGACGTCGCCGGACTTGTCGAGCTCGGCGTCGCCCTTAAAGTCGACGGCCTCGTCGCCAAAGACGGTGGCCTCGAAGGTGGCGCGGGTGCCGGAGCCGGCCTTGCGGTTGAGAACGACGATCTTGGCGTCGTCGCCGCCGACCTCCTTCCAGTTGGTGATCTGGCCGGAGAAGATACCCTTGAGCTGCTCGAGGGACAGGTCGTCGACCTTGACGTTCTTGGAGACGACGGGGCCCATGCCCACGACGGCGACCTCGTGGTCGACGAGGTTCTTGACCTGGTCGGTCTCGAGCTTGGTCTCGGCGAAGACGTCGGAGTTACCGATAGTGACGGTGCCGGCGGCGACAGCGGTCAGGCCCTTGCCCGAACCGTTACCCGAGCCAGAGACGGAGACGTCCGGGTTGGCATCCATGAACTTCTCGGCAGCAGCCTCGACGAGAGCCTGGAACGAGGAAGCGCCGTCGTAGGTCACCTCGCCCGAGACGGACTCGGCAGCAGCGGCGCTGCCCTCAGCAGCGGTGTTGGCGGCGTTGGAGCCGCCGCAACCAACGAGACCGAGACCGACGATGCCGGCAAGACCACCAGCAAGGCCGAGGAACTGACGACGAGAATAAGCCTGATCGAGCATGATCTTCCTTTCATACATGCGACTCGCGGGCACCCTGCCCGCTTTGCTGTTTAGAAAGATACGGTCTCGATCGGGCGACGACCGCCTTATCTGCGGTTTCTTACGGACATTTGATAGACCCTTACCGCAAGCTCTGCCCAGCCTTTACAAACGGATAACAAACCCGCCACCAAGCATGACCCGCCTTTTACACCAATAAAAACAAAGTTGCGGTGAAATAGTTCCTGCTTGGCCATCAAATGGCCCATTCTAGGAACTATTCCACCGCAACTTAAAAAGCCCGGACGAAAGGGGTGCTAAGTTGTTAAAACGCCGCAGCCTTAAAGCTCAAGCTCGTTCAAACGTAAGATCGCCACGATATAAATCTTGAGCGCCTGCTTGAGCTGTTCCTCGTTGGCGCACTCATTGGGGCCGTGCATCTGGCCGCCCCATGCGGGCAGCTCCAGGCCGGTCTCCTCGGGGCCAAACGAGACGGCGCGAGCAAAGTTGCGTGCGTACGTGCCGCCGCCCATGGCAAAGGGCTCAGCATGCTTGCCCGTAAACTCGTTATAGGTATCAATAAGCGCCTTCACGGCCGGATCGTCGGCAGAGACCGAGAACGGCACCTTCGCACGACCCACACGGTACGTCACGCCAAAACGGCCCACGAGCGGATCGAGCTGTTCGCGGATGGTATCGGCACTCGTGCTGTCGGGGAAGCGCACGTCGATGACCTGCTCAATATGGCCATCCGCCACGCGGATGACGCCAGCGTTGCAGGTAAGCGGGCCAAACGCCGGACTCGTCGCATCGATACCTAGGCCGCGGCCATAGGCATCCGCATGCACAAAGGCCAGGAACTTGACGAACTCGTGCTCGGCAGGCGTCAGCAGGCGCTCGTCGCGTGCACCAAACGCGTCTTCGGCCTCGCGCAGATACGACACGATCAGGCCGACGGCGTTGATGGTGCCCTCAGGCATCGAAGCGTGGCCGCCAATACCGTGGGCGAAAATCTGCGCATGCCCGTTATCAAGCGCCGTGATCTCCAGGCGGTCGGCGTTCTCAACGGGCGCCGGCAGTTCATCGGCGGCAATCGCGAGCTCGCAGATGGACTGCGACGGAATGGCATTGCTCGCCTCGGAGCCGCTCCACGACACGATGCGCCCGCCGTCGATCTTGGGACTCACGAACGTCGCCCCAAACTGGCCCTTCTCGGCATTGCAGACCGGAAACTCGGCATCGGGCGTAAACAAAAAGTCGGGGTCTGCGTGGTTCTCCAGATAATGGTGAACGTCGGACATGCCCACTTCCTCATCGCAGCCCAGCAGCGCGCGGAAAGTATAGCGCGGGGTAATGCCGTGCTTGAGCAGATAGGCGCCGGCGTAGAGTGACAGCACCGCCGGACCCTTGTCGTCGATAACGCCGCGGCCGAGCAGCCAGCCCTCGCGACGCTCCAGCGCAAACGGGTCGGTGTTCCAGCCCGGGCCGGCGGGCACCACGTCCACGTGGCAGATGGTCGCGAGCTGCTTGTCGCCGCGGCCAGGGATATCGGCAATGCCCACATAGCCCTCGTCGTCGCTCGTCTGATAGCCAAGCTTCTGCGCGATGCCGAGCGCACAGTCGAGCGCGTCACGGACCGGGCGGCCAAACGGCGCGCCGGGCTCTGCATCGGCAGAAACTGCCACGGACGGATAGCTCACCAGCTGCTCGATATCGGCGACGACATCTTCCCAGACCTCGTCGACATACTCAGCGACGCTCTGCTCCACCTGATTCATAGACTGCCTCCTTACCAATGAGCGGCAAGCGTACCCGCCCCTCACATTTAGTTCCTAGATAGAGAAAAGTTTAGCAAGCTCGGCCACCGAGTGCACCACTGCATCGGCACCCGCCGCCTCATGCTCACCCGGCGCCGCCGCGCCCGAATAGATGCCGATGCACGGCACGCCCATTGCGTGCGCGCCCTCCACATCGTTAAAGCGATCGCCGATCATCACGGCATCGTCGGCCGTCGCGCCGAGCGCCGCCAGGGCATCGCGGACCGAATCGGCCTTGGTCTCGCGTCCCTGCGGCGGATTCATGCCAATCACCGCCTCAAACTGAGAGAGCCCGAGCTCATGCACCATGTCGATGCACTTGGCCTCCATGCGCGACGTCGCCACGGCCATACGTTTGCCTTGGGCGACCAACCCATCCAGCAGCTCGGGGACCCCATTGAACACGGGATACTCCTCCGGTCCCAGTTCATCAAAAAAGGCGCGGTACTCATCGGCCACCACAAGCGACTCCTCGCGGGAAAAGCCGTAAAAGTCGTGAAAGCTCTTCCACAGGGGCGGCCCGATCATGCGGCGCAGATCACCCATCTGCGTCTCCGAAAACCCGCGCGCAGCCAGCGTCTTGCGCGTCGAGGTCATCACTGCCCGACCCGTATCGGCCACCGTGCCGTCAAAATCGAACAGCACAACCGGCCGCTCGCAAAGTTGCAATGCCGCCATCGGCACCCTTCTTCCCCAGTTGATGATTTCCACACCACCGCTTCAAACTGTTGACTATTCAACAATTGAACCTAGCAATGTAGAGCAACTCCACTATACTTGTCGCACTTTGCTTTCAGAAGGCGGCGCTGCCGCGCCCCAACGAAAGGTGCAATTATGTCTTTTGCCATCATAACCGACTCCACGTCGGACATCTCCCCCGCCCGCGCCCAAGAGCTCGGCATTTACGTGATTCCGCTGCATGTGATTATCGAGGGCGAGGACCTGCTCGACCAGGTGCAGATTACCGCCGAGGAGTACGTCGCCCGCATGGCCGGCTCCGAGCAGCTGCCGCACACCTCGCAGCCGAGCGCCGGCGAGTTCAAGGCGCTGTTTGACCGCGTACGCGCCGATGGCCACGACAGCGCGATCTTTATCTCGCTGTGCAGCGAGTGGTCCGCCTGCTATTCCAACGCATGTCTGGTCGCCGAGACCCACGAGCTCGACGTGCGCTGCATCGATTCGCGCACCGGCTCGGGCGCCGAGGGCCTGCTGGTGGAGTACGCACTTGCCATGCGCGAGGACGGCCGCAGCTTGGACGAGACCGAGGCGCAGATCCGCGCGACGCTGCCCGACGCCCACCTGCTGTTGATTCCCCGCACGCTCGAGAACCTGGTCAAAAACGGCCGCGCCCCCAAGCTCGCCGGCCAGCTGACGCAGATGCTCAACATTCGCCTGGCCGTTTCGCCGGAGTGGAAATCGGGCGAGATCAAGGCAATCAAAAAGGGCCGCGGCGCCAAGCGCATCGTCGCCAACACCATGGCAGATTGCCTCGCGTTTTTGGACGAGCACCCGGGCTCAAGCGTGCGCGTGCTCACGACCGGCGCCGCCGAGGAGCAAGAGCTCGTCAACCAAGCGCTAGCAGGCCAGGACTACGTGGACGCCGGCACTGGCCCCATCGGCTGCACCATCGCCACCCACGTAGGCGTAGACGCCATCGCCATCAGCTACTGCCCCCGCTACCAGCCAACTCGCTAGGGACGCCCACATCAGTTGCGGTGAAATAGGGGCTGTTTTTGGCTTATTAGCCGTCAATCAATCCCTATTCCACCGCAACTTGGAAGCAGTTCATTTGGGACGGGGCTAAAAAGACTGGCATGTAACGTTACGCACCGGTCTTTTTAGCCCCGTCCCATTTTAGCTACTCTACATCAGCCCGCTCAGGGCAATGTCAACGGCCTCGTTGAGGTCGTCGGTAATGTGTACCAGATCCGGATCGAGCGGGCTAATCATACCGGTGCTCATCACCGGGCCGTTGAGCCAGTCGAATAGGCCCTGCCAGTACTCGGTGCCCACCAGCACGAGCGGCATGCGCTTGACCTTGTGCGTCTGCACCAGCGTGAGAACCTCGAACATCTCGTCGAGCGTGCCAAAGCCGCCGGGAAATACGATGGCGCCCGAGCTGTACTTAACGAACATGGTTTTGCGCACAAAGAAGTAGCGGAAGTCCATGCCGAGGTTCACGTATTTGTTGAGCCCGTGCTCGTGCGGCAATTCAATGCCTAGGCCAACTGACTTGCCGTTGACACTCGCCGCTCCCCTGTTGGCCGCTTCCATGATGCCAGGGCCGCCACCGGTGATGACCGCCACGCCACGTTGCGCGATCTTGCGCCCGACGGTGCGCGCCGCCTTGTAGAGCGGATCGGTCTTGGGCGTGCGGGCACTGCCGAAGATGGTCACTGCAGGACCAAGCTCGGCAAGTGCGCCAAAACCATCAACGAACTCTGCCTGAATGCGCAGCACGCGCCAGGGGTCGGTGTGCAACCAGTCGGTCGAGTCCTCGGGCGCCAGCAGGTTGGCGTAGGTGTTGTCCTTGGGAATCATGGGGCCGCGCATGACCACGGGGCCGCGGCGGTACGTCTCGTCGTAGGCAGGCTCGCCCTCGACGTTCTCATTCTTAATCATGGGTACTCCTATCGAGAAAAAGAAAAGCGGGCGGGGTCGACGCCATGCGTCAAACACCCGCCCGAACATCAACTATTCGGTATGGTACCCACGATGCATCAAGCACTTGCAAGCTATCGGTCAGCGGTCGCGCAACCGGTGTCAGCGAATGTGACGACCGGCTGGCGCTCGACCATTGCCGTGCCCACGCTCTGCAAGCGTGTCTGTCGCTCTTAGTAGTCCACCGCCGCAGGGCTGTTCATCCAGTCGCTCACAAACGCGCCGTAGCGGCCCTCGATAATGGCCTGGCGGGCGCGCTGCATCAGGTTGAGCAGGTAGTAGATGTTGTGCATCGACAGCAGAATGCCGCCGAGCATCTCCTTCTGCGTGACCATGTGACGGATGAGCGCGCGGCTGTAGCCGCCCGTGCATACCGGGCAGGTGCAGGTGGGGTCGATGGGGCCGCCGTCGTGCGCAAAGCGCGCGTTACGGAAGTTAAGGCGACCTTCACTGGAGAACGCCGTACCCATGCGACCGGTGCGCGTCGGCAGCACACAGTCGAACATGTCGATGCCCACGCCCACGCCGCGTACGAGCGTGGTGGGGTTGCCGACACCCATCAGGTAGCGCGGCTTATGCTTGGGCATGTACTCGCTCACGAGCGGCGCCAGGGTCTCGAACATGGTCTCGTGATCCTCGCCCACCGAATAGCCACCGATACCATAGCCCGGGAAGTCGCCGCACTCCTCCAGATGGCGCAGCGAACGCAGGCGCAGATCCAGGTGCATGCCGCCCTGAACGATGCCAAAGAGCGCCTGGTCATCGCGGGTATGCGCCTTATAGCAGCGCTCGGCCCACATGCTCGACAGCTCAACGGCGCGCTCAACGTAGGCGCGCGTGGCGGGATAGCCCGGGCACTGGTCGAGCTGCATGCAGATATCGGAGCCGAGTTTCATGGCGATTTCCATGTTGTCCTCGGGCGTCCAAAACACGTGGCGGCCGTCGTAATCGTTGACGATAAAGCGCACGCCCTCGTCGGTGAGCTTGACGGCATCGTTGTGGCTGAAGACCTGGAAACCGCCCGAGTCGGTGAGGATGGGGCCGTGCCAGTTCATGAACTTGTGCAGGCCGCCCAGCTCGGCGATGGTGTCCTCGCCGGGACGCATGGACAGATGATAGGTATTGGCGAGCACGATCTGGGCGCCGAGCTTCTTGACAGTCTCGGTAGGAATGCCCTTGACGTTTGCCTTGGTGCCCACGGGCATAAAAATCGGCGTCTCGATGTCGCCGTGCGGGGTGTGCAGTACGCCGGCACGCGCGTG
The DNA here is from genome assembly GCA_900543505.1 of uncultured Collinsella sp. Taxonomy (GTDB): domain Bacteria; phylum Actinomycetota; class Coriobacteriia; order Coriobacteriales; family Coriobacteriaceae; genus Collinsella. Next base: position 3,645 of record UQSB01000054.1, on the reverse strand, counting down.
CGTCGTCGGGTCCTCGGCGATCAGGTCGAATTTAAAAAGGTTCTGGTCCATAAACTGGAACTCCTTGGTTGCGGTTCATACGCAAACCATTATACGGGCAACCCGCAAGAAGCACCGACTCGACAGAAACTGGCGCGAGGAGGATACGGCAGGGACACGGCAAATGAGCGTGGATTTTTGGACGCTTACCGGATGAGCGTGGATAATCTCCCACTTTTGCCCAAAGCACAGCCCAAAAACGGGAGATTATCCACTTTCATTCTGCGGGCACTCATTTAAGTACGTCCCCGATGAGTGGAGCTATTTACCAGCCACGGCAACGCCGATATTTTGGCAACGTCAGCGAGCGGGTCGCATTTGAGACAAGGTGCCGTGAAATGAAAGGGCGCTGACCTTCTGGTCGCGCCCTTGAAATTGAACGGCAGATTGTCCAAATGCGGCCCGCGCAGCGTCGGCCGGTCCGCCGTTCGGTAGAACGGCGGAACCCCTAAGGACGCTGGCCCATGCCACCCTCGAGGGTGACCGTCTCGCCGTTCATGTACTTAAAGTCGGGGCCGCAGAGCTGAACGACCACGCGGCCGATCTCCTTCTCGACGTCGCCGTAGTGGCCCGCCGGCGGCATGTGGACGTTAGCCTTGAACGCCTCGGGATAGGCATCCTGGAAGTTCTCGAGCGCAGCGGTCCAAGCAAGCGGGCACACGATGTTGACGTTGATGCCGTCGGGACCCCACTCGTTGGCAGCAACGCGGGTCAGGCCGCGGATGCCTTCCTTGGCGGCGGCATAGCTGCACTGGCCATAGTTGCCAAACAGGCCGGCGCCCGAAGCAAAGTTGACCACGGAACCCTTGGTCTCCTTCAGATGCGGATAGGCCTTCTGCATGTACAGATAGGTGGCATACAGACCGGAGTAGATGGCCAGGTTGAACTGGTCCATGGTGTGATCGGCGATGGTCACGCCCGAGGCGCTGGCCTGAGCATTGTTGACGACGGCGTCGATGCGGCCGAACTCCTCAATGGCCTTGTCGATGACGTTCTGAACGACGGCCTCGTTGTCCTGGCCAGCCGAGACATCGGCCTGAACAGGCAGAACCTTAACGCCGTACTCGGCCTCAAGAGACTCCTTGGCAGCCTCGAGCTTGGCGACGTTGCGGCCGGTAATGACGAGGTTTGCGCCCTCCTTGGCAAAAGCGATATCGATGCCGTAGCCGATGGAGCCAGCGGAGCCGTCCTTAAGCGTGGCCTTGCCGCCGCCGGTGATAATCACGGTCTTACCAGTGAAAAGTCCCATAAGAAAGTCCTTTCAGATCACGACGGGCACGCCCGCCGACTGCGCGCATCCAAATTCACGCGCCAAAAGCTGAAATGCAACTTTATCGTGTTCGAGTGAAAAATAAAGACCGCAGCAGGCGAACGGCACAACGTCATTCGGCGAAGGGGATGTCAAGCACGAACTGGATAAAGAGGCCGATTTTTTGTCATCCAAATGAGCTATCGAACACGTTTTGAAACTTTGCTGCAGCGCGCGGGATGTCGGCGCGAGACTTTATCATAGGGTGACAAAACAACGATGAGGAGCACATGCCTATGACAGACGAGCTGGACCCCCAGACTCAGCAGCATATTAATCATTCCGCAGACGCTATCGACGGCTGCGATACTCCCACCTGCGCCGACGCCTCCGTCGATGCGCCCGCCGATGCGTCCGTCGAGGACGCGTACGCCGGCACGGATAAGGCCACAGACGCAGATGATACTGTCGAACAAAACGAAGATGAACAGTCGGAACCGGGTGGCGCCGAGCCCGATACGGAGCCCGCGGCACAGGCGGCGGGCCCCATCGAGGTGTCTTCGGAAGAAGAGCTCGACGCCGTCATGGACTCCATGATGGATGCCGTCAAAGCGATGAAAGACGCCGTGGCCGACGCCGACGTGGATGCCGAGGAAGAGGAGGCTGCCGAGGCCGCCTCGACCTTCGTGCCCGGCGAGACCCCCGTCGCCGATCAAGGTAGCACCATGCCCTCGTTCCTACAGCTCGAGCACCCCACAATCGGCGCCGATGCGGTCGACCCGCACACTGCCGGCTTTTCTGTGATCGAGGGCGGCACCGGTAATATCGCCACGCCGCAGGCCGCCGCTGCGGATGCCACCGACACCGGCCACCCAACCGCCCCACACGCCCCTGCAGCCAGCCGCGATCTGGGAACCGCCGTTTCGAGCACTGCCAACGCCGTGGGCACTTTTATCGCCCAGGGCGCCTCGGCCATGCGCGAGATGAATGCCGCAAAGAAGGCGCTCGCGGACGCCCGCGCTCACCTGGCCGAACTCGAGCAGCGCATCGCCGATCAGTCGGAGGAGCTCGAGACACGTCAGGATATTGCAGGCCGCTACGAGCAAATCGTCACCGAGCAACGCCAGACAATCGACTCTGCCCAAAAGGCCGCGGCGGCGGCAGAAATCGGCCGCGACACCCATGCTGCCAAGACAGCAGAGCTCAAGGCTCAGCTCGAACAAATGAAAGAAGAGGACGACGCCACCGAGCGACGCCTTAAAGCCGCGCTCGACGCTGTGGAGGCGCGTGAAGCCAGCTCGCGCGAAACCGGCAACCGCCTCGTTCGACGCCTCGAGGATTCCAAGCGTATCCGCGACAAGGTGCAGGCAGAGCGCGATGCCGGTGTTGCCGCCGCAAAGCAAACCGTCGATGCCACGCGCGCTCAACTCGAAACGTTGCGCCGCGAGTATGCCGAGCTGCAGCGCAATCCTTCGGCAAATCCCGCCAATTACACGGTGCGCACCAGCGAGCTTTCGATGCAGATTTCCGACACGGCCGACGCCCTGCGCAAAGCCGAGGAAGATGTCCCGCACATCACCGCCGATCTTGAGCACTCGCTCGCAGCCGCCGAGCACGCCGTCGAGCAGGCGCAGGCCCCTATTGCCGACGCCAAACGCGCCCATCAGGCCGTAACGGCCGAGGCCGATGCCGCGCGCGACGAGCTGCAGACCGCAAAAACCGCCGCTGCAACTCGCCAGCGCGAACTGCGCGAGAAGATCGCCGCCGAGGACAAGGCGCGTCGAGAGCAAGAGCAGGCTATCGCCAATGCCCAAGCGGATGTCGCGCATGCGCAGTCGATCATCGAGCAGGCGACCGAGGTACACGACCATCCCGAGATTACCGAGTCGCTCGCGGGGTCCCTGGCCCGCGATAAGGCCGAACACGCCGAAACCGAGCACGAAGTGGCTCAGCTCGAAGCTGCCGAGGACGACGTGCGCGAGCGCACCCGTGACTCACGCGTCAAATTCACCGGCGCCATCGTCTGCATTATCGCCGCAATCCTGGTGATCATCGCAATCTGGCTGTTCGCGAGCAAGTAAGCCAGTTGCCAAAAACGCCCCAACGCAGTTGCGGTGAGATAGTTCCTGTTTAACCCTCAAAAAGGCCAATTCAAGAACTATCTCACCGCAACTTTTTGATTGGTGCAAGGCAGCCTATCCCTCTTGCACCGATCTCTTGAAATAAGGAGTGTCCCCAGGTGCCGGCACAAAAGGAACGTCCCCAAGTGCCAACAACGGCGACGCCGATGTTTTGGCGAAGTCAGCGAAAACCCGCCAGAGCGAGCAAGGTGCCTTGAAACAAGGCGGCATTGACCT
>UQSB01000053.1 GCA_900543505.1 uncultured Collinsella sp. | reverse complement strand
AAGGGCGGAGGCGGGGCATGCCCCGCCTCTTACACCACATCTCTGCGCGCTACCCAGGGCATATGATTAACCCCCTATTTTCGACGTGAATTAGACCGGCTTAAGCCCAAAACACGCCCGCAGCGCGTTAAGCAACGCCTCTTGCTTCTTCCTGCGGGCATCGACACGATTCCGGTACCGCTTTCGCATACGCTGGTGGATGCGCCATGCGAGCGCTTCCATCGCTTCCATGTCGCAGAGCATTTCGTTGTTGACCGTCGCGACCTCGATTCCCATAGTAATCAAGCCCGTGTTGCGTTTTTCATCATGGATACGTCCCCTCCGGGAGGAATGGCCCAGCTCACCGTTGTATTCAAGGTCAAACCGGGCTGCTTCCTGATACGCATCGCAAACTGCATGCGGCATCCCCGAGATTGCCTGCGCGCGGTCATCGAACTCGATCTTGTAGTCGGTCTTAAAGGGACCGCAGTCAAATCCGCCATAGGAAAACGGAAGCGAAAACAGAGCGAGCATGATGCACTCCATGGGCGAGAGCAGGTTTTCTGACAGGTAGGGACACAGACGCAGCAGCTGTTTGGCCACATTCCCCTTGCATGCCGCAAGGTAATCTGCCAGGCGATCGGGCGTCAGCGCCGGCTCGACTTCAAAGTAGCCCACGTCTGCTGGCTGGTCCTTGTCCTTTGCAAGTTTATTCGTAACAGGCGAGGTGTAGGGAGGCAGATACTTCCCGCGGTCGCTCAGTGAAATCTTAGAGCACAGCTCCTGGGCCAGGGCAAATGCCTGGATACAGCCAAGTTCGCGCGCAACGGCAAGGCAGAGGGCCTCGGGAGACAAGCTGTACACCCCCGGTTCCACCTCTAGAATCGAGCCGGCGGGCAACCCGGAACACACGGACCAGCCTACGCTAGGCATGCGGCGGCGCTGCGCCGCAGATCCCACCAGCAAGCACAGATCTTCTTGCACCTCGCCACTTTTGGCTCCAATTCGCACCAAGTCGGGAAGATAGATATCCTCGGTCGAGGGCGACGACGTGCGCAGCACACGGCGCTCTTCATCGGGATTAAGGTCCTTCCAGCTTATGTAGCCCATCTGCCGGCGCTCGGCGCGCATCATGCGCAGCGCTGAAGCGCCTGTTAGGATTACGGAAGCCGCTAGCTGTTCGCCTGTCGGCTCGTTGCGCCGCTCAATCTTCACTGCCACAAAACCACCCCTACCAAACACGTGCGATAGCAAGGCCATCGACTGCCGCAGCGCCGGCACGCTTGAGCTCCGCCGAGGCTGCTGCCATGGTCGCGCCCGTGGTGATAACGTCATCGATAAGCAGTAGACGGCGGCCGCGCACGTCCTCAATCGTCTCGTACATGCCTTGAGCACGCTCGCGGCGCTCCTCACGACCGAGTTCGCGCTGGTCGCCATGCCCGTACTTGACAAGAGCATCGAGCAGGGGAACACCCGACAGCTCGCAAAATGGGTGTGCAATAGCCTCCATATGATCAAAACCACGCCGCCGAAACGCTGCCGCCGTCGCAGGCACAAACACCACCGCATCCGCACCGGACAGCACACCTCCTAAGCGATCGGGCGCTACGACCTGGGCATGCAGGGCGGTGTCGTAGAGCAGCTCCGCCAGATACGGAGCCAGACGTCGCTCGCCCGCATCCTTGTACGCTTTAATGATGCGCGGCAGCGGATGCGCATAGACGGCGCACGCCAGGCAGCGGTCGAGCGCCTCCGCCATTGCCGAAGACGTGCCCTCGACCGAACACTCAGTGCACAGCAAATCCCCAAACGGGGCGCCGCATCGGGTACAGCTATGACGTGGGTCGATGAGCGTGAACGCAGCCAGGCAGTCTTGGCAAATAAGCGCACCGGCGCGCTCGCAGCCGGCACATCGTGTTGGCGACAATGCCTCGAGCGCCTCGCGTGCCACCCGCTCGGCAAACGGTAGCAATTCGTCCGCAAACGGTAGGGCGCCGGCGCCCTGCAGACGGCTCAATATGTTCAGATGGCTCTTCAAGACACAACCCTCCCTACGTTCGGTCGCAGGGAGGGTTGTTGATTCAGCGTTATGGTACCCCGACGCGTTTGGGGTCAGGCAGGTTAAATCCGCTCGCGGGCGTTATTCGCCGGTAGGCGGTTGTGGTGCAGACGAAGACGGGGTCGAACCCTCGCCACCATCTTGACGCGGCTTGCGGGAACGACGACGGCGACGGCGCTTCTGGCCCTGGTCGACCGAACCCTCGCCACCACGATCTTCGCGCGACTCGCGTTCGTCGCGAGCAGCGCCGCGCGCGGCCTTGGCAGCCGCCCCTCCGCCATCTCCAGGGCGCCGACGTGTGACCTTGACCTCGCCATCCGAGACCTGATCGGCCACGGAGGGCACCGAGGGCTTTTGCTGCGTGCCCGAGGAATGGCGGCGACGCGGACGCGGGGCGCGCTCGTCGTCGTTGCGCTGCTTGCTACCCTTGTCGGCAGGCGTATCGGAACCCGAACCACCCTTGGGAGCGGCACCGGCCTCGCGAGCAGCCGCGGCGCGGAAGGCGTCCTCGCGTTCCTCGCTCGACAGGTGACGGCGACGACGGCGCGTGGGGTTCATGCCACCGCCGCGGTTTTGCTGCTGGAGCTGCTGAGCCTCGCGCTCGCGGGAAGCGTTCTTGCCCGCGGTCTCGCCATTGTCGACGGACGCCGTGCGCTTGCGGCGGCGACGGCCATCGGCCGCCCCCTCGGTCTCGGGCGCCTCGGCCTTGCCGCGGCCCTTTCCGCGGACACGGCCCTCACCCTGACCCTGAGCGGCGCGGGTATCGGAATCGGCATCGCGACGACGGCGCTTGGGCATCGACGTGCCGGCCAGACGGTCGGCACTCGACAGGCCATCGCCCACGTCGACGCCGTTCTCGCGATCGAGCTCCATGAGCGCCAGGCGCATCTCGGGCGACTCGATGCGCTCGAGCACGTCGCGCGTCACGCAGTCGGGGCGGCAGTTGCAGCCCTGCTCGGCAGCCTTCTTTTTGCAGCCCTCCGAGCACGTCATATCGGCCAGATTGACCTTAAAGACTTTGCCGTTCTCCAGGCGCAGCACCAGATGCTCACGCGGCGTGTCATATTCCTGGATACGCGCCTTGCCGAGCGGCGTATCGATGAGCGTCTTCTTTTTGGGCGCACGGCTCTTAAAGTCCTTGTACGCCTCGAACTCATAACGCAGGCAGCACATCAGGCGGCCGCAAACGCCGCTGATCTTGGACGAGTTGAGCGGCAGGTCCTGCTCTTTTGCCATGCGGATCGAGACGGGCTCAAACTGTCCGCCAAAGCGCGTGCAGCAGAGCTCCTGTCCGCATTGGGCATAGCCGCCCACCAGACGGGTCTCGTCGCGCACGCCGATCTGGCGCATGTCGACGCGAATGTGCAGCGTCGAGGACAGGTCCTTGACGAGCTGACGAAAATCGACGCGTTCCTCGGCCGCAAAGTAGAACACGGCCTTCTCGCCGCCAAACAGGTACTCGACGCCGACCGGCTTCATCTCGAGGTCGAGCTCTTTGACCAGACGGCGGAAATCGACCATCGCTTCGTCGCCCTGGATGGCCAGGTCGTCGGCAAGCTGCAGGTCGATGTCGCTCGCCACGCGCAGCACGGGCTTGAGCGGCTGGCCGATCTCATCTTGCGGCACCTCGAAGGGATCGGCCGTGACCAGGCCGATCTCGGTCCCGCGCTCGGTGGAGCAAATGGCATAATCGGCCTCGAGGATATCCAGATCCTGCGGGTCAAACCACAGGTCGCGCGAGGCGTAGGTAAACTTAACGGGTACGACTAACGGCATTTCAGTGCCTTCCTGATATCGAACAGCATGACCTCGATGGCCAGCTGGGGAGTAACGTTTCTGGCGATGTTGCGCTCAGCCGTGGCAACCGCCTCGAGCGCCTGGGTGGCACCCGCAACATTCGTCGCCGCGGCAAGCCGCCCGATCGTGTCGCGCACGTCCTCGTTCACAACGCCTGCCGCCTCATCCTGAAGCGTCAGCAGCACGTCGCGCATGAGCGTCCGCGCGCTCGCCAGCGCTTCCATGATACCCGAACGCTCGCGCGCGTTGAGTTCGCGCTTGTTGCGGTCCTCAAGCTGCTTCAATGCTCCACGCGACAGGTAGTCGGCGTTTTGCTCGAGCACCTTTTCCTGTGTGGACTTGACCTCGGCGAGCGGTGCCTTAACGGCGACGATGAGCGACTTGGCGCGGCTGAGCACATCAGCCTCGTCGGCAGCGATGAGCGAATCGATGGCGCGGACCATCTGGCGGCGAGCATCCTGGCGCTCGGCACTCTTAAGGAACTCGATGCCGCGTGTGGGGCTTCCCGCCACGGCGACCGCCATGCGACAGCGCGCGAGATCCTGGCCCGTCGCGCGACTCACGGCCTGCGCGGCCACGGTGGGCGACACCAGCCGAAACGGCACGCACTGACAGCGGCTCACGATGGTGGGCAACATCACGTCTGCCGAGGTGCCCAGCAAGATGAACATAACGCCCTCGGGCGGCTCCTCGAGTGTCTTGAGCAGCGCGTTGGCGGTGTTAGCGCGCAGTTGCTCGGCACGGTCGATGATGTAGACCTTGGCCTTGGCACGGATGGGCGCCAGCGGCACGTCGTCGAGTAGCTCGCGCATCTGGGCAATGAGGTAGCCTGTGGCGCTCTCGGGCGTGTAATAGTGCACGTCAGGATGCGTATGCCGAGCAACGCGTATGCAGCTGTCGCATGCTCCGCAGCCGTCCTGCTCGCACAGGAAGGCCTGGGCGAGCGCCCATGCGGCATCGAGCTTGCCGGCGCCGGGAGCGCCCAAAAACAGGTAGGCGTGCGATGCGCGGCCGCTGGCGACGGCGTTGGTCAAAAAATCGCGAACGCGCTCTTGGGTGTCGAGCTTGGCCAGCAGGCTTGCCTGAGCAGGGGCCATGTTACTCGGCCTCCTTGGCAAGCGCGGCGGCGACGGCTTCCTGCGGAATGTCGAGACCGTACGCGCGAACCTGCTCGACCGTCTTCTCGAAGACTTCCTCGACGGTCGTAGTGGCGTCGATGAGCTTTACGCGGTCTGGCTCCTCGGCAGCAATTGCGCAAAACCCCTCGTAGACACGCTCCTGGAATGCCATGCCCTTAGCCTCCATGCGATCTGCCGCGCCACGGGCTGCCATGCGCAGCGCCGCCTGCTCGGGCGTGATGTGGTAGACGAGTGTGAGCGCCGGCTGCGTTCCCGCGACGGCCAGGTTGTTGGCGTCGCGCACCATCTGGCGGTCGAGCCCATCGGCAAATGCCTGGTAGCAGGTCGTGGAATCGTAGAAGCGATCGCACAGGACCACCTTGCCGGCAGCGAGGGCGGGCGCGATGACCTCGTGCACCAGCTGGGCACGCGCAGCCTCGTAGAGCAACAGCTCGCAGGTATCGCCCATCGTCGTGTTGGCAGGGTCGAGCAGCAGGGCGCGAATCTTTTCGCTGATGGCAGTGCCGCCCGGCTCGCGCAGGCTCACAACCTGATAGCCAGCGAGTTCGAGCGCGCGGGCAAGCAGGCGCGCCTGCGTGGACTTGCCGGCGCCATCGACGCCCTCGAGCGTAATGAAGCTATGTTGAGCGGGCTCAAAAGCCATGGGCGCAGCCCCTTCCTACAAGGCGCGTAAATGCAGATATATCAACCAAGCCATGATACCCCAGCGTCCGGTGCACCCCAAATCCGACCTAGTCGTTTGGGGCGGCAGTTGGGGACGTTCCTAAACTGCCGGCAGAAAAGGAACGTCCCCAACTGCCGGCTTTTTTGTACGCTGGGTATAATCGTCGTATTGCATTGAAATGTGGCGAAAGGAGTGGCAATGTCTCGGTATTGCGCCTCGTGCGGCAAGCTTCTTGCAGATAATGCCAAGTTCTGCACCTCGTGCGGTGCACCCGTTGAGCAAACAGCCGCGAGCGATAGCCAGCCCGCTTTTGAGCAGACCGGCTCCCTTGATACGCCGCAAGCCAAGGCGGACGACCCCCTCGCCTATAGCCCCGACCCCGCCGCAAGGACCGAGGCCGTCGAGACCACGCAGCGCATACCCGTCGCGAGCGGCTCGCCCCAGCAGCAGCCGGCTCCCGCATACGCGCCCGCTTCGCCACAGACCCCCGCTCCCAAAAAGAGCGGCACCGGGCCGCTTATCGCCGTTATCGTTGTGCTGGTGGCGATCATCATCGCCCTGGTCATCTTCTTTGCGATCAGACCGTTCGACAACGCCGCCACGCAGACGACTGCCGAGGTAGCTAAGCTGCACCATGACGTCGACGACGATGACCTAAAGCCTCTCGGCAATCCCAACAGCCTGTACGACGATGATGACGATGACGACGAGGATGGCGGCGAAGCAACGCTCTCCGAGCAGAACCTCTACCGTCGCCTGAGCGAATACTACGACCTGCTCGAAGATCTCGACAGCCAGGTCCGTGGCTGCGCGCAGAACTTCAACGGCAACTATCTGGAAGAGGATCGAACCACCCGTCAAAATCTCGCCGACGTCGCCGAGCGCACGGAGGACACCATCGAGCAGTATTACGACATCGTCGAGGACCTGGACGTCCCGACGAGCTCCAAGAACTACAGCTCCTGGAAGGATATCATCGCCCTGTACGACGACCTGGATCACCGCATTGACGCAATCTGTGATGCCTGGGAAATCAGCCTGAAATACGCCAAGCCTGCGGACCACAAGAATGAGATCGTGGCGCCGCTGTCGCGCGACAACGTGGCGGGCACCAATGACAATAAGTACCGCCTAGACTTTGAGGAGCGCCATCCCGGCGCCAAGCCTGTCGAGGTGAACTAGCGCTTTGTCGTTCCCGAGCCGGCAGTTAGGGACGTTCCTAAACTACCGGCAGAAAAGGAACGTCCCTAACTGCCGGTCAAAAAAACGAGCGAGGATCGCGGGGTCCTCGCTCGTTTTTTTGGGCAATGTTTCGGCTGCGCCGTTACTTGTCGGCGGCTGCTTTCTTGGCAGTCGACTTCTTCGCGGTCGTCTTCTTGGCGGCAGTGGCTTTCTTAGCCGTCGTCTTTTTGGCCGCCGTTGTCTTCTTCGCCGTGCTCGCCTTGGTTGTGGTCTTGCGGCCGCGGGCGGGCTTCTTCTCCTTGGTCGGGCAGTCCATGTTCACGCAGATGCGCCACGGACCGCGCGCCGTGTTGACCACCACGATGGGGGCGCCGCACTCGGGGCAGGTCTCGCCCGTCGCCTCGAGCTTACCGCGCGCCGGCAGAGGATAGCTCACGCCGCAGTCATCGTAGTTGGTGCAGCGGATAAAGCGCTTGCCGCTCTTCTCGCTCTTGTGCGCGATCAGGTCGCCATGGCGTCCGGCCTCGGCGCACACCTTGCACTCGCCCACCTTAAGGTCAGGCTCGTAGTTGGTGGGGCACGTGGGGTTCACGCAAATCTCGAAGGCCTTCTGGCGGAACGGCTGGCACTTAATGCGCGGCGCGCCGCACTCGGGGCACACGGCCGCCTCGCCCTCGAGCGGGCTCACCTTGACGCCGCTCGGCACCGGATAGGTCACATCGCAGTCGGGCCAGCCCATGCAGCCGATAAAGCTGCCGCGGGTCTTGGCGCTCGTCTTCATAACCAGGTCCTTGCCGCACTTGGGGCAAGCGCCCACGCGCGCATCGGCCGTGACGGCGTCGCTGATGGCGTCGCCCAGTTCCTGCGTATGTTTGAGCAGCTCGTCGAGCACGCCGGCCAGCAGCGCGCGCGAGTGCGTCACGACATGTTCTTCGGTGTCCTCGCCGCGCTCCACGCGGGTCATGTCGCCGTCGAGCTCGCTGGTCATATCGGGGCTCGTGATGCGCGGGGCAAACTGCGACAGTGCATCGATAATGGCGATGCCCAGCTGGCTCGGCTCCACGGGATCATTTTTGAGATAGCGCACGGCATACAGGCGCTCGATGATGCTCGCGCGCGTGGACTTGGTGCCCAGGCCGCGCTTTTCCATCTCCTGCACGAGCTTGCCCTGGCTGTAGCGCGCGGGCGGCTCGGTCTGCTTGGCCTCGAGTTTAATGTCGAAAACGTCGACCGTATCGCCCTGCTCCAGCGGCGGCATCTGCTCGTCGCGCTTAAGTCCATACGGATACGCCTCGCGGAAGCCCGGGGTCACGAGCACGTCGCCCGAAGCCACGAACGGCTCGCCGTTGACGTCGAGCTCGAGCTTGGTGTTCTCGATGGTCGCGGGCCCCATGAGCGTTGCCAGGAAGCGGCGGGCGATGAGGTCGTAGAGCTTGCGCTGGCCGCCATCGAGCGTGGACGGATCGCCTTCGCCCGTGGGGTAGATGGGCGGGTGGTCGGTGGTCTCGACTTTGCCGCGCGTGGGCTTCATGGGGCCGGCGAGTACCTTTTTGCACACGGGCGCCAGCGCCGGGTTGATCTTTGCCAGGTCGCTCACCACGGCGCCCAGATCGAGCGTCGCAGGGTACACGGTGTTGTCGACACGCGGATAGCTGATGAGGCCCGCCATGTAGAGGGACTCGGCGATGCGCATGGTACGTGCAGGTGAGATGCCCTCGGCCGCGGCGGCAGCCTGCAGCGAGGTCGTCGCAAACGGCGTGGGCGGCTGCTGCTTGCGGGAGCGCTTGGTCACCGCGGCGACGGTTGCCGTCGTAGCGCCGTCGACGTGGCCGTACGCCGTCTCGGCAGCATCTTTGTCGGTAAAACGTGTCGTCTTGTGCGCAATCTTAAAGCGGTCATCCTCGGCAGCACCCTGAGCGGCACCCATGCCGCGAATCTGCCAATAGTCCTCGGGCACAAACGCCATGCGTTCGCGTTCGCGCTCGACCACCAGAGCGAGCGTCGGCGTCTGCACGCGGCCGGCGGAGCGCACGTTGCCAAAGCCGCCAAACTTGGCGAGCGTCAGGTAGCGCGTGAGCACCGCGCCCCAAATGAGATCGATGTGCTGGCGGCTCTCGCCGGCGTCGGCCAGATTCTGGTCGAGCGAGACAAGATTATCGAAGGCCTGCGTAATCTCGGCCTTGGTAAACGAAGAATACTGGGCGCGGGCGACCGGCAAGTCAGGCGCAACCTCGCGCACTTTGTTGAGGGCGTCCGAACCGATCAGTTCGCCCTCGCGGTCGAAGTCCGTGGCGATAATGACGCTGTCGGACTTCTTGGCAAGGTTCTTGAGCGAGCGGATGAGCTCCTTCTCGGCCGGCAGCTTAATGACGGGCGCCCAGGTGAGGTAAGGCAGGCTCTCGAGCTTCCAGCCCTTGATGGAGATACCATCGGCAAGAAACGGCTTGCGCTTGGTGTCGTAGGGCGGACGTGCCAGGCCATCGGGCATATCGGCCGGCAGCATCTCGCCGTCCTCGGTGACCGAATACCAGCCCAGCTTTTTATCGAACAGCACGCTGTCGCAAAAATCGGGCGCAAGGATGTGACCGGCAAGGCCGATGGTCACGCACTCCTCGCCCTTCCACTCAAAACGGTAGATGGCGGTGTTGTACACCTTGTCCTTTTTGGGTTTGCCCGTGGACAGACGCTCGGCAATCTGACGCGCGGCGTCGTTTTTCTCTGCGATGATGAGCTTCAAAAGAGGCTCCTATCTCGTGTCTCTGCGGCTACGCCCGCCCGTATGGCGGCCGACTTACGCCCTTGCTTGCTCAATCTGCCCGATGAGCCAATCGCACCAGGCATCCATGCCCTCGCCCTTGCGCGCGCTCACGGCAAACCGCGGCGCCTGCGGATTGAGGTCATCGAGTGTCTTAGTATACCTATCCATGTCAAAATCGAAAGCCGGAGCCACGTCGACCTTGTTGAGCAGCTGCGCGCCGGCGTGTTGGAAGATGCCCGGGTACTTGATGGGCTTGTCGTCGCCCTCGGGCACCGAGAGAATCATGATGGACAGGTTCTCGCCCAGGTCAAAGTCGACCGGGCAGACCAGGTTGCCCACGTTTTCGATAAAGATGACGTCGATGTTCTCCAGACCGACGGCCTGGTCGAAGGCATCGACGGCCTCCATGATCATGTTGCCCTCGAGGTGGCACAGGCCGCCCGTGTTGATCTGAATGGCGGGCATGCCGGCTTCCTTCATGGTGATGGCGTCGACGTCCGAGGCGATATCGCCCTCGATGACAGCACAGCGCAGGCCGGCTTTGTCACGCAGGCGCTCGTTGGTGCCCAGAATCGTGGTGGTCTTGCCCGAGCCGGGGCTCGACAGCACATTGATCACGTAGGTGTTTGTCTCATTAAATCGCTGACGCAGCTGATCTGCCAGGCGCTCGTTGCGCGACAGAATCGGCGATGCAATATCAATCGTTTTCTCGGCCATACTTAGCGCTCCTTACTTTGGCCCCTTTATACCCCATCACCAGATGGCTAGCGGGCTAATCGTCGGGGGTTTCGATTTCGATACTTGCGATATCGAGCTCGCGGCCGTGCAGTAGGCGCACGTTGGCACCACCACACTGAGGACAGCGACAGTGGAAGCGATCGTGGTCGAAAACCTCGCCGCAGTCTAGACACTCGCTTTGTGGATGGACCTCCTCCACGGCAAGCTCGCAGCCGCGCGTGAGCGGGTCCTCGTCGCGAAACGTCTCCCACGCAAAGTCGAGCGCCTCGCGCACAACTTCGGTCATATCCCCGATACGCAGCGTTACCAAAACGGCGCGCGAGGCCCCCGCCCCACGCGCCGCGCGAATCACTGTATCGAGTATGCCGTTGACAATGCCAACCTCGTGCATACCGATTTACTCCTCGTCGTCCTCGTCGTCCGAGAACAGGTCCAGACGGCTCACGAACAGGCCCTCCTTGCCCTCGCGCGCGGTAATGACCACGCGAGCAATGGCGAGCGAAATCTCGTAGAGCGAGAGCAGGGCGCCATACATGAGACCCAGCGTAACGGGCGAGCCGTCGGGCGTAATCACAGCCGAGCCCACAAGCAGGCCTACGTACACGTAGCGCCAGGCGCTGCGGAAGGCCGCATAGGACACGATGTGGAAAACGGACAGGTAGAAGATGATGAGCGGCAGCTCAAACGCCACACCAAAGCCGATCATAAAGAGCAGCTCCATGTTGACGTAGTTCTCCAGATCGGGCAACGCCGTAGCGACAGCCGAGGTCTCGCCGATGAGCCACTCAAAGCCCGCCGGGATGATGATGAAATAGCAGAAAATGGCGCCCAGGAAGAACAGCACCGTCGAGGCGAGCACCGTGGGCACGACCCACTTGCGCTCGTTGGGGCGAAGCGCCGGCAGGAAAAACGCCAAAATCTGCCAGATAATCATAGGCGTGCACATGACGACAGCCATCTTGATGGCCAGCGAAAAGCGCAGACCAAAGCCGCCGAGCGTGGTGGTGATGTAGAACTTACCGTCCGGCACAAAGGAGCGGATGGGATCTTCCAGGATGTCGAGCACTACAGGCGTGGCGAAATACAGCACGATAGCGGCGGCAAACACCGACACGACCACGATGGTCAGGCGGCGACGGAGTTCTCCTAGGTGATCGAAAAGCGGCATTCGCGCAGGTCCGATAGGCATTACTCATCGCCTCCCTTCGAGGCATCGGCGGCAGCAGCCTCGGCATCGTCCTCGACCTCGAGCTCGCGAGCGAGCTGGTCGACGACGGCCTTGCGCTTGCGGGGACGACGGGCGTAGAGGTCAGCCGTCGTGGGCTCTGCCGGCTCGGGCTCGGGCTCTGCAGCAGGCTCGGGCTCGACGGCAGCAGCAGGCTCTGTACCCTCGGCCTCATCAACAGCGCCTTCGCCCTCAGCAGCACCCTCGCTTGCGGCCTTCTCGGCAGCAAGACGGGCGCGACGCTCGGCAAAGGTCTCCTTCTTGGCGGGCGCTGCCGTCTCGGCGGCATCCTCGTCCACATCGGAATCGTCGTCGGTCGCAGCAGTCTTCTTGGGCTTGACCGGGGCCGACGCGGCCTCGCTCACCGGATCGATAATCTCGGACTGAACAACGGCCGTCATCTTTTCCTGCGTCTCGCGGAACTGACGGATGGCACGGCCGATCGTGCGGCCCATCTGCGGGAGCTTATCCGGGCCAAACAGCAAAAAGCCGAAGACCACGATGATCGCGAGCTCACCCTCTCCAATACCAAACACACATACCTCCAAGGCTCGATGTGAGTCGAGCCCGCACCGCGCCATTCGGCCGGAACTCGTCTATTCATTCGGTCAAGTATAGCGCCCGGACGCCAAAACGTCCGAGCGCATCACAAACATATGCCAAACGGCACGCCCTTTTGGGGGCAAAGATTATGCAGCGGTGATCGAAATCTCCTGGTCGACGCCCAACAGCTGAACCACGCGCATCACCGGGGGCTGCACGTTGACGCAGCTAAAACGCTTACCATGATCAGCTGCGTGGTGTGCGGCGCCCACAAGCACGCCAATGCCCGTCGAATCGATGTAGCTCACCTGGGCAAAATCGAGCTCAACGGCCTCAGTGGGCTGCTCGAGCGCCAGGTCGATGGCATTGCGCAGGCTATCGGCGTTAGAGATATCGATCTCACCGGTCACCTTAATGGTGTAGAGCTCTGGCGTGGGGTTGGTGGAAATACCCAAATCCATGTATACGCTCCTTTACGTATCGAAAGTGCGGATAGTACGGGAAGCCGCGCGTTAGGCGCGCTCGGCACGCGCAAGCTCGGCAGCGACAAGCTTAACGGCCAGCACCAGCACATCGAGCGCGGCCTCCAGGTCCTCGACCGTGGGATAGCTCGGCGCGATGCGGATGTTGGTGTCGCGCGGGTCCTTGCCATAGGGCCAAGTGGCACCGGCCGGTGTGAGCTTGACGCCCAAGTCGGCGCAAAGCGCGGCGACCTTCTGGGCCGAGCCCTCGGGGCCATCGAAACTCACAAAGTAGCCGCCATGGGGATGAGTCCAAGTGGCGCAACCCGTGTTACCCAAGCCCTCGGTGAGTTTACGCTCAACGGCCTCAAAGCGCGGGCGCAGGAACTCGGCATGCTTTTTCATGTGCTCCTTGACCGCCTCGATGGTGGGAAGGAAACGCACGTGACGCAGCTGGTTGAGCTTATCGGCGCTAATAAGACCGGCCTTCAGGCGCTTGGAGAACTCGGCGATGACCGCGGGGCTCGCACCGATAAAGCCGATGCCGGCGCCCGGGAAGGTGATCTTGGACGTCGAGGCAAAGGCCACCACGCGATCCTCGGTGCCCGCCGCGCGAGCGAGGTCAAAGATATTTGCGAGCTCGTCGGTCTCGTCGTACAGGTCGTGCACGCAGTAAGCGTTGTCCCAGAAGATGCGGAAATCGGGCGCGGCCGTGGGCATCTCGACCAAGCGGCGCACAGTGTCCTCGCTAAAGGTGATGCCCGTGGGGTTGGAATACTTAGGCACGCACCAGATACCCTTGATGGAATCGTCGGTGGCAACCAGGCGCTCGATCTCGTCCATGTCGGGGCCGTTGTCGGTCATCGCGACGGGGACGTTCTCGATGCCCAGATCGGCGGTGATGCCAAAGTGGCGATCGTAGCCGGGAACAGGGCACAGGAACTTGACCTTCTTGCCGTCGTGCGCTGCCTCGTAAGCCTCCCAAGGGTCGCTGCCGCACGAGCCGCAACGCCAGAACATACCGGCGATATCGTGCTCGATCAGCAGGCTCGATGAGCCCAGTACGAGCGTCTGCTCGGCAGGACAACCCAGGAACTCCCCCGCCAGCTTGCGTGCCGAGGGAATGCCCTCAAAGCAGCCGTAGTTGGAGCAGTCGACGTTGCCGTCATGCAGATCGGCATCGGCATTGAGGATATCGAGCATGGGTCGAGAGATGTCCACCTGGGAGGGCGACGGCTTGCCGCGGGCCATGTCGAGCGCCAGGCCCTTGGCCTTGACCTCGGCGACCTCGGCTTTGAGCGCCTCGATGGCGGCATCGAGTTCGGTGGTTTCCATCTTCTGGTAGATCGTCTGCATGGGGTGCGACCTTTCGCGAAGCGGTACGTTGCAGTTCGTCTAAGTATAGACCGCCATCGTCGCAACGTTATGAAGCCGTGATAGATTAAGTTCATCGCAATCAATTACGAATCGCCGCGCATGCCGGCGTGGGGCGCCCAAGGAGGCACTATGGAGTACGGATCGTTTCAGGCCGAGGAATTCGGCGACTTGCAGCGCCTGGTCGACGGACTGTTTTACGACCGCCACGCCATCGACCGCCTGGATCTGATCGTACAGGCCGAAATCTTGGACCTGGCGCCCGACCTCATGGAAATCGTGAACCTTTTGCCGCCCGGCTACTACGACCGCCAGTCACTTTGCGACCAGCTCAACTCCGCCTTGGCCGCCCACGGCTGGGGCGCCGTCTACGGCACCGTGGAATAAGCCTCGAGGCCGGCATTTGGCCCGTTTCCCGACCCTGGCGAGGCTTGTTTTAGGGCTTGTGGCCAAAAAAGGGCAAATATGAGTACTGTCACCTTTTTAGTAGCAGCGTTTCTTGGTCGAAATCGGCAAAACTCGACTTGAAACTGGTAGCGCGCAGAGATGTGGTGTAAGAGGCGGGGCATGCCCCGCCTCCGCCCTTT
>UQSB01000052.1 GCA_900543505.1 uncultured Collinsella sp. | reverse complement strand
GGACTGTAGAGCAGGAAACTTCATATGCGGCCCTCCCGGGCACAAGCAAAAGGGCGACACCTTAGGAGTCGCCCTTGTTAAGCTGCTTATGTACGACTGTTACTCGGCGTCGTGGTGACGGCGGGGCTTGCGGCCTCCGTTGTCGCCGGGACGGCGCGGGCGGTCGCTGCGCTCGGAGCGCTCGCGGCGCGGACGCTCACGACGCTGGAAGTGCTCGCCGTCGCCCTCGGAGGCACCCTCGGCACGAGCCGGGGCCTCGGGCTTGTCGAGACGATCGAGCGAGATCTTGCCGCGATCGTCGACCTCGATGACGACGACCTTGACCTCGTCGCCCACGTTGAGGACATCCTCGACCTTCTCCACACGACCCTTGGCGACGCGGGAGATGTGCAGCAGGCCGTCCTTACCGGGCAGCAGATTCACGAAGGCGCCGAAGGGCTGAATGGAGACCACGCGACCGGTGTACTCCTCGCCCGGCTCGGGAACCTTGATGATGAGCTTGATGCGCTCGACGGCCTGATCGACGGACTCGCCAGTGCCGCCGACAAAGACGGTGCCGTCCTCCTGGATGTCGACCGAAGCGCCGGTCTCGTCCTGGATGCCGCGGATGACCTTACCGCCGGAACCGATGACGTCGCGAATCTTATCAGTCGGAACCTGGATGGAGACGATGCGCGGAGCGGTGCTGCGCGTGGTGTGGCGCGGCTCGGGAATCACCTCGAGCATCTTCTGCAGAATGAAGGCGCGACCCTCCTTGGCCTGCTGCAGGGCGCGGGCCAGGATGTCGAAGGTAAGACCGGTGGCCTTGTTGTCCATCTGCAGGGCGGTGATGCCCTCGGTGGTGCCGGTGACCTTAAAGTCCATGTCGCCCAGGAAGTCCTCGAGACCCTGGATGTCGGACAGGACCACGGTCTTGCCCTCCTCCTGGATCAGGCCCATGGCGATACCGGAGACCGGGCGCTTAATGGGCACGCCGCCGTCCATAAGGGCGAGCGTGGAACCGCAGGTCGAAGCCATCGAAGAGGAGCCGTTGGACTCCATGACCTCGGAGACGACGCGGATGGCGTAGGGGAACTCGTTCTCGTCGGGAAGCACCGGGAGCAGAGCGCGCTCGGCCAGGTTGCCGTGACCGATCTCGCGGCGCTTGGGGCTGCCCATGCGGCCGGTCTCGCCGGTGCAGAACGGCGGGAAGTTGTAGTGGTGCATATAGCGCTTGCCCTCGGTCGGCTCGATGGTATCCAGACGCTGGCCCTCGTTGAGCATACCGAGCGACAGGACGGAGAGCACCTGGGTCTGACCACGCTGGAACAGGCCGGAACCGTGAACGAGCGGCAGGTAGTTGTCCTTCACCATGATGGGACGAATCTCGTCGGCGGCACGACCGTCGACGCGCTCGCCGGTCTCGACGACCATGGTGCGCATGGCCTTCTTCTCGAGCTTCTTGAGCGCCACGGGGATCTCGCGCTCCCAGGCGGCCTGCTCCTCATCGGTGAACTCGACGCGGATGGACTCCTTCAGAGCCTCGACCTTACCGATGCGGGAAAGCTTGTCGGCGTCGCGCAGGGCAGCGGCCATCTCGTCGTAGTGGGCGAAGATGCGGTCGTGGTACTCCTTCTTGACGATAGCGCCGTTGACCTGCTCCCACTCGGCGACGAACTCGTCTTGGGCCTGGCAGAAGGCAGCGAGGGCCTCCTGGCCAAACTTCATAGCGGCGAGCATGTCGTCCTCGGAGATCTCCTCGGCGCCGGCTTCGACCATCGAGATAAAGTCGGCAGAGCCGCCCAGCTCCAGGTCCAGGTCGGAGTTCTCGCGCTCCTCATAGGTGGGATTGACGATAAACTCGCCGGTCTCCACGTTGCGGCCGATGCGCACGCAGGCAAGCGGGCCCTCGAAGGGCACGCCGCCGAGCGTCATGGCCAGCGAAGCACCCATGACGTTAATGACGTCAAAGGGGTTGACCTGGTCGGCGACGAGCGAGGTAGCGACGATGTGCACTTCGTTGCGGAAGCCGTCCGGGAAGCTCGGGCGGATCGGGCGGTCGATCATACGAGCCGTGAGCGTGGCCTTCTCGCTGGGACGGCCCTCGCGCTTAAGGTAGCCACCCGGGATACGGCCGGCGGCGTACATCTTCTCGTTGAAGTCGACGGTCAGCGGGAAGAAGTCGTAATTCTTGCGCTCCTTGGAGACGACCACGGTGTCGAGCATCGTGGTGTCGCCCTGCTTGACCAGACAAGCGCCGGTGGCCTGCTTGGCAAGCTCGCCGGACTCAAAGGTGTAGGTCTTGCCGTACAGCTCAAAGGTCTTGGATACGAGTGTCATTGTTCTCCTTTACCCCACAGGCCCCTTGCCTGCGGGCTTCTCATGTGACGCGGGCCCCCTGCCCCCGCCACGCTTCAGAGCGTGATTGTTCACGCCCTTACACAAAAAGAGCGCCCCGCTGCGCAGGACGCTCTTAGCATGTACAAATCCTTACTGGATGTTGTCGCGGATGCCCAGAGCCTTGATGAGCTCACGGTACTCGACGATGTCGTTCTTCTTGATGTAGGAGAGAAGACGACGGCGGCGGCCGACGAGCATGAGCAGGCCACGACGGGTGTGGAAGTCCTTCTGGTGGGACTTCATGTGCTCGGTCAGCTCCTTGATGCGCTCGGACAGGATGGCGACCTGAACCTTGGGGTTACCGGTATCGACCGGGGAGTTACCGAACTGGGCGGTCAGCTCCGCCTTGCGCTCTTTGGAAACAGTCATTGTTTCACCTTTCGTTTCGCGTCGCCCGTGGGCGACTCTATTCGCCTCGGACTGGGAAGCCGCCGGTGGAGCGAACATCCAAGGTCGAGGTACCAACAGGTCGGTATGTTACCACAAGCGGCGCGCGCCTGCGCATCATCACCGACCCAACATGAATTCCATCGCACGGAGTCGCTGATCGGTGTGCGTGGCGGCCCAAACATGCGAAAGCCCCAGCAAAAACGCAGCCGTATGCGGATCGATCTGCTCATCCATAAGGGCATCGAAGGTCATGGACATCAGAGCGCGCAGCCATGCGACCTCGCCGACCGATACCAACTCGGCGCCAGGCACGCTCGAGGCGCACGACCCGCACAGAAGCCCGCCGGCCTGGGCCGAGAAATGCGAGAGCATGGGATCGCCGCACGAGACGCATGCCGAGAAATCGGGGCGGTAACCAACGTGCGACAGCAGTTTAAAGACAAAGGCCGCCACGAGCAGGTCCATATGTGCCGAGTCGATCCCACCGCCGACAAGTGTGAGCGCCCGCTGTGTGATGGCAAAGGTAAATGGATCCTCGGCATCCTCAAACGAGCACACGCGCGCAACCTCGGCAATCGCGCTGGCGGCACAGGTCGTCTCGAAGTCAGGAGCAGCACCGAGCGGCGCCTCCATAAGCTCCGCCTGAGAAACCACGTCGAGCGAGCGACCATGCGCCAACAGCATATCAACGGTGCAGAAGAGCTCGCAGCGGGCCGCAAGGCGACCGCCAGGCTTACGTGCGCCCTTGGCCACGGCACGCACCTGCCGCCCCCGTTCGTCGAGCATCGTCAAGATCAGGTCGGTTTCCTTGAGCTTGGTCTTGTCGAGGACGAGCACCTTTGTGCGATATGTGCGAGAGCCTGCCATGAACGCCGAGGCTTAATCTTCGGCGTTATAGCCAAAGCGGCGGATCTGCGCCTCGTCATCGCGCCAGCCGGCCTTGACCTTCACGTCGAGCTCCAAAAAGACCTGCGTGCCAAAGATACGCTCAAGATCGCGACGGGCATCGATGCCGATATGCTTGATCATCTCGCCGCCCTTGCCGATGATGATGCCCTTCTGCCCCTCGCGCTCGACGTAAATCGTGGCGTGCACGCGCAGGACCTTCTTAGTCTGCTCGAGCGCGTCACAGATGACGCCCACGGAGTGAGGGATCTCGTCGCGGGTGCGACGCAGAACCTTCTCGCGTACAAACTCGGCCACGAGGGTCTCGTCGGACGCGTCGGTGCCCATGTCCTCGGGGAACCAGCGCGGGCCCTCGGGCAAAAAGTGAGCAACGGTCTCAATAAACGCATCGACGTTGAAGTTCTTGACCGACGACGTCACGATCTCATCGTCGTATTCCATAAGCTCGTGAGCGGCCTTGAGCTGTTCCATAACCTGGGCGGGATCGGCCTCGTCGGCCTTCGTGAGCACCAGGACCTTTTTGGAACGGGCACTCTTGACGCGCTCGGCAACCCAGGCGTCTCCCCTGCCGATGGGTTTGGTGGCGTCGATCAGAAACGCGACGACATCGACATCGTTCAGTTCGAACAACGCGCTCTTGTTGAGCTCGGAGCCCAAGCCGTCCTTGGGCTTGTGGATGCCCGGCGTGTCAACGAAGACCAGCTGGTAACCGGGGCGGTTGACCACGGCGCGCATGCGGCGGCGGGTCGTCTGGGCCACCGGAGAGGTGATGGCGACCTTCTTGCCATAACAGGCGTTGAGCAGCGTGGACTTGCCGGCGTTGGGGCGACCGACCAGGGCCACGAAGCCGCTGCGGAAACCAGGTTCCACGTCGCCAAAGCCCGCGAGGCTCTCATCCTCGTCGCACAGGGCATCGAGTTCCTCGTCGCTCATACCCTCAAACGGATCAAACTCCTCGACCTCGTCAAACGAATCGGCACCTTCAGCCTCGTCCAGGACCTCGTCATCCAAAACTCCATCGGTAGGCTGCATATTGTCGGACATGGGAATCCCTTTCTAAATAAAGTCGAGCGCGTGGGCAAAGACAAGCAAGCCAACGATCGCGGCGGTAATGGAAAGAACGTATACAGAGGCAGCGGCGATATCCTTCGCGCGCTTGGCCAGCGGATGCAGCTCCTGGGTCGCTAGGTCGACAATCGCCTCCATGGCGGTATTGCACAACTCGCCGTGAATCACCAGGCCGCAGCAGATGATGACCGTAGCCCACTCGGCAATATCGAGCCCCACGATGCAGCCGGCAATGACGGTGCACACGCCCGCCACGAGCATAACCTTGATATTGCGCTCGGTCTTGACGGCGGTGACGAAGCCCTCCATGGCGTATGAGAACGACTTTAAAAAGGACGGATGGTCCTTGTTCGATCCGGGAATCATAGACGGCTCCTAGTCGTGGGCATGATTGGTTATGGGGCCGACGTGGACGAGTTTGGGGTCCTCGCCGCGCTCAAGCGCCAGATCGCGCAGGATAGCGTCCTCGCGGGCCTCCATGACCTCGGCCTCGTCGTCCTCGATATGGTCATACCCCAGCAGGTGTAGCATGCCGTGTACGAGCATCAGTCGGCACTCATCCGCGGGGCTGTTGCCAAAGCCGGGGGCCTGACGGGCAATAACCTGCGGAGCCAGGATAATATCGCCGAGCTCGAGCGTCTCGTCGGCGGGAATGTCCTCGTCAAAGGCCGAGTCGCATTCAAACGAGAGCACGTCGGTCGTGCGATCGATGCCGCGCCACTCAAGGTTGAGGTCGTGCATCTCGACCTCACGCTCAACACCCTCGGCGGCAAGCACAACTGAACAGATGTGCTCCACCTCCTGGGCATCGAGCAGCGTATCGAGCTCGGCATCGTTGCTGATCAATACACTCAACGGGACTCCTTTCGATCGTGTGAGCGCTGCTCGCACACATCATCATAAGCATCGTATGCCTCGACGATACGACCCACCAGGGCATGGCGCACCACATCGGCGCGCTCCAGGTGAGAAAACGTCACATCGTCGACGCGGGCCAAAATCCTTTCGACATCGGCAAGACCACCGCGACGACCCACCAGGTCACGCTGGCTCAGGTCGCCGGTAATCACGAACTTGGAATTAAAACCCAAACGCGTCAGGAACATCTTCATCTGCTCGGGCGTCGTGTTTTGTGCCTCATCGAGCACCACAAAGGCATCACTCAGCGTTCGACCGCGCATGTAAGCGAGCGGGGCGATCTCGATCACGCCGCGCTCCATAAGCTCATCGGTGCGTTCGCGATCCATCATGTCAAAGAGAGCGTCGTAGAGCGGGCGCATATACGGGTCGATCTTTTCCTCGAGGGTACCGGGCAAAAAGCCCAGGTTCTCCCCCGCCTCGACAACCGGGCGCGTCAGGATCAGGCGGCCTACCTCATGGCGCTTGAGCGCGGCGACGGCGAGCGCCATGGCCAGATAGGTTTTACCGGTACCGGCGGGACCGAGGCCAAACGTGATGGTATGCGAGCGGATGGCATCCACATAGCGCTTTTGACCGAGTGTCTTGGGGCGGATGACGCGACCGCGATACGATAGCAGCACGTCATCGCGCAGCGACGAGGCATCATGCTCGCCGTCGCGCAGAACGGCCAGACAGCGCGAGACATCATCGGCAGAAAGCGTACGCCCGGCAGCAGCCTCACGAAAGGCATGTTCGAAAAACCGCGCGACCAGCTCGACCTCGTCCGGATCGCCGCTCACGGCAACGCTGTCACCGCGGGCAACCACATGGGCGCGCACCAAGTTCTCGAGTGCACGAAGGACCCCGTCGCCGGCGCCCAAAACGCGCGAGGGGTCGATGCCCTCGGGAACGGTAAGTCTAATCTTCGAGGCTTCCATGAACCTCCCTGCGTGCATGGACCAAGCCGGAATCATCGACTCCGATGATAGCAACATCGAGCAGGCACGGGGCTGTGAGTTCACAGGTATCATCAAGACGGGCATGATGGAACGAACCGAGCGTCAAATTGTCACCGTACTCAAGCACGGCGCGCTCGACGGTACCCACGCGACGGCGGGCATCGGCAACCGCGAGCTCCTGAGCCGCCGCGCGCATACGACGGCTGCGCTCGGCCATGACCTCGGGCGGTACCTGGTCGGGCATGTCGGCGGCGAGGGTGCCAGGGCGCTTACTATAGCGGAACACGTGCATGCGCGAAAAGCCCACGCGACGGCACAGGGCCAGCGACTCCTCGAACTCCTCGTCCGTTTCGCCAGGAAAACCGACGATAACGTCGCACGAAAGTGCAGCCTGCGGCAGGTTGGTGCGAATCATGCGCACCGTGTCCTCGAAGGCCTCGGCGCTATAGGGACGCCCCATGCGATGCAGCGTCGCCGTGCAGCCAGACTGCACGGGAAGGTGCAAAAACGGCGCGATACGCTTCGGATAACGAGCCATCACTTTAAGCAAGCGCTCGGAAATATCCATGGGCTCCACCGAGGAGATGCGCACGTGGGCGATCTCGGTGCGCTCCATGATGGCCTGGAGCAGCTCATCGATCTCGACATGTTCGTCGGTCGCGCTCTTGCCGTCATAGGCACCCAGATTCACGCCGGTCAGCACGACCTCGGGCACGCCGGCCTCCTGGGCTTCACGCACCTGTTCGAGCACAGACTCGACGGGCACGGAACGCTCGGGGCCGCGGGCCTTCCACACGATGCAATAGGTGCAGCGGTGGTTGCAGCCGTCCTGGATCTTCACGCCCAACCGCGAACGGCCGAGCGCATCGACCACGTCGCCATCGCTGCAGGCGGGCACGCTATCGGATTCGACACCTAGCACCTCGCAGACGCGCTCGGCGACGTCTATCTTGGACGGTTCGGCGATCACGCGATCGGAGAGCTCCAGCAGCTCCTCGGGATGCAGGTTGACGACGCAGCCGGTTACGACCACGTAAGGCTCGCCCGGATAGGCCAGAGCGTGACGGACGGCCTTGCGGGTCTTGGCCTCGGCCTCCCCCGTCACGGCACAGGTATTGATAACGATCAATTCGGCGTCCCGGGGCTCCACCATCGCAAAGCCCAGGCGCATAAGATCGGCAGTGATACGGTCGGACTCAACCCGGTTGACACGACAACCGAGGTTGACGACAGAAATATGGGGTGCGAGCACACGGGCTCCTTAATCGAGGATGTCGTCGAGGGCACTCTTGATACGGTCGGTCACCGACTTCTTACCGGATGCGACGTCATCGCCCATCTCGTCGGCAAAGGCGCGAAGCAGCTCGCGCTGCTTGTTGGAGAGATTGGTGGGGACGACCGCTCGCAGCTGCACGATCAGGCGACCGCGCGAACCGCCACCGCCGATACGCGGCATGCCGTAATTGTTGACGCTCACGGTGTCACCGTACTGCGTGCCGGCGAGAACCGTCACCTTAACGACCTCGTCAGGCATAATGCCCTCGACCTCAATCTCGCAACCGAGCGCGGCCTGCGCAATCGAGATATCGCTCACCAGATAGAGGTCATCGCCATTACGCTTAAAACGCTCGTGGTCGGCGACACGCACGTTGACGATCAGGTCGCCCGACGGCTCGCCACGAAGACCGGCCTCGCCAAAACCACTCACGCGCAGCTGGCGACCGGTCGAAACGCCGGCAGGAATATCGATGTCAATCTTTTCGTGAGAAGGCGTGCGGCCCTGGCCGTCACAGGTCTCGCAGGGATGATCGATGACCGTGCCTTCGCCGTGGCAATCGGGACAGGGCGAAGAGGACTGAACCTGGCCCAGGAAAGAACGCTGGACCGTCGTCACATAGCCAGTGCCGTGACAGCGGCCGCACTGCTTTTCGGTCGCGCCCTCGGCCTTGCCGGTACCATTGCAGTCCTCGCAAGGGGCAAGACGGTCGTAGCTGATCGTCTTTTTGCAGCCGAGCGCCGCCTCCTCGAGCGTCACCGAAAGAGAAATGGCCATATCGCGACCGCGACGGCGCTCGCGACGGCTGCGACCGCCACCACCGGCGCCACCGCCAAAGAACGACGAGAACAGGTCGTCCATGCCCATGCCACCAAAGATATCGTTGATGTCGACATAGCCAGAGCCGCCAGGGCCGTCCGCGGTGCCGTAACGGTCGTAGTTGGCACGCTTCTGCTCGTCGGAAAGAACGGAATAGGCCTCGTTGAGCTCTTTGAACTTAGCCTCGGCCTCGGGGTCGTCCGAAACATCCGGGTGTACCGTACGGGCTTTCTTTAGAAACGCGCGCTTAATCGTCCGCGCATCGGCATCCTTGTCAACGCCAAGTACCTCGTAGTAATCCCTATTTTCCGACACGACCGAATCCTTCCAACTTTCATTATTGTCACAGTGCGTCCTATACCCAAGCTGGGCCGGGCGCAAACAGAGGGTTTGATGCTATTGAGCTCCGTACGGCGAAAGCACGGCCCGCTGTGAGCAGCTCGCGAACCAAACCGACACGAGCGCGAACATAAAACCGTTGGCAAATCCATTGGCAAACTGTATCGCACCGCGCTTCCACCACAGCAGACTGCGATGAAGCACGCCGTCCGACAGCACCATGAACAAGCCCATGGCAAACGGAATGAAGCACATCATGGCAAAGGCGGAGAACACGCCCGAGATGGCCGACAGTACCAAAAACGGTGCGATGATACCCATGAGGTAGAAGCCGGTGCGAGCCTTGCCCTCCAGGCGCTCGGCCTCAACGTGCGCGCGACCGACCAGGTCACCGCCCGAAGCGCCGTTCGTGCCGGCGTGTCCCATGTTGGGGATGCGCACCTCGCCGCCATCATGCGTGCCGGCGGGAAACTCAATCGTCTGCTCGGAAGTCACACGGATACGGCCGCTGCCACCGCAATCGGGGCACGGGTCGGCAACGACCTTGCCGGAACCGCCGCACTCAGGACAAACCGTCTGGAACGTGCCCGCACCAAACAGGAAGGACAGGTCGACATCGATATGGCCGCGACCACCGCAGCTCGGACAGGTGTGGGCATGCCCTGACGAAACGGAGCCCGATCCGCCACAATGTCCGCAGGTGTCAAAACGGGTGTAGCGAACGGTCTTATGGGCACCGCTCTTGGCCTCCTTGGCGTCGAGCTTGATATCGACGACCACGTTGGCGCCACTCTCGGGGTTGTAGGCCGCCTGGCCGCGACGGGGCTGGCCCCAGGCGCCCCCGAAGGGGAAACCGTCGTCAAAGGGATTGCCGTAACCGGCGCTGCCGGCATAACCGCCGCCATAGGGCGAAGCCGTCGGTGCACCGGCAAAGGGATTGCCCGACCGCATGGCGTCGTAACGCGCACGCTTCTGCTCGTCCGAGAGCACGGCGTAGGCCTCGGAAACCTCTTTAAACTTCTCCTCGGCATCCGGCTCTTTATTGACGTCCGGATGGAGCTTACGGGCCTTTTGCTGGAAAGCCTTTTGAATATCACGCGAGGTGGCGTCCTTGGAGACACCCAAAATCTCGTAGTAATCTTTTTCGTTCATCGTCGCCATGCGCGGCAACCTCCTGCTCACAGCAGCGTATATATTGCGGTAATTCTACCCGAGCGGCCTAAGCTAGACCCCAAAACAGCTCGAACAGCACATTTCCATCGAGCCAGCCCAGGTGAGTCGGCGCCAGGCGGGCACAGGCGCGGCCGTCGATGACATCGACAGAGGCGATGGGCCCCGCATGGGTATCACCGTGCTCGGGTACCCAAGTGGCAAGCCCAAGCTCAAGAGCGCGATCACAAGCCGCTGCCAGTTCATCGGCAGGGATGACACGAGACGCGCGAACCAACAGGTCGGAAGCAACACCGCGCGTCATGCGACAAGCGAGCATCAGGTCCTCGGCCGCCGCCTCGCGCCGCGACAGATACTCGGCATCAAACATCGTCGCGGCATCGTCGCGCTGGACCAGACGCACGCGGTGAAAGTCACCACGGGGGGCCACGCCGGGAAACAGTCCAGCCAGGCGGTCGAAATCCTCGTCGTCGAGCATACCCGCGGCAGAACGACCCAAACCCAGATAGCCCCGACCAGTCCAGTAGGCGATATTATGAGCGCATACATGCCCATCGAGCGCGTAGCTCGCCACCTCATACGGATGGTAGCCGGCCGAACTCAGCCGCTGGCGCGCAACGTCCATGCATGCGGCTTGGAAATCCTCATCGGGCTCAAGCGACTCGTCACGGCACGCCATGCGGTAAAGCGGCGTGCCCTCCTCGAGCGTGAGCGGATAGACCGACACATGGTGCGGGGCCGCCTCAAGCACGCCATCGAGCGTGTGCTGCCAGCTCGCCATAGTCTGTCCGGGAAGCCCGCACATAAGGTCGCACGACACATCGAGTTCAACATCCTTCACCGTCGCGATGGCCTCAAGCGCCCGTTCGGCATCGTGGATGCGGCCAATGACAGCCAACTCGGTATTGTCGAGGGTTTGCACGCCCAGAGAGATGCGCGTGACACCCGCCTCGGCAAGCTTGGCGGCGAGCCCAGCGGTCAGCGACTCAGGATTGGCTTCGCAAGTAAACTCAACGGGCTTGCGCCACATGGAGATACGACGGGCAAGTTTCACCAGGCGCTCCCCTGCCAGCGATGGCGTGCCGCCGCCTACGTAGACAGTGCGGATCTGTCTGAGTTCCCCAGCGTTGCCAAAGGCATCGAGCCGCGCATACAGGTGCTCAAAATAGGCATCGAGCGCAGCGTCCAGGTCGCACGGCGCCACGCTGCGCGAGTCAAAGTCGCAATAGCGGCATTTTTGAGCGCAAAACGGCACGTGCACATACAGCGCGGTAACGGCCACCCTTAAGCCTCCAGCGGATGGGCGGGCACCGACTCACCGGCGGCAAGTGCGGCCTCGCAGACCAACACATCGCGCTCGATATCATCGACCAGCGCCATAAATTCCTCGTACGTGGAGCAGCGCACCACCTGAGCGCGCCAGGCGGCGGCATGGGGCATGCCCTTTAAGTACCAGCTTGCATACGTACGGGCGCGCGACATAAGCGGCAGAAGCTCGTGCGTCAACGTCAGGTGCTCACGCAGGGCCTCAAGACGCTCGACCGAGGAGCGAGAAGGAACCGGCGTGCCATCGAGTGCAAGCGCTCGAGCATCGCCGAACACCCACGGATTGCCGTAGATGCCGCGCGCGATAAACACCGCGCTGGCACCCGAGCCGCTCAGATGCTCGGCTGCGTCCTCGGCCGAGAACACATCGCCCGAACCAATCACGGGAATCTCGACAGCGTCGGCAACCTCATCGACGACAGACCAATCGGCCTGGCCCGTATAGAGCTGCGTGGCACAACGACCGTGCACGGCAACTGCGGAGGCGCCCGCCCCTTCGAGCATCTGGGCAAACGTTGCGGCGTTGCGATCCTCGGCATAAAAACCCTTGCGGATCTTCACGGTCACGGGAACATGCGCCGCGCCCACCGCTGCCTCGACGATTCTTTCGGCCAGGTCGGGCGTGCGCATAAGCGCCGAGCCCTCGCCCTTGGTAACGACCTTGCGAGCCGGACAGGCCATGTTGATATCAATCAATGACAGGCGATCGCCCACGCGTTCCTCGACGGCAGCGACGGCACTCGAAAACTGATCGGGCTTGGATCCAAAGAGCTGCACGCAAATCTGCTGCTCCTCGTCGGCCGGCAACACCAGGCGCCACGTCTTGTTGCTGGCATAGGCAAGGCCAGCGACGCTCACCATCTCGCTGTAGGCAAGGTTGGCACCGCGGCGGCGACACATGATGCGATAGGCGGGGTCGGTTACGCCCGCCATGGGAGCCATAAGGAATGGCTGCTCGGCATAGGCGCCCAGCAGCCGCTTGCTGTATTCAGAAAGCGCCATGGACCTACTCGTCCACCTTGAGAATCGCCATAAAGGCCTCCTGCGGAACCTCGACCGACCCGATGGCCTTCATGCGCTTCTTGCCCTCTTTCTGCTTCTCGAGCAGCTTGCGCTTTCGCGAGATATCGCCGCCGTAACACTTGGCCAGCACGTCTTTACGGCGCGCCTTAACGGTGGAACGGGCGATGATCTTGTTGCCGATGGCGCCTTGGATAGGCACCTCGAACAGCTGTCGTGGGATGATCTCCTTGAGCTTGTCGCACAGGCCGCGGGCCAGGCCATAGGCCTTATCCTTGTGCACGATAAACGACAGCGCGTCCACCTCGTCGCCCGAAAGCAGGATATCGAGTTTGACGAGCTCGGAGGGACGATATTCGTTGAACTCGTAGTCGAGCGAGGCATAGCCCTTGGTGCGGCTCTTGAGCTGATCGAAGAAGTCCAAGATGAGCTCGGCGAGCGGCATATCGAAGCGCATCTCGACCGATTTGCTCGTCAGGTGGATCATGTCGGTTGTAATGCCGCGGTGCTCGATAGCAAGCTGCATGACGGCACCCGTATACTCGGGCGGGCAGATGATCTTTGCCTTGAGGTAGGGCTCTTCGATACGCTCGATACGCGTGGCCTCGGGTAGATCCTGCGGGCTGCGGACATCGATCATCTCGCCGTCAGTCTTGTACACGTGGTAGTCGACCGAGGGGCTCGTGGCGATCAGGTCCAGATTGAACTCGCGCTCCAGGCGCTCCTTGACGACCTCCATGTGCAGCAGGCCCAGGAAGCCCACGCGGAAGCCAAAGCCCAGCGCCACCGACGTCTCAGGCTCCCACACCAACGACGGATCGTTGACGTGCAGCTTATCGAGCGCGTCGCGCAGGTTCTCGTAGTCCTTGTTGTCGATGGGGAACAGGCCCGTGTAGACCATGGGTTTTGCCTCGCGGTAGCCCGGCAGAGGCTCGGGGCAGGGGTTCGAAGTCCACGTAAGGGTATCGCCCACGCGCACAGCCTCGGGGTCCTTCAGACCCGTGACCACATAGCCGACCTCACCGACGGTCAGAGCATCGACCGGCGTCTCGGCAGGGCGCTTGACGCCCACGCCGTCGACCAAGAAGTCGCCCTTGGCCTGCATCATGCGCAGGGCATCGCCCTTTTTGATGGAACCGTCAAAGACGCGCACCGTAGCGACGACGCCGCGGTACTCATCGAAGTACGAATCCAGAATAAGTGCCTTGAGAGGGGCATTTGCATCGCCCTTGGGAGGCGAGATCAAAAAGACGATGGACTCCAGCAAATCGTGGATGCCCTCGCCGGTCTTGCCAGACACGCACACAGCATCGTCGGCGGGAATGGCCAGATCGTCTTCCATCTCGGTCTTAACCTCGTCGGGGTGCGCCGACGGCAGGTCGATCTTGTTGATGGCCGGAACAATGTCCAAGTTGGCGTTCATGGCGAGCGTCGCGTTGGAAACGGTCTGCGCCTCGACGCCTTGAGTGGCGTCCACGACGAGCACCGCGCCCTCACAGGCTGCCAGCGAACGCGAGACCTCGTAGGTGAAGTCCACGTGGCCCGGCGTATCGATCAGGTTGAACTGATACGTCTCGCCGTCGTCGGCGTCATAAGAAACGCGGACGGCATTGGACTTGATCGTGATGCCGCGCTCGCGCTCGATGTCCATCGTGTCAAGCAGCTGCGACTCCATGTCGCGCTCATCGACGGTATGGGTGAGCTCGAGGATGCGGTCACTGATCGTGGACTTGCCATGGTCGATATGCGCAACGATCGAGAAGTTGCGGATGTGGGAAATGTCAATTGAAGTATTCATGCGGACTATCTTACCCGAGCGGTACAAAAAATGGAGCCTGTTCCATAAAACAGGCTCCATTTATGCGCGTAATCTGTGTGATGTGAAATTTACAACTTAGGCGTTGATGCTGTTCACGAGCTTGGCAAGACCGGACTTACGGTTGGAAGCCTGGTTCTTGTGGATGACATGCTTAGCGGCAGCCATGTCGAGACGCTTGGTGACGGTCTTGAGGGCAGCCTGGGCCTTCTCGGCGTCGCCCTCGGCGACGGCGGACTGGACGTGCTTGGTCAGCGTCTTGAGCTCGGACTTGACAGCCTTGTTACGCATGCGAGCTGCCTCATTGGTGCGGATACGCTTCTTCTGAGACTTGATGTTTGCCACTTCTAGAGTTCCTTTCGAGTTCCTTGCAAAAAATGTATGACACCTCTGAGACACGGTGAGGTCATGCAAGCGCCTACTATAGCACGCTCCCCCTCAAAGGGATAGAACGAATTTGTCAAATAGGCAGGTATCATCACGATCCTTGATTCTCATCTTCATTGCAACAGCCTCAGGACTCAGCGCAACGCGTTGCG
>UQSB01000051.1 GCA_900543505.1 uncultured Collinsella sp. | reverse complement strand
GGCCGGCCAGGTCAACTACACCGCGTACTGCGGCAGGTCCTGCAGGGCGATGACGTCCATGCCCATGTCGTTGGCGCTGCCGTGACCCTGCTGGTCCTCGCGCACCGCCTCGATGGCACTCACGTACGTGTTGGCCGCAGACATCGCCGTCACACAGGTCACGCCGCGGCGCACGGCCTCGGTACGCAGCAGGTAGCCGTCGCCGCGCGAACCCGGACCATACGGCGTGTTGATAATTACCGCGATCTTGCCGTCGGCGATGAGGTCGCCGATGTTGGGACGCTCGCCGTCGTGCGGGCCGCTGATCTTTTCCACGATTTCGCACGTCACGTTGCCGCCGCGCAGCACGCGCGCCGTACCCTCGGTGGAGCAGATATCAAAGCCCAGGTAGCGCAGGATACGGGCAACCGAAAGAATATGGCGCTTATCGCGGTCGCACACGCTGATGAACACCTTGCCGGCGCTCGGGTCAGGCAGCTTGTAGTCAATCGCCAGCTGCGTCTTGGCGTATGCCTCGGGATAGCTCTTGGCAATACCCATGACCTCGCCCGTCGACTTCATCTCGGGCCCCAGGATAACGTCGGCTCCCGGGAAACGGCCCCAGGGCATAACGGCTTCCTTCATGCAGAACCAATCGAGCTGACGTTCGTCGCTCGGCAGGCCCAAGCTCGCGATGGAATCGCCCGCCATGATACGTGCGGCACACTTGGCGAGCGGCACACCGGTGGCCTTGGAGATAAACGGCACGGTACGGCTTGCGCGCGGGTTGGCCTCGATCACGTAGACGGTCTCGCCCTTGATAGCGTACTGCACGTTGACCAGGCCGCGGACTCCCAGCGCCATCGCGATGCGGCGCGTGGTCTCGCGGAGCTTCGCCTGCAGGCTCTCGCTAAAGCTGAACGGCGGGATGCAGGTCGCAGAGTCGCCGGAGTGAATACCGGCCTCCTCGATATGCTCCAGAATGCCGCCGATGTAGACCTCTTCGCCATCGCACAGGGCGTCGACATCGGACTCGATCGCACCCTCCAGGAAGCGGTCCAGGTATACCGGGTAGTCGGGGCTAATGCGCGCAGCCTCGGCCATGTAATCGCGCAGATGCCCGGCATCGTAGGCGATCATCATGCCGCGGCCGCCCAGCACGTAGCTCGGACGCACCAGCAGCGGGTAGCCAATGTGCGCGGCCACGGCCTCGGCCTCCTCAAACGAGGTGGCCTGGCCCGCCGGCGGGTACATGATGCCCAGCTTGTCGAGCAGAGCGGCGAAGCGCTCGCGGTCCTCGGCAAAGTCGATGGCATCGGGCTTGGTGCCCATAATGTTCACGCCGCTCTCCTCGAGCATGCGCGCCAGCTTAAGCGGGGTCTGGCCACCGAGCGTCACCACGACGCCGTCGGGACGCTCAACATCGATGACATCCATGACGTCCTCGTAGGTGAGCGGCTCAAAGTACAAGCGGTCCGAGGTGTCGTAGTCAGTCGAGACGGTCTCGGGGTTGCAGTTGACCATGATGGTCTCGAAGCCGCGGGCCGCCAGCGCGTAGCTCGCGTGCACGCAGCAGTAATCGAACTCGATGCCCTGGCCGATACGGTTGGGGCCGGCGCCCAGGATCATCGCCTTGGGCTTGTCCGCCGGCGTGGTCTCGTCGGGAGCCACGCACTTTTTGGCGTCCGGGCTCGTGCGGAAGATATTCTCGTACGTCTTGTAATGGTATTCCGTGGCGCTCGAGAACTCCGCAGCGCAGGTATCGACCGTCTTCATGCTGGGGACCACGCCCAGGCCCTTACGGTAAGCGCGCACAAAGCGCTCATCGGAGCCGGTCAGCGCGGCAATCTCGGCATCGCTCGTGCCATACTGCTTGAGCAGGCGCATCGCGTCGGCGTCAATGTCCTCCACGCGCAGGCCGCGAATGCTCTCCTGGACCTGCACCATATCGTTGATGCGGTTGAGGTACCACGGATCGATACCGCAGATGGCATGGATGCGCGCAACATCCCAACCACGGCGCAGGGCCTCGACCACAAAGAAGATGCGGTGCTCGGTCGGGGTTGCCGCGGCCTGAGCGAGCTCATCGTCGCTCAGTTTATCGGCACCCTCCTTGCCGCCAGCGCAAATGCCCTGGTGTCCATCCTCCAGCGAGCGCATAGCCTTGCCAAAGGCCTCCTCAAAGGTGCGGCCAATCGCCATAATCTCGCCCACGGCCTTCATGCGCGTGGTGAGCGTGGGGTCGGTGCCCTTGAACTTCTCAAAGGCAAAGCGCGGCACCTTGACCACGCAGTAGTCGATCGTGGGCTCAAAGCAGGCGGGCGTAGCCTTGGTGATGTCGTTGACGATCTCGTCGAGCGTGTAGCCCACAGCCAGGCGCGCGGCGGCCTTGGCGATAGGGAAACCCGTGGCCTTGGAAGCGAGGGCGGACGAGCGGCTCACGCGCGGGTTCATCTCGATGACGATCAGGCGGCCGGTGTTGGGGTTCACGGCAAACTGCACGTTGGAGCCACCGGTCTCGACGCCGATCTTCTCAAGAATGGCGAGCGAGGCCACGCGCATGCGCTGATACTCAAGGTCGGAGAGAGTCTGCGCCGGCGCCACGGTGATGGAGTCGCCGGTATGCACGCCCATGGGGTCGAGGTTCTCGATGGAGCACACGATGATGCCGTTGCCGGCGTGGTCACGCATGACCTCCATCTCATACTCTTTCCAGCCCTCGATGGACTCCTCGACCAGCACCTCGTGAGCAGGCGAGAGCTCGAGGCCCTGGCTCACGATGGAGACGAGCTCCTCGTGGGTGTGAGCGATGCCGCCGCCGGCGCCGCCGAGGGTAAAGCTCGGGCGCAGTACGCAGGGATAGCCCACGCGCTCGGCGATAGCCTCGGCGTCGGCCACGCTGTAGGCATAGCCCGAGCGCGCGACCTCCAGGCCAATCTCGGCCATGGCCTCGTTAAAGAGTTTGCGGTCCTCGCCGCGCTCGATAGCGGCAAGGTCGCAGCCGATCATCTCGACGCCGTACTTGTCGAGCGTACCGTCCTTTGCCAGCTCGACGGCGGCGTTCAGACCGGTCTGGCCGCCCAGCGTGGGCAGCAGCGCGTCCGGGCGCTCTTTCTTGATCACGCGCTCGATAAACTCGGCGGTGATGGGCTCGACATAGGTGCGGTCGGCAAGACCCGGGTCGGTCATGATAGTCGCCGGGTTGGAGTTGACCAGGATGACCTCAAAGCCATCCTCCTTGAGCACCTTGCAGGCCTGGGCGCCGGAGTAGTCGAACTCGCAGGCCTGGCCAATAACGATGGGGCCCGAACCAATAACGAGGATGCGCTTGATGTCAGTACGTTTCGGCATGTTAGTTCTCCTCGGTCGCAGCGTTCTCGGACTCGGCGAAATTCCAGCCGGCGAGGCGGTCCTTCGCGGTGTCGATGTCCAGGTAGTTCTCCTCGCCGTCCATGAGTCGCGTAAAGGCGGTAAAGAGATAGTGGGCATCGGTGGGGCCAGGCGAAGCCTCGGGGTGGTACTGGACCGAGAAACACGGGGCGTCGAGCAGCTGGATGCCCTCGGCGGTGCCGTCGTTGAGGTTCACATGTGTCAGGCGAATGCGACCAAAGCGCTCGTTCATCACGACCGGCGCGATGCCGCGACGCACCCAGGCGCGCAGGTCGCCATCGGCCGCATGCTCGGTTTCGCCGCCGGAAAGCTCCGGAATCAGTTTGCCCAGACTGGGGAACAGCAGACCAAAGCCGTGGTTTTGCGCGGTGATCTCCACGCGACGGCTCACCAGATTCATAACCGGCTGGTTACCGCCACGGTGACCGAATTTAAGCTTTTCCATTTGGGCGCCGCAGGCCAGGCTGATCATCTGGTGACCGAGGCAAATGCCAAAGACCGGCACCTTGCCGATCAGCTGCTGTACCTGCTCATAGGTCTCCACCACGGCATCGGGGTCGCCGGGGCCGTTGGACAAAAAGACGCCATCGGGATTCATGTCGAGCACCTGCTGGGCGGGCGTATCCCACGGCACGACGGTGAGATCGCAGCCGGCACGGACCAGGCCCTCCAGAATACCGCGCTTCACACCGCAGTCGTAGGCGACCACTTTGTGACGGGCAGGAGCGGCAGCCGCAAGCGCAAAGTCATGCGTGGCAGGCAGGTCGGCGGCCACAAACTCGTGAGGCGCGGGGCAACTTACGGTCTTGACCAGGTTCTCGCCTACCAGCGTGGGCGCAGCGGACAAGCGCTCGGCAAGCTCGTCGACGTCGAAGATCTCGGTCGAGATAATGCCCATCTTGGAACCATTGTCGCGCAGATGGCGCACCAGAGCGCGGGTGTCGATACCCTCGATAGCGACGATGCCGTGAGCGCGCAGGTACTCCGGCACGCTGACGGCCGAGCGCCAGTTAGAAGGCGTGGCGCACATATCGCGAACGATCATGCCGCGCATAGCCGGAGCGCTCGCAGGGCGCACGGCGTCGCCGGGGAAGGCCGACTGGACATCGGTCTCGTCGATACCGTAATTGCCGATCTGCGGATAGGTCATGGTTACAATTTGGCCGGCATAACTCGGGTCGGTCATGACCTCAAAGTAGCCCTCGAGCGAGGTGTTGAAGCAGACTTCGCCGGTCGCGGTGCCCTCGGCGCCGCATGCACGTCCATAAAAAATGGTCCCATCCTCAAGATACAGGATACAGGGACCGCAGGTGCCCTTGCTGGTTTTGGCCAGCATACGCTGGCAAAGCTCGCTGGGCGCGAAGGTGCGGGCGGCAGCGCCCGCGGTATGGTTGTTCGCCATAATTCTCCTTCCCGGTCTCACAGGACCGGCTTAAAGGTGTGTAGTTAGGCCTCGCGGTATTGTAACCGCAAGCATGCCTCATGGCGTTAATTTCATCGAAATGTTTACGAAATGATAATTATGACTTTCTATGCATAATGATTATTTAATCCCCGTCCCAGAAAAATTATCCCGCGTGGGCTTGTGGCTCACGCGGGATAATGGCCTCTTACTTTTGCTTGTCCTGTTCCAGCAGATCGGACGGTGAGCGATCGGGCTTGCCGCCGCGGAAAATCTCGCGGCCATGCAGACGATGCTCCAGGTCACGTTCGGCCTTTTCCTCGTCAATCTTGGTCTGGCTCACCACCGGGTCCTCGATCAGCGACGAAACCGAGTTCACCTGTTTTTGAATGCGCTCGGCAATGGTGTCGTCCATGCTTACGATGCGCATCTTCCAGTCGATACTCGTGGCGTTGGATGAGCTCTTGGTCCACACAAACGTCAAAATGGCGCTCTGATGACCCCGCGCGGGAAACATGCCAAAGAAGGAATCGTGCTGAATGTTGCTATCCTCGTCGATATAGGCGTGAACGTTATACACCACGCGGTCGATCTTATCGTTGAGCAGCGCGTTGGTCGCAAGCGCAGCGGCCTGAATCTGCCCGTTGGACAGCAGCTCGAGCTCGTTGGCAGACGATGTGTCCAACACCGTCACCTCGACCGTGCCCGTACGCTCATCAGCTTCATCGACGGTAAAGTCGAGCGGGAACTGCGTAAAGCCGTTGCCCCACTCAAGGCCGCCCTTCAGCGCCGTCGAAACGGTATCCACCGAAACGCTCTCGGACAGGTTGGCGGTGTTCAGGCGTCGCATCACGCCGTAGCCAATCTGCATGCCCACAATCAGCACCAAGATGCCAATGACCACGGCCATGGCAGTCTTCGTAATGGTATGGCTCACCTGCGAGCCCGAAGGGTCGTCCTCGGACAGCGGGTCGATATGTTTTGCCTGGCTCGCGCGGTCCTCGCTGCGCAGCTGCGCTAGCGCCGCTTTGTCACCGCGCTTGGCCGCAGCCTCCTTCTCACGCATGCGCTCGGTGCGCTTTTTGGCAAGCGTGGGATCCAAGACACCGGATGCATCGATTTCGGAGAATAACTCCGTCACTTCTTCCGGAGTCAAAGGGTTCTTGTCAGCCATAAACTTCCTGTCATATCAATCAGTCGAGCTCGTGCGCACGCGCACCTTCGAACTGCATTCGATAGTAACGGGCATAGGTGCCGCCACGGGCGAGAAGCTCCTCGTGCGTGCCACGCTCCACAACGCGACCATGCTCAACGGTCGCAATCTCATCGGCATGCTTAATGGTCGAAAGACGGTGGGCGATGATAATCGTGGTGCGGCCGCGTGCCAGCTCTTCGAGCGACTCCTGCACCGCCTCCTCGCTCTCGTTATCCAAAGCACTCGTCGCCTCATCCAAAATAAGGATCTTGGGGTTCTTGAGAAACACGCGCGCGATGGCGACACGCTGCTTCTGTCCGCCCGAAAGACGGCTGCCGCGCTCGCCCACGACCGTGTCATAGCCCTGTGGAAGCGACTCGATAAAGGCATCGATGTTGGCGCGACGGGCGGCCTCGGCGATCTCTTCAGCCGTAGCGCCCGGCTTGCCATAGGCGATGTTCTCGCCAATCGTACCGTCAAATAGATAGACATCCTGCTGCACCAGGCCGATGGCGCGGCGCAGGCTCTGCTGCGTCACATCGCGCACGTCCTGGCCGTCGATGCTAATGGATCCGGTAGCCACGTCATAAAAGCGCGGCAGCAGCGAACAGGTCGTGGACTTGCCGCCGCCCGAAGGGCCAACCAAAGCGATGGTCTGCCCGGGCTTGATGGACAGGTCCATATGGTCGATAACGGGACGCTCGTCGGCATCGCCCTCGCCCAGCTCAACATCCTCGTAGTTAAAGCACACATCGTGATAATCCACGGCGCCGGCGGTCACCTGCAGATCCGTGGCGCCCGGCTTGTCCTGGATATCCGGCGCGGTCGAGAGCACCTCGTCCATGCGCTTAAAGCCGGCGATGGCCTTCTGATACGTTTCGGCCGAATTGACGAGCGTCTCGAGCGGCGTGCAGAACAGCGAAATATAGAGTGCAAAGGTCGCCATATCGACCGCCTGCAGCTGACCCTGGGCGACCAGCCAGCCGCCCAGCAGTACCACGATCACATAGAGCACACCCGAGAGCAGGCCATACGTCGCAGTATAGACGCCCATGGCGTGATACATGTTTTCCTTGGACGAAAGGTAGCGATTGTTGGAGGCGCGGAACTTGAAGCGTTCGGTCTCCTCATTGGCAAAGCTCTTGACCACGCGCATGCCCGCCAGCGAATCCTGCAGCTGCGCATTGATGCCGCTGATCTTTTTGCGGTTGTCGCTAAAGACCTCGCGCATGCGCATGTTCTGCCAAAACATGATGACCGCAAACGCTGCTGTCACCACAGCCATGGCGAGCGCCAGCACCGGGGCGATGGTAAAGAGGATCACAAACGAGCCGATAATCTCGATGCCGCAGATGATGATCCACTCGGGCACGTGGTGCGCCGCCTCGCAGATATCGAACAGGTCGTTGACCACGCGGCTCATCATGTCGCCCGAGCTGTTGCGATCGAAGTACGCAAAACTAAAGCGCTCGTACTGGTCGAACAGGTCCTCGCGCATCTTGGACTCCATGCGCGCGCCCATCACGTGGCCCCAATAGCTCACAAAATAGCGGCAGGCGCAGCGGACGGCATACATCAGCACCAAGCCCACCGCGATCATGCCGAGCGCCTGCATAATGGCAGCCTGACCCTGAGTAAATAGCCCACCGGTCAAATTGCGCAGGATAATGGGGAACGCCAGGTCAATGGCAGCAAGCACCAGAGCACAAACAGTATCAGCAACAAAAAGCCCCATCTGGGGCTCGTAGTAAGAAAGAAACCTCTTCAACATAATCACCTTACGCGGTTTTACCAAACCGCGTTTCGTCTCGACGCTGCAAGTGCCCCATTTGGACAATCTGGCC
Organism: uncultured Collinsella sp.; assembly: GCA_900543505.1. GTDB lineage: Bacteria > Actinomycetota > Coriobacteriia > Coriobacteriales > Coriobacteriaceae > Collinsella. Next base: position 7,463 of record UQSB01000051.1, on the reverse strand, counting down.
TTCAATCGTCGGTCGCGTATATCCATACGCTTCCCTCCTCTTTTAGGCCACCTTGTCTCAAATGAAGCACTTTCGCTGACTTACACAAACCAGCGAGGTCATAACCCCGCTTCAACAAAGTTGGCTAAATGACCCAAGGGCCATCCCGCTCGTTACAGTTCGGCTCCACCAAGTCGATGCGCGATGCTATCGCAGGCCAAGGCGCCCACGACGGTCTTGGCGTCTTCGATCTTGCCGTCGAGCACGGCGTCGATCAGCTCGTGCAGCGGCACCAGGTCAACGTTGACAAACTCGTCATCGTCGGGGTTGGGCGCATCAAACTCCAGCTTGGTAGCCAAGTAGATGTGAATGATCTCGTCGCAAAAACCGCAGGACGTGACAATCGACGTCAAAAAGCGAATGCGACCGGCCCTAAAGCCCGTCTCCTCGTGTAGCTCGCGCTTAGCGCAATCGAGTGGGTCCTCGCCCGGGTCGAGCTTGCCGGCGGGAATCTCGACCGTCACGCGGTCGATGGCGGTGCGGTACTGACGCACCAGTACGATCTTGCCGCTCTCGGTCAGCGCTACAACGGCCGCCGCACCCGGATGGCGAACGATATCGCGGGCACTGCGGCGACCGTTGGGCAGCTCAACCTCAAGACGGTGGACGTCGAGGATCTTGCCCTTCCAGGCGCACTCCTCCGAAAGAATCTTCTCGTGCAGCTCGGCATCGTGTGGGTCGTCGTCGCCCAGCACCAGCGCCGGCTCGTCAGCGACCTCGCCGCCGGGCTCGCCCTCGGCGTGCCCATACATGCGGCTGTCCTCTTCAACGATCTGCGCATCCACGAGCTCTTCGCTCTTCTCGTCCATCCGTCTCATTCCTCTCGGATTTTAGGCATCCCAGGCGTCGCGGCCGCGCAGCGCGCGCAGGCCAATATCGTGACGCAGAGTCTTGCCCTCAAAATCAATCTTCTCGCAGGCCTCGTAGGCAAGGTTGCGAGCGTTCTCGAACGTGTCGCCCAGCGCGGTCACGGCGAGCACGCGGCCACCATTGGTCACGAGCTGGCCGTCCACCATGGCAGTGCCCGCGTGGTACACGGTCACGTTCTCCATGGCCTCGGCGTCGGCGATGCCGGTGATGACCTTGCCCTTCTCGTAGCTGCCGGGATAGCCCGCGCTCGTCAGGACAACGGCCACAGCCCACTCGTCACGCCAGTCGAGCTCAATCTGATCGAGCTCGCAGTTGGCGCAGGCGAGCATGACCTCAACCAGGTCGTTCTTAAGGCGCGGCAGCACGACCTGCGTCTCGGGGTCGCCAAAGCGGGCGTTGAACTCCAGCACCTTGGGGCCGGCGGGGGTAAGCATAAAGCCGCCGTACAGGCAGCCGCGGTAGTCGATGCCCTCGGCAGCAAGCTCGGCCACGGTCTGCTCCATGACCGCCACCATGGTGGCGTGCTCCTCGTCGGTCACGATAGGCACCGGGCTGTAAACGCCCATGCCGCCCGTGTTGGGGCCAAGATCGCCCTCGAGCGCGCGCTTGTGGTCCTGCGAGGTGGCCATGGGACGCACGGTCTTGCCGTCGGTAAAGGCCAAAAGCGAGCATTCGGGGCCAACGAGCATCTCCTCGATAACCACGGTGTTGCCGGCATCGCCAAAGGTGCCGCCAAAGCACTCGCGCACGGCCTCTTCGGCCTGCTCGAGCTCAGTCGCCACGATAACGCCCTTGCCTGCGGCCAGACCGTCAGCCTTCACGACCAGCGGGGCACCCTGCTCACGCACATAGGCGAGAGCCGAAGCCTCGTCAGTAAACGAGCCATAGGCGGCCGTCGGAATGCCGGCACGCTCCATGAGCTGCTTGGAGAATAGCTTGGAGCCCTCCATCTGGGCACCCTCGGCACCCGGGCCAAAGCAGGGAATACCCGCCGCGCGCACGGCGTCGGCCACGCCCGCCACGAGCGGAGCCTCGGGGCCAATCACCACGAGTCCGCATCCATGGCTCTGGGCAAACGCCGCCACGGCCGCAGGATCGCAATCGTCGAGAACCACGTTCTCGCCGCAGCTCGCGGTGCCGCCGTTACCCGGCGCGATGTAGAGCTTGCCGGCGCGCGGTGATGCTGCGAGCTTGGCTGCCAGAGCATGCTCGCGGCCGCCGCTGCCCAACAACAGGATGTCGATGGTTTGAGTGTCCGCCTTCAAGGGTGCCTCCTCTATGGATTAACGGCCCGCCAACCATGCGGGCCCATTACAAGCAAATATACCCCTCGGCCGCCCGTCCGGGCTGCAAAGGGGTATATCGCAATAACCGTATGAACCGATTACTTCCAGAATCGGTTGATGATCTGCTCGCGACCGGCGCCGACGCCAATGAACGTCACGCGGGTGTGTGCCAGATCCTCGATAAACGCCACGTAGTCCTGAGCCTCCTGCGGCAGCTCATCAAAGCTGCGGCAACCGGTGATGTCGCACTTCCAGCCGGGGAGCTCCTCGTAGATGGGCTTGGCATGCTCAAAGCGCACCTGATGCTCGGGCACGCTGGTGTAGCGCTCGCCATCGACGTCGTAGGCCACGCACACCTTGATGGTGTCGAAGGCCGAAAGCACGTCGAGCTTAGTCAGGGCGATATCGGTGAGGCCGTTGACGCGTGAGGCGTAGTTGGCGATGGGGCCGTCGAACCAGCCGCAGCGACGACGGCGACCGGTGGTCACACCGTACTCATAGCCCTCCTCGGTCAGCGTGTGACCGGCCTCGGACTCATAGGAAAGCTCGGTGGGCATGGGGCCCGAACCGACGCGGGTGATATAGGCCTTCATGACACCCAGCACGCGGTCGACGTTCTTCATGCCCACGCCGGAGCCGGTGATGGCACCGCCGGCGGTGCAGTTGGAAGACGTCACGTACGGATAGGTGCCGTGGTCGATGTCGAGCAGCGTGGCCTGGGCGCCCTCAAACAGCAGGTCCTTGCCCTCATCGATCATGTTGTTGAGCAGCAGGCTCGTCTCGGTGATGTAGGGGCGCAGGCGCTCGGCCATGGGCAGGTACTCGTCGCAAATCTGGTCCACGGTGTAGGTGGGCAGGTTGTAGATGAGCTCGAGCTCGGGGTTCACGCGGGCGAGAGCGGTCTCCAGCTTGTCGCGGAACAGTGCCTCGTCCAGCATGTCCTGCATGCGCAGGCCGATGCGGGCCATCTTGTCCTGGTAGCACGGACCGATGCCGCGCTTGGTGGTACCGATGTTCTTCTTGCCGAGCTTCTGCTCAAAGGCGCCATCCAGATCGATGTGGTACGGCATGATGACATGCGCGTTGCCGCTGATCTTGAGATTCTTGGTGGTGATGCCGTCGGCCTCGAACATGTCGATCTCCTCAAGGACAACCTTGGGGTTGACGACGCAGCCGTTACCGATCACCGACACGTGGTCGGAATACATGATGCCGGAGGGCACCTGGTGCAGGCCGTACTTCTTGCCGTTGACGACGATGGTGTGACCGGCGTTGTTGCCGCCCGAGTAGCGCACGACGGCATCGAAGTCGCCGGCGACCAGGTCGCAAATCTTACCCTTGCCCTCATCGCCCCACTGGGCACCGACCAAAACGGTTGACGGCATGTTTACTCCTTACATTCATGGACTGTCTACGCGCCACGCCGGCACGCAGAAGCACAAAACATTCCCAGTATACCCGTGCAACGGGCGCCTGTCCTACTCCTCGGCATGTGCCCCATCAAGCTCATAGAACTTGGTGGATGCCGGCAGGAACATCAGGTCGACGTCGCCGATCGGGCCCGAACGGTTCTTGGCCACGACGATACGCGTAACGCCCTCGTCGGGTCGATCGTCGCGCGAGGCTTCGGCCTCGTCGGCGGAGCGGTCCAAGAACATAACGATATCGGCGTCCTGCTCGATGGAGCCCGATTCACGAAGGTCGGAAAGCTGCGGGCGCTTGCCGGTACGGGATTCGACCTGACGCGAGAGCTGCGACAGCGCGATGAGCGGGATCTTGAGCTCCTTGGCCATGATCTTCAGACCACGCGACATCTCGGAGACCTCGACGGTACGGCTCTCGGAGCGGCGTCCCGGCGGAGGACTCACCAGCTGCAGGTAGTCCAAGATGATGATGGCCTTCTCCTTGTTGTGGAGCATGCGGCGGCTCTTGGCGCGGATCTCGGTCACCGTGGTGCCGGGCGTATCGTCAATCAGAATATCGAGCTTGGACAAGGTCTGCGTGGCCTCGTTGATATTTGCCCACTGCTCGGGGCTAATGCGGCCCATGCGGAAGTCACTGATCGAGATCATGGCGTAGGCGCAAATCAGACGCTGGGCAATTTCCTTGCCCGACATCTCCAGAGAGAAGAAGCCAACGGTATAACCGGCAGCGGCAGCGTTGAGCGCCAGATTCAGGGCGAACGACGTCTTACCCACGGCAGGACGGGCGCCGATGATGATGAGCTGGCCCTCGCGGAAACCCATGAGCATGCGATCGAGCGACGGGAAGCCCGTGGGCACGCCCGCCGCCTGGCCACCGGCCTGGCACACTTCCTCGGCCTCGTTATAGGCCTCGACCATAAACTCGGTCAGCGTCTTGTAGCTCGACTTGACCTCGCGCGCCGTGACCTTGAGCAGCTTGCTCTCGGCCAGCTCCACGACCTCTTTGGTATCGGTGGGAGCGTTATAGGCCAGCGCGTTGATCTCGTTGGTGGCGCCGATCAGCTCACGCAGCATCGAATCGCGGCGAACGATGGCGGCATGGTGCTGCCAGTTGACGAGCGACAGGGTCTGACCCATCAACTCCAAAATGTAGGCCTCGCCGCCCACGGCATCAAGCTTGTTGATGCTTCGCAGGTAATCGATCAGCGAGATGGAGTCGATGGGAATGCGGCTGTTGTACATATCGACCATCGCGGTATAGATGGTCTTATGAATGGGCCGGTAGAAGTCATCGGGCTGCAGCTCGACCTGGGCCTCTTCGACTACCTCGGGCGATAGCAGCATAGCGGCCAGTACATTGGCCTCTGCATCTTGGTTTTGGGGAAGACCCAACTTTGAGCCGCGGTCCTCAACCGTCAGCCCGGTCTCCCTATCGTCGTATGCCATGAGCATCCTCATTCATATCGCTTGCGAGCATCCATAGTATCAGCCACGGTCCCAAAACGCGCCGCGCGCCGCCAATCATCACCGAACCAAACGGATGAACGGTCCTGTGTATAGGACTTCGACGCAGCGTTCACCATGACACTCACTCAGCGCAAATAAAACAAAAGGGCGCCCTGGTTTCCCAGAGCGCCCTTCTTAGAACAAGATTGTTGCGTTGCAGCAAATGCTACTCGGCAGCAGCCTCAGTCTCGACCTCGGCGGTCTCGGCCTCGGCGACCTCAGCGGCCTCCTCGACCTCAGCCTCGGCAGCGAGCTCCTCGGCGGTAACGCCGACGAGAACGACAACCTCGGCCTTGATCTCGCGGTACAGCGAGATGGCAACGGTGTGGGCACCGGCAACCTTGATGGGCTTACCGAGCTCGACGCGCTTGCGGTCGATGTCCATACCGAGCTGAGCCTTGATGGCGTCAGCGATCATAGCGGCGGTAACGGAGCCAAAGAGGATGCCCTCGTCGCCGACCTTGACGTCAACGGTGACCGTCTTGCCCTCGAAGGCAGCCTTGGTCTCGTTGGCGGTAGCCAGACGGACGGCCTCGCGCTTGGCGATGTTGTTGCGACGCTCGTCAAGCTGCTTGAGGTTGCCCTTGGTGGCGGCAACAGCGAGCTTCTTGGGGAACAGGAAGTTCTCAGCGTAACCCTGAGCGACCTCTACGACGTCACCCTCGCCGCCCTTGCCCTTGATCTCATCGAGAAGAATAACCTTCATGATGCGTCTCCCTTCTTAGCCGCGGTCGCGGTTGCCACGAGAGGAAACCACGGGGACGGTGTACGGCAGGAGAGCCATCTCGCGGGCGCGCTTGATGGCGTTGGCGATGTCATGCTGATGCTGCGTGCAAGCGCCAGTGACGCGACGGGGCTTAATCTTGCCACGGTCGGTCATGTACTTACGGAGAAGCTGAGTGTCCTTATAGTCGATGAACTCAGTGTTCTCCTTGCAGAACTGGCAGTACTTACGACGCGGCTGACGTGCAGAAAAATCATTAGCCATGTCAAAATACCTTTCGTTTGGCAACTTCGGCGAACCGAAGCCGCCTCTCACTCAAAAATAGGTGAACAACCCTTAGAACGGGATGTCCTCATCGTAGACGTCGACCGCGGGCGGCGTAGCCACCGGTGCGGCAGGACGTGCTGCGGGCGCGGGAGCTGCGGGGGCGTAACCGCCCTGGTCGTAGCCACCCTGGCCACCACGGGAGCTCATAAACTCGATCTCATCGACGATGACCTCAAGCTTGCTCCGGCGCTGGCCGTCGCGCTCCCAAGAGCTGTAGCGCAGCTTGCCCTCGATCGCGACCTTGTTTCCCTTTGCCAGGAAACGGCTCACGGCCTCGGCGCGGGTGCCGAACATGGTGCAGTCGACAAAGTTGGGATAGTCCTCCCACTCGCCAGTCTGCGCGTTGCGGCGACGATCGTTCACGGCGACGCCAAAGGACAGAACCTGGGTTCCGCCGGCGGTGGCGCGCAGCTCGGGATCGCGGGTGAGGTTACCGGTGATGTTCACTCGATTGATGCTCATAACTCACTACTTCCTCTTGGGGCACAAGCCCAGTCCAAAACGACAGTCTTACTCCTGGTCGTCGCGACGGACGATCATGTGGCGGACCACAGCGTCGGTGATGCGCAGGACGCGATCAAGCTCGGCGATCTGGGTAGGATCTGCGTGGAAGTTGATGAGGGTGTAGTCACCATCGGTGAGGTCGTTGATCTCGTAGGCGAGCTTGCGCTTGCCCCACTCGTCAACGGAGTCGACCTTGCCAGCGCCCTCAGCGATCGTGGTATCGATACGCTTCATAACAGCGAGACGAGTCTCGGGGTCGAGCGACGGGTCAACAAAGAACAGCAGTTCATAAGCCTTCATATTGTCACCTCCTCTGGGCAAATGTGGCTTCAGGTCGTGAAGGTGCGCCTGAAGCAGGAAAAGACTTGGTAATAATATCTTTCAACCTCCTAGGCTGCAAGAATATGCAGCTACAACCTCATGACCTCCACATATGCCCATACTCACACGACGTTTCATGCGCATTCCAACCAAATGCTGACCAAAAGCTTGACGGATCTGTTGACAAGATACGGTGCCGTGGGGACAAGCTGAGCCAAGCCGCAGGTCAACGGGCACAAGGCTGTGGTCGCAAAATGCATACCAGTGGCCCACAGCACCACCCAAAGATTTTTAAATTCATTGCCAAGTCGCTTATGAATACCCTTTTTTGAACAATTGAGTTGATCGACCACGCTGGTCGGAAGCCGTTTTTTGGGACCTCAAGCCCCACTGCAGCGCCAAGCACGGGTTGATTTTCAATCTCAGCGCAACAGCCTGAACGGGTCCCGCGTTTCCGCAGCT